>JBEKJM010000063.1:0-8579 GCA_050011215.1 Nitrososphaerales archaeon
GGACAAGCAACCTGAATGAAAGAACTGTGCGGGTTCTGAATAGAACCTAGACTCAGGGAAGGTGCCCACGACCAGGGTCGTGAGCCAATACCAGCCAGATGGGCTGAAGATTCCCCTGAAGATCCCGAAACCCGAAAGGGCGAGGGTGCTCCTTCTACGTGAAGGGGTTGGCCCGTCATCCAACAGGATGATTGAGCCGAAACACGTCTGCTGAAGCCACTGTGCTAACCCGCTGTCGGGGTGTACGGTGGTGGAGGGCGTGTCGGGACCGAGTCGAACGCTTTCTATACAGCGCGCCGAGGTTGTGTGGGTCTAGGACTCTCGAACAGCGTGTCTCAAGAACATAGTTGATTTGCAATCCGAGTGGAAGGGGAAATTCACCAAAATCGCGTTTTGTGTCCGATTTCCTTTTCATTTCATGCTTGGAAGATATGCTCGAGGAAAAAATGGGAAAACACAATCCCTCGCCAAACGACCAGAGGAGTAACTCGATGAATCGAAACAATCCCGCATTCAAGGCCTCGGTGGACAACAGGTCCGTTCAGCTGAACGCCGACCAAGCACTGCAGCATACGGAGAATCCGCCTCCCTCTGGTTCAAAGGTCCAGGAGACAAAGGGGAAGGAGTGAAACAGAGAAGTTGGGGAAAGGGCACAACCTTTTCCCTCCCCCTATTTTTCGGGAGTGAGAGATATATTGGCAAGGGCTGACGATAGGAAGGCGCGCGAAGATGAGCTGAGGGAAAGGCTGAGAGAGGCCGTCGTCCCCGCTTTCGATAGGTGGGGGGCGAAGAACCTCGACGTCCTTTATTCCAAGGACGACCCAGAGTCAATTCAAGAAGCCCGTACCGTCGACCTTTTCATGTCAAAGAGGGTGTTCGTTCTCGGATTCATGCGATACGTTACGCAGGAGGTGACTGCGAGTCAGGACTCCCAGCGCCAGAGGAGGACGCTGGTGAAGGCCAGCCTCCTTTCAATCCTACACGAGGCGGGAATCTCGACGAACGAGCTGGTGGAGAAGCCTGCCACGGCGGGAGAGGGAAGTAAAGCTGAAGGAGGTCAGCCCCCGTACTACAGCAGGAAGCGGGTGCAAGGGCTCCTCCGAGATGTCTACCGAGAAACGTTTTCCGAGTTGCCTCAAGCGCATCGTGGGAGGAAGAGGGTCGACAGTCGGCTCTCGAACTACTCGACTGTATTCTCACCATACGGAGAGGCTGAATTGAACAATCCTGAGAAGGTTGCCGAGTTTCAGGCGCTGGACAGGCTGGCCACATACTCCAACCCAGAACTAAGGGGCAGGATAGTTCTCAACTCAGCCATCTCCGACGTCACACCTGAGCATGTGAAGGACATGCTCGCTTTCAGAAAGTTGTGCTCAGAGACGATGCTCGAGATAGGTGACTTTTCGGAGCTGGGAAAGCTGCTCGCCAGGGAGCTAGCGGAGATGACGTACATCTTCGAAGTGTTTCACGCCCACGTGCTCTCGATTCTTTCAATAGAATGGTTCAGGAGCCGACGGGAACCCGAAAAACATAATCTCATCGAAAGAGGTTTCCCGCTGAAGTATACCGAGGAGGATGTGACTGAAGCATCTGTCCTGCTTCACGAGCTGACGAAGGGGGACGGTGATTGGGTCGTGTCAATCCTCCAGTCAGCGGCAATGGCGTTTACGAGATATCAGATGTTCCCATACTCCCGAATCATGTTCGGCCGATGCCTCAAACTCAGAGACACAGATCCCTCGTGGAAGGGGGTGCTGCATGAGAACATCGCGGTTACGTATCGAATGGAATCGAAGCCGAAACTGATGGTACAAGAGATGAAGACGGCGCTTTCGTTTTACAAGGAGGCCGGTGAGACGTATAGAGCATGTGTTGCTTTGAAGAACCTTGGGGAGGCTGAATGGATGCTCGGTTTTCCAGACTTGGCTAGGGAATTCTTTGGAGAAGCTGAGTCTTTCGCCACTAAGCTTGACATTCCCGCGCGAGCGGCAGTCATTGGAAACCTTGCAAAGGCATCTAGAAGATTGGGGCAAGGTCGAATGGAGATAGAATACCTCAAGAAGTTTCTGGAGACAGCACCTGAAGACTGGAGTGCTGACATACTCCAAGCCAGCTCTCGGTTGGGCGAACTGACCAGATAAGCCGGAGAGACGAATCCAAGGTTCATGCTGGGAAGAAAGGCAAATATCTCGTGGTATCGCCTACGATTGACCGAGTCACTCGTTGGCCTCAATGCCACCCTCAACCAGCACGCCCACACTCTTCAGCTATGTTGTTCGTTATGATGACGGGGCGGCTCCGAACCCCTATTGGGGAACCTGTACCCTTGTCATCTGCAAACCCAAGATAAGACGAAAAGCACGCGAAGGCGACTGGATAGTCGGACTGGGGTCCAAGGCGAACCCTACCAAGATCGATTACAGCGGAAAGATTGTGTATGCAATGAAGGTGACAAGGAAAATGACGATGAGAGACTACGATAGCTACACTCGCGAGCAATTGCGCAACAAGATTCCTGTGGTACTGGCTGACGGCAGGGATCTCAAGCGCGATAGCAGGGGATGGCGACTGCGGCTAGGAGATTCCATCTATGACTTCTCCCAGAAGAGGGTTCCTCAGAGGCCAGGAGTGCATAAGCGAGAGAATAGAACCACTGACGGGAGTGGTAAGAATGCTCTCTTATCCAGCGAATTCGTATACTTTGGCGACAAGGCCATTCCCCTTCCACATTCACTGGAAGGCATTCGTCACGAGAACCAGGGCCATCGCTCCAGACTCAACGCCGAACATTTGCCGGCGTTTCTTGAATGGTGGGAGCAAAATCGGAAGGCGTTTGCTGCGAACCGGTTGAGGGGAGTGCCCCAGTGGGATGTATTCGCGGACCGGAAGAATCTGGGCGCTTGCTCAAGGGTGCATAAGAAGGAAGCCGAGGCAGACAACAGAATCGACTCTGAGTGAAGTCCCCGGAATCCTCAGACCCACCCAGCCGTTGCGGATGTTCTTCTCCTTTTCCCTGTGTTTTTTTTGAAACTTTTTCTGAGGACGTAGCCTCAGGCTCCTTAGCATCACACTTCGAAACCTAGACTCGGAACCGACTTTCCGTGCCACCAGTTCGAAGCTTCCATTGTCTTGCGGCTTGTAATAATACTCTACCCTGTATCATCAACCCGTCTTTGGGACAGAGCGAACCTTCAGGGGCATGCCCTTCACTTGATCCTTCGATGATCCTTAAGGTCGGCCGACAATCCTTTCGTCGGGTTCAAGTTTCTCCTTTTCTGGGGCGGCGGGAACCATCCGCAAGAGAAGTGACGGGAGGAATTACGCCCGAGCGTGCGCGGGCTACTGCGAAGACACCAGTGCTTCCAGGAAGTACTCGGGGAAGAGCACGGCCGCTGCAACCAGGAGAACCACAAGAGTTGTGGCCTTCAACTAGTCCTATCTCGGCGACATTTGGTGGTTCTCTCGTTTAATAACCGAAACTGCGCAACGGGAGTATCAGGTCAGGGTCATGAGTGAAGAACTCACCGAGTTAGCAAGGCTCATCAGAACCAAGAACTCCATAGACAGAAAGATTGCCAAAATCGTCGGGAGGCCCGCCTTGACTGGGCATGTTGGTGAGTACATAGCGGCCCGCATCTTCGAGATTGAGTTGTACCACTCCGCGTCTGTTAGGGGGAGCGATGGCGTCTTCAAGACCGGTCCGCTTGCAGGGAAGACAGTCAACATAAAGTGGTACACGACAAGCGATAATCTCCTCGACCTGAACCCTTCAGGGGGCGCGGACTACTATCTTGTCCTCGCCGGTTCTAGCATGCAAGGGGTATCGTCGCGAGGAACAGAACGACCCTGGATGATTGACTCAGCGTATCTTTTCGAAAGAGACGATTTGATGAACAAGTTGAGAGAACGGGGTGTGAGGATTGGGGTTGCCACGAGTGTAAGAAACGAAGTCTGGGAAGCAGCAGAAATCTATCCACGAAGCAAGGGTATTCTACAGTTGAACGGGGAGCAGAGGCAGCTGTTGGAGCTTTTTAGCGTCGTTGGCGACTGAAGAGAACTAAGCAAATAAGAAGCCTACTTCCAACCAACAGGGCTTGGCAGAAAGCCGCCAGAAGGCGGGAGGCATCAATGGAGATTCGAATCGTTCCGTCTCTGTTGACTGCAAGCCGGTTTTCGACAAGATAGATCAATGGAAGAAGGACCTGATAGACCTGTCTCACCGCAACAGGCTGCTTTTCCTGAAGGAGAAGCAGGCGGAAAGGCAGGTCGAAATCACATCACCCAGCCTTCAGGAGATCGTGGACGCGCTCGTCGGGAAAGATGCTTCCTTGGACTTCCCAATGCTCGTCTACGACCAACTCACCTTGGAGGCCTCGGCCCCTGAACCTGTCTCCGAACCTGAGGAATCAGTACGCAAAGGCGACCTCGAAACCAACCTCCCCACAGCAGAGTTGCAGCGAAGGCTAGGCAGATTGAGGCGAGACCAAATGACATCGCAAGAAGAGCAGGGCACCCACACCCTCTTCCTGGCGACCGGTTTCCTGAAGTGGAACGAGAAGCCATCCGCCGAGGGGGAAGGAGACGAGTACCTGGCGCCGATAATCCTTGTGCCCGTTGGACTGGACCGAAAGTCGGTGGACGACCCGTACTTCATGAAACTCAGCGAAGAAGATGTGGTAGTCAATCCTGCGCTCCTCTTCAAGCTAAAGACAGAGTTCGGAATCTCTTTGCCCGACCTTCCAGACGACCTCGATGCTAGATCAGTCTCGGCTTATCTTGACGAAGCCGAACGAGTGACCAAAGACCTAGGCTGGCAGGTAGTGCGCAGCGTGAGACTTGGAAAATTCACCTACGAGAAGTTCGTCATGTACAATGACCTGACTGACCATCGGGAGGACGGGTGCCATCAACCCATCATCAGCGCGTTGGCGAAAGCCACTGCACTCCCAGCGGGGGACGACATCCAAGTCCCCGACAATCTGGATGAGGTGGTAAACCCGAAGGAACTCTTCCCGCTGTTGGACGCCGACTCCAGCCAGATGGAGGTCTTGTTGCGCTTTCACCGCGGCCAGAATCTTGTGATCCAAGGCCCGCCAGGTACCGGAAAATCGCAGACGATTGCGAACCTGATCTCCCAAGGACTGAGGGACGGGAAGAAGATCCTGTTCGTAAGTGAGAAGATGGCTGCTCTGGAGGTCGTCAACCGAAGGCTGCAAGCTGCCGGGCTGTCCTTCGCCTGCCTTGAAGTCCATAGTCACAAGAGTGACAAGCTGAAGGTGGTGCAAGAGCTTGCCAAGACTCTGACCCAGGCGCAGAATGTGAAGATTGAGCCTGAAATTACAGAGCAATACCAGAAGCTGATCGTACTCAGGGACCGGCTGAACGAGTACGTAATGGAGCTTCACAAGGTCCGTGGCGGTCTCAAAGTTTCAGCCTTCCAGGTACACGGCAGACTCGCGAGACTGCTGGACACCCCTAAGGTCGAATTCCGCCTGCCCGTCGATTCGGCCTTGCAAATGAGACCTGAACAACTGGACGAACTCCAGAGGGCCGCGCGCGCGCGCGGAGGCCAACCGGGACATATTGCCGATTCCAGTTCTTGTCTTCTTCAACGGGTGATCTTGATTTGTCTCGAAATCCAAGCAGTACCCATCCTCCCCCATAGTTGAGAAAAGCAAGGAAATCTTTCGCTAATTCAGAGAAGGGATAGTCCTTTGCGATGCTGATGATTTCCTTGAAGTCTAGGTAGGGCTCTTCCTTGTCGTGATCGATGAGGAAATCAATGACGTGGTCGTCAAGAGGCCTGCTCTCTGACTCGAGAAGGCGTTCGGGTGTGGCTTCGAGCATCTACGGCTTCTTCTCACAGTGTCTCGCCTAAAACCCTTCACCTGCAGAGCTGGAAAACGTAAGCAAACTTCTCCAGTTTGTGGTTGTCACTCTATCGATTGTGAGCTCGGGATGGCCACGATTGGTTTCTTCACGTTGAAGGACCACCATCAGAGAGAAGTCCTTGCGCCATTTGATAAGATGGCCTCCCATGGGTAATGCCCAGCCAGCCTGCCAGTCGACAGACTCACACGGAACCCTTTTAAAATAACAATCATAACAAAAATAACACGGCATACAAGACATGCGCAATATGCGGGCTCAAGGTGTACCCAGGGAAGGGCATGTACTACGGAGGCCGGCTCATCCATCGCACCTGTCGAGGAATTGCGAAGATTCAGCGGTACAGGTTGAACGAGTGAGAGCATGGGAAATCACAATCATAACGAAAATAACATGCTCAACCCGTTCTCCCCACAGCAGCCAGCTCAACCAGATTACTTTGCCGGCCGAAAGGCAGAAGTCGACTACTTCCGCAAGACCGCAATCAACTCCGCCAAACTGAGACATCCTGCCCCCCTGAACTACGCCATACTCGGAAGTTGGGGGCTAGGAAAGACATCGTTAATCTACGAATTCAGAGACATCGCACTCGGAGAACTTCAGCGAGAGATCCGCTGCGTCTGCATTGAACGCACTCTTTCCCCTCAGACCTGCAGGAGCTGGGACGCATTCACCTCCAGCTTTCTGTCGACTGTAGGACCAAGCATCAACGCGACCTCCACAATCAGGGCGAGGATATCGTCCGAGATAGCGAAGTGGGAACCACAGTTCAATATCGGAATCCTTTCGGCCCAAAGGAAGGCCCAAAGGAGCCAACCAGACCTACTCACGGCCCTGAAACGTCTCTGGCACGACCACTTGAAACCTGCAGGTACAGAGATCGCGTTCGTTCTCTTGGACGACCTGCACTATTTTCCCATCCGAAAGGATGAATCTCCTTACCTGACTCTGAGGTCAACCTTTCAAGAGCTAGTCAACCAGAGATGCAATTACTCGTTAGTGACCACTGCGCACTCTGGCCTCTTCACTGAGATCGCCGACATCGCCGAACCCATGCTTAGGTTCTTCAAGCCGTTCGAGCTGAAACCATTTACCACGGCGGAGACCAAGGAAGCCGTCCACAAGAGATTGTCGACCACCAACCAGTCAATGGAGGTCGATGATGAGGTGCTGGAGGAGATAGCGGAGAAGACTGAAGGGCATCCCTACCTGATAATGTTCACAATGTACGAGATGTTTACGATGCTTGGTTCCGTCGACAGGGTCAGACTGCGCGACTTCGAGAAATGCTGGCCTGGGATTCAGGAATCATTGGGGAGTACGATTTTCGGGCAAAAGGTAAGGACAGCGTCGGAGAAGGAAAGGCAACTGCTTGTCAAGATGGCCAACTCGGGAGAAGAGTTTGCTTCACCAAGCGACATGAAACAGCCATCAGAGCTTTTCTCGCGACTGGAGAAGAAGGAATTGCTGATACGACATCAGAGAGGGAGGTACAGCCTCTTTCATCCGCTCTTCTCGGAATACTTGAGAAAGCTGTAGGGAAGCGCGCGCCTCGGCGTCTTATATTGCGATAGCATCTTCTGTCTTGGGGCTTCCGAATGCAGTATGCTCAATTACCCGGAGGTGTGAACCTGAGAAGTCTCAGGGAGTTTGTAGCAAAGAACTTTGATGAGCGAACGCCGCTCTTCAAAGTGTTGATGTCGGAGAGGGATGAAGTGTCACGAGAGGAGTTTGCCGCCAAGTTTGACGTCTGGCTGCGGCTGGTGGGCCTGTCCCTCCCCGGCGAGGCTAAGATGGAGTCGGGGGGCTGATTATTGCCTGCCCTCTCGACTCCAACACGTGCTCGCACCTCCAGCCCTTGGAGAGGTATTCTTCCAACCTCTCGAGCGGGACTATCTTCTGCCCCTTGTCTTCTCCAAAGACCGATGAGAAGAGCTTCTCCCTCGCCTTCTGAGCAACCTGGTCGTCATCCACCTCCAGCAGCCGTTGTTCGACGATCTCCTTCTCTGTGAATCCTGCAAGTACGAGCATCCGCTTGTATGTTTCATCCCTCAGGCTCGGACCCTCGGGGATGGACTCCGCGCTCTGAAGGTGCCTCTGAGCCTTGGCGAAGCTCGATCGCATGTCCTCGACAACGTTGGGCTGGAGCACTCGCTTGTTCGTGGTGTAAGTGTGCTCGATGTCTCCCTTGTGCCCCATGAAGAATACCCTGTAGTCCCTGATTATCACGCCGTTGCTTTCGGCAAGCATGAGGTGGGTGTCGAAAGAGGACCTCAGGTCATAGGGCCTAGCCGCTATTCTGCAACTCCTCAGCCTGTACCGTATGAGCCTGCTCACCAGAGTCGTCCGAAGGAACAGGTTCCTGCGGGAGTTGTGGTATTCATCGGGAGCTAGGAGCGGCGACGATGGGTCGAGCCTCTCGCCTGACTTGATCCTCTGGGTCAAGTACTCGGCAAGGAACCCGCACCCCTCTCGCGTCAGGAAAGTGAAGTACTGATGCCCCGCCTTGCTCAGTTCCTGCCTGACGATCACGATGGTCGGTATCCTGGAGAACATCACCAGGGCTCCTTCGCTCTGTGAGCCTTCGTCATTGTGGGAGATCTTCATCTCTGGGAGGTCGCCTACCGTCAAGCCATCGGTCCCGTAATAGTTGCCTATCGACTCGAGCCTCAGCCCCGCCTCGCCGACCA
>JBEKJM010000064.1:0-14552 GCA_050011215.1 Nitrososphaerales archaeon
CCGGACGGCCTGGGCAGCGTGAGGGTCGTCAGGTCGAGCGGCGGGTCCGACACCTTCAGCAGCGATTACGCCCCGTTCGGGCAGACCTACGGCGCCTCCGGGGTCCAGACATCCAGATACATCGGGCAGCCCTACGACAGCGCCACCGGCCTCTACTACCTCGGAGCGAGGTTCTACGACCCCGCCATCGGAAGGTTCATCACGCAGGACACGCACTCGGGAGACCCATCTGACCCTACCACCTTGAACAGGTACATCTACGCTGCAGACGACCCGATGACGCTCTCAGATCCCACGGGACACAATTTGTGGAACCCGTTCACATGGGCCGGCGATATCAATAACTGGTGGAATGGTCTGTGGTCCTCTTCATCGGAAGATGATGACACCGTGAGCACGACAACCACCACGACAGTCACAACTACAACCACGACAGCCACTACGACAACCACCACGACAGCCACTACGACAACCACCACGACAGCCACTACGGTCACTAGCCCATGTTCTGGGTCCGCATGGATTGGAGCTGCGCTGTTTGCTGGTCTGTCTACTTTCCTAACGGGAGCTTTCACTTGGATTGCGACAAACGCGGTGACTCAGAACTCGGAAATCGCCATTGCGACAACGGGGACAGTCGGAATCCCTCTGACACTTGGCGGAGGTAGCGCTATCGCCACGGTCGCTCCCTATCTCTTAATTGTCCCAACAGCCCTCGGGGCTGGGTTCACAATCGGTTATCTCATCAAGAATCAAGGACGCTCGACAGGTTCGGGAGCTGTGGGAGCGTTCTCGCAAGGATTCTTCTTGCTGCCAGATTGGCTTAACGGGGCATTCCATACCATAGCCGGTTGATTGCATGGAAACATCGAACTCGGATGTGATGTCGAAGGCAATATTCGTTTACTCGATTGGGCGAGCTTGGCTTGTGTGGGTTGCGTGCATAGTTGCCCTAGATTTGGCAGCAGTGTACACGCTCGTCGTAACTCCACGGGAGCCTTCTCATCCGGCGTTTCTCATCCTCATCAGTCTTCTTCTGCTCACGACTGTCTGGCGGAGCGCCGCCCCCCGCGTTCGAAGGGCAGCGTTCTACGAAAGCTACGCCAAACTGACTGGGAGGGGCATTCAAATTGAATTCGATTACCCCAGAATCAAAAGCGTTAGTATCAAGAAATCGATTCTCCTCGGGTTTCGGATTGAGATTCTCCTTGCTGATCAAACGAAGCCTTATGTCTTTATTCGGAATCCGAAGAACGCAGCATTGGGCGTAAATCTGTACTCCTGGTTGGTGCAAAAGACCGCGAAAGCGAGCCTCTGAAGTACTCCGGTGGCTAACACCATCGAGATGGTTTTTTATTGATCGTTCAGACCGCCGGTTCCGCTCTCGACCTCAGGAGTCCATGATGGAATCACATTTGATGTACATCGGCAGGCCCTATGACAGCGCCACCGCCCCTACTACTTCGGGGTGAGATTCTACGACCCGCGATAGGGAGGTTCTTCACGCAGGACACGTACTCGGGGACGCGCGCGCCGCGTCACCATTCTTCAAATACCTGCCCAATCCCCCTGTAATGACTAGGCTGAATACGTGGACACAATTTCCCCATGATTCGAGATCCCCGAGGCAAGGCTCACTATGAAGACAAATGGCGAGACTAAATCCGCAGGTCGCAACAGAAGACTAAGGAAGACTTGGGTATTCCTATTGTCATCATTTGTACTCGGAATATTGACGACCGTCGCCGCACAACCCATCATCAACTACCTGTACCCTTCTGAACATGTGGTTGTCCCCTCCCTCGTTGGAGAGAATGTAGGAGAAGCCGAACGAACAGCGATTAGCAATGGATTCGCCCTCCAAGAGTCTTATGTTTACGATGGGCACCTGCAGCCCGATATCGTAGCTTCTCAGGCAGACATTGGAGCTGGGGGTGGTGCTGGTGGGGCCCTTGGTGCTGTCTGAGCGTCGTAGAATGCGAATGACTCCTTGTATTCGATGTTGGTAACATGGTAAGAGACTTGGCTGAACCTTCGGACTGCGTTGCGGGCTACATTGCCCATCTGCATCCTCTGGTTGAATTCTTCCATTACTTGTTGAGTGGACGGCATTTGAGGGGTACTCGACGGTAGAGAGATATCGACCTTGTTGGCAAGAGCTTGAATGACACTCTGTTTGTAGTGAACCTTGTAGTTGTGGACGAATGAGTATTTCCATGAGCTGTTGTAGAAGTCTGTGTTCTCGGTTGTCGGGCCTAATCGTGCGTCAAACTTGAATTTCTGCACAGCCCAAGACAGAAGGGATTGTTAGATAAGGTTGATTGACACTTTCTCAGTGATCGAGGAGATGACAGAGATGGTTGATTTGCTAGCTTCTGCCCTAAGAGCGCGCGCTACCTCGACGCCAAATCGTTTCTTTCAAGGGTGATTCTCCTCCTTTGCCCGTGTGGTGTATTCCACTTCATCAATGTGCTCCCGATACAACCGCCTCGCACGAGGAGTCAGCCTGCCGACGGGAATGTCATCCCGGGTCGCGCTGGCGGGCTTCCCGGATTTCTTGAACTCCTTGAGCGGGCCCGTGACCTTGCACTTCTTGCAAGTGACCAACCCTAAGCCTCGGTCCAAGAGCCTTGAGTAGTACTTCACATCACTGTTAGGCGCCTCTTGATAGTCCTCTACATACCCTGCCGAACCGCGCGCGCGCGCTAGCTATCGCTAGACATGATAAACCAACATCATTGGTACTTCAATTTCAAACTGTGCATGATGCGCCTCTGCGGCACAGCGTTGAACCCCCATGACGCAGAACACTGCGGCACGTGCGGGTTCGCGTTCGATACGGGGGTGGCGTTCCGGAGGGGCGACGAACTCGAGAAACTGAGGGATGAGACCGAGATGACTAGAAACTCAATTGATGACAGATACCCTTTCCGGCGATCGGACCGCCTCCCTTCGGTGTACGGCAACGCTGATTTCCAGCAGGTCTGCCGCGGATAATCTGTCAGAAGACTGATCGAATCAATTTCCTGAGCGCCAGAAAGACCGTGGGTGCAGCAATTCCCACGACTGCGAGCGCCACAGGCAAGGCGGCCGCGTATTCAATCGTGACCACTGTACCGTACGTTCCTTCTGCAATCTTGCGAGTGGCAAGGGATTGGAGCAACACAGTAAAGAGCGCAGTTGCGATAACGGCTGTCAGTCCAGTAGTTGCTAGCATTCTTCTTCTCACAGACGCAAGTGCTTTCCTCCGAAGGAACTCTTTCAAGTGCGAAACGTTTGCAGTTTCATTCGGGCTTAGCAGTACGGCAACGTGAGAAATTCGATAGACACTCGCTCTTCTGCCCCTGAGGGATGGCAGCTTGCCAGATTTCTCTATCATCCCTGCTCTTACAAGCTTGTCCAAATGAACGAGAACGTCTTGAAGAGTAAGGCCTGTCCGTTCCGCAATCAGAGTAGAGGTGTTGACGCCGTTAGCTATCTCTTTCAGAATCCTCCTTCCATTCTTGTTTCCGAGCTCCCCGCATATCAACTCGAATTTAGCTTCGTCAACGGAATCGGACTCGAGGATGACGTCTTCTGGATCTATCTCGTTACTCCACTCAAGTTCCTCCCTTGCATCGTCCCGACTGGCCATTGACGAGTCCCTCTACTCGTGTACGTATGTGTGTGAAAAAGCTATTGGCTGGAACAATAGGGTTCCCTAAACGGAGAGCACTGGTTAGTGGTCGGTGAGGTTACTAAAAGAACCGGTTTAGTAATTTAAAATCCGCTCTGGACCACGTTAAGTGCCGCATTGAGCGGCAAAGACACGGTTGCGAAGAAACTGGTACTTTCAGCAATCGTCATTTCAATCCTCTTCGTCACATCAGCTGTTCCTTCGCCCATCAAAGCAGCCAACAATTCCGTGACGCCGGGCGTCCCAAACCTTGTAAATCTTCCAATCCGTGGAAGTAACTTGGCAGCAGCCGTTGAACAGTCCCCTCAATTCAAAGCGCTCTCGAATGGAACATCATATGGAATCATTCCTGGCAGCTCTTTCGGTTTCATGACAGGACCTAACACAACTCCAACTGTATTCATAACTTACTTCTCGCCAAACCGTATGGCCTACATCACTGCAGAAGTAAACAATGGCACGGGACAAATCGAACAAATGTACTTCACGAATGACACCACTACTAGACCTTCATGGGGGGTAGCCAACCAGGGGTCGTCATCGCCCGCCTGGTCGTCATCACCGGCGTGGGGCGGCTACGCTGCTCAAGATTGCGCCGGCTCTCTCCTCGGCTGGTGCTACAACGGTTACTGGTCGTTGTGGAAGGTGTACGGAAGCATCCAATTCCCCAATCAGCTCTCCGTCCCGACAACCGAAACGCCAGCGTGTTGCGCATTCGGTGAGTGGACAGGGGCAGGTGTGGACAATGGAGGGACCGACATGGTCCAAGGTGGCATCGGCTGGGCTGGTTACAAGATTTCGACGCTTCCGCATAATACCAACGGGTATGCTCTGTTCGTCGAGGACATCGAATCTAATTCACCGGCGGCTTACTTTCCCATTCCTTCGTGGATGAATGGGGTTACCGGCCAGACTATCACTGAGACAACATATGTGGGCGCCTTGTGTTCTCTGCAACCGCAAGTGGATGATTGGGCGGAGACTTGGTCCCTCGGCAGCAACACTTTCACGGAGTTTATCGGTTGCATTTCACATGCTCAGCAGACCTGGGGTTACTCTGTCCTCGAAGCTCCGCCTCTCCCACAATGCTCTGGCATCGGCTTCGATGGCATTTACTGCCAACCCCCACATTTCGCCAACACGAACAACAACTGCACTAATTGCGTAAGTTTGACTGGAATGCTTTGCGATGAAAACGGCCCCGGGACCTGCGTGAATTTCAACGCTAGCGGCAATAACGTCAAAGGTTGGTACATCGTGCACAATCTAGAGGATGTACAGACCGGTGCTATCGCTGGTGGCGGAAACCAGTGGTACGAAACGTGGCTGAGCCCTGGCAACTGATTGAGGCCTCAACTCCCTATTTGACAGTAGACTGAAGTTTTGCGTTCTACATAGCTGAGGGATGAAGCGGTGTTAGGGCTTTCCACTTCAACTGTTCACACCTCTCCTCGACCCAGTTGCAGAGTTGCCCCACGGTCATTTCTGCGAGGGACGACATGGTTCTCCTGAGGTGGTAGCGGGCGGGCGCGCGCGCGCGAGGCCGGAGATAAAAACGCCACGGTCACTGCTTTATCATCGTTGGAGGGCATGAGGGTTCAGGTCCGGAAGGGCCCGGCACGAAAATGTACCCAAAAGCGGCTCGGAAAGTGCACATTTCTCGTTTCTCTTGGTCTGTCAGCTCCCGACTACAGGATACCGATTAGCCGTGTTACGTCACCATACGGCACAGAACTCATGTCCAGACCCGACAGAACCGGGGTTCTCGACAACCATTATAGTCGACTTCAGGCCGAGGGTTGTGAGGTATCCGACGGCAGCAAGGACTAACCCCATCAACGTCGCGATTGGTAGAAGGATGTCCCTAGGAGCGATTAGCAGTTCATGCGTCTGAACTGCGTCGTCGTCACTCACCCCCCGCCAACTTCACTCCTGTCCTGACGGGACTCTTTAACCGTAGGTGTGTTCAATATCGACAACTTACTTCGGCCAGCAGCTTCAACCCTCCGGCTAGTCCAGCATGCGTACGTCGAAGTCAGCCCCGCCACACACGGGGCAAGGGTCGCGAATGGACTGGAAGGCACCGGGGCCGCCGTTGAGGTCAGCGCGCGCGCGCGCTTCATCGAGAAGCTGAGGAAGGAGAAGGAGGCCATCCTGGACGGCTGGCACTACCGCATCAGCAAAGAGCGGTTCCTGAACCGGTTCCCCACCCAGAAGACGGCGGTGAAGTGACCGGTGGCCAAGCCGGAGAGACAGCTGATCGACGAGCTGAACAGGCTTCTCAAGCTGGGACGGTACGATGAAGCGGTCGCACTCATGAGAAAGGATGTGCGCGCTAGCGAGAGTGCAGTGCTCTACCTCTCCAAGGACGTCAGGCAGAGGGCCGAGGCGCTGCTGCACCGCGAAATACTGAGGGAACTGGACAAGCAACCTGAATGAAAGAACTGTGCGGGTTCTGAATAGAACCTAGACTCAGGGAAGGTGCCCACGACCAGGGTCGTGAGCCAATACCAGCCAGATGGGCTGAAGATTCCCCTGAGCCTATCATCGCGAAAGATGGTTGGGCCGAAACATACCTGCTGAATCTGTTGGGCTAACCCGAACAGGGGTGTCCAGCAGTGGAGGGTATGTCGGGACTGCCTCGCTAGCAAATCTGAGGTAACAAGTCTGATAACGTGGTCGTCAGCGAACTTGCTCGGCCAACAGACAACGAGATATAATAGTCAATCTGGTTTTGCCTGTCAAACGACCTAGCCAATGGAAGATTCAAGACAGTCACTTCTAATGCGATTCAAGTCAATATTAGCTGAATTCGACCCAATAACAACGACGACGGTTCTCTCGCTCGATTGCTGGCAGATGTTCGCGGAGGAGACCATTGGAGATCCCTTGAACTCCCAGGCAACGCTGGAGTATGTAGCCGGGTTGTACTCAAAAATGCCAGAAAGAACTCATTCCAAGGCGCGTCCAAACTCAAAACAAATTTTGTCTCTGAAGAATCTGTTTTTCGAAATCAGCCAAAGTTACACAATTGCGGAATTAGAGAGGGTTGCGTCTCTCACAAAGGAGACCGACGTATCCAGCAGTGGACTCTCACATTCTGTTTTTGCCTATTTCCACTACGCGAGAGGAGAAGGGTACCCCCACCGCTTACTGGAAACGTTCACAGAGAAGTATTCTCTGCACGACGATTATCTGAGACAGCATTACGGCCTTACTGCCGAGCAGATATCGGAATTCTTCCAGCACCTCTTTCTTCTGGCGTCGAAGTCAGTAAATGACTACCTTGCCAATCTCAAAGATGCGCTTTGTGAAATTCCGGAGGTATACAAGGGGCTCAACTCAGGAAGTATTTCACCAAACGACTTCAGAAGCATGATTGACGGAATGAGGAGGAAGGACCTAGATGATATGTTCCTATCCAGTGCGAGCACGATACCAAACATACTGCAGATTCCCCGTGACGAACTCGAGACTAGATTTCGTAGGCCTTTGGTAGACGCCTTTATTTCGAGATTTGCCCGTCATTTTGGCGAAATGAATCTTGCCTTCGACTCGCCCACAGAATTCAATGAGTTAAACGCCACGCCCATCATCTTGATGGGCAATTCACTGTTCTTGCCTGTCCCGCAGCTGCTCTATCAAGCACCGCTTCGTACGATGTATTATGACCTCATAAAGGATGAGGAGTACGCACCGAAGTTTGAAAGGTCGATTGGAGACTTTCAAGAGGGCAAGACATCAGAATTCTTTTCAAGGGTCTTCGGAAAAGACCGAGTTCACCATTCATTAAGGTACGGTGACGAGAACCAATTCGAGACCGACATTTTAGTAACATTCGACGACCGGCTACTCATCGTCGAGTCAAAGTCGAAAAGGCTTACCGCATCTGCCAAATTGGGGAATTACGATCGAATCATTCGCGATTTCTCGGGTGCAGTCCAAGACGCGTACAACCAGGCTATCCGAACTAAGAAGTATATCGAGAGCGGCGAGCTAGCAAGATTCACCACGCAAGGTGGCGATAACATTGTTCTGAAGAGAAACGACTTCGCCGCAATCTACATTGTCTGCGTTACCTCAGAGTCATATTCGGCGCTCCTTACAGAGATTACACGATTGCTTGAGAAGGACCATGATGACCCGTATCCATGGGTAGTGAGCATTCTTGATCTGGAAATCGCCTGTGACTACATTTCTAACCCTTACATGTTCATACACTTCTTGGAGCGACGGATACAATGCTACGGCAAGATGATCAGCTTCGACGAATTGGACTATGTTGGAGCTTATCTGATGCACGGACTTCCTTTTCCGCCAGAGTGGAAGAATGCAAGCAATGTGATTCTCTCCGGGTTTGCGGAGAAACTCAATGGAGAGTACCTGAAGAGCATCGGGATAAAGTATGAAACTCCTCCGCTGAGAGCTCCGGACAGGCCGGAATTCAGGCACATACTCCAGACGCTACAAACATATGGAGGCAATGGGCACACTTCCGCAATAATCCTTCTGCTCGAACTCGACGAAGAAAGGAGGGCGGAACTCGTTGGCGCGATAAACCAAGTAACGCAATTGACCGCAAAAGATCACGAAAGGCATGACGTCACGCTAGTTTACCAAGATTGCGGGATTTCGTTCCTTGCAGCCAATTCAAGAGTGAACATGCGAAATCAAGTCATCAACTTGGGGATTCTCAAGAAATACAAGTATAAACGACGGGCTTGGCTCAGTTTAGGACGGGCAATAGATGACCCCAGATTCCTTGTGAACGAGTTTTGCTACCTCAAGTCTGAATGGGAGCATGACTCCGAGCTGGAGGCGTTATCAAAATACTTGAGTGGTACGAAGACGGATTAGATACGAATCAAATGTCTCGCAGGCTCGCAAGGGCCTCAACGAGCGAGGGGAGGCGCAATGAATCGCGACCGAAATGTCGTTGCGGTTGTTCTTCTCCTTTTCCCTGTGTTTTTTTTGGAACTTTTTCTGAGGACCTAGCCTCAAGCTCCCTGGCGCTATTCTCCGAACTTGGACTCCGAACGACCTTCGGTACCGCTGGTTCGGGTCTTCCATTGTCCTGCGGCTTGTAATAATAATCTACCCTGCATCGTCAACTAGCCCTTGCGATAAAATGATCCTTTGGAGATTTGCTTTGCGCCTCACTCTGGTGTTCCTTAGCACCACTTGCGAGGAGTCGACCTTGTCCCCAGTATCGCTCTTCCCCGGCCGCTCGAAAGACCTTTGATTCGGGTAACGGGGTTGCTGATGGCTCTTTTGGGACGGGCAAGTCATCCGCAGTGCCGGGAAGGGTTGAAGGGTGACGAACTCCGCTAAGCGTGTCAAGAAAGTGCTTGACAGACTTAGCAAACAATAAATAACCGAACTCTTGCACAGGCCCTATGGAATCTCTGGGGGAAGTGCTACGAAGGAAGAGGGACGACCTCCGTTTGAGTCTCCGGGAAGTTGAGGAGAAGACCGGCATTTCAAATGCATACCTTAGCCAATTGGAGAACCAGAAAATCGTCAAGCCATCCCCGTCAGTTCTGGGTAAGTTAGCTGAGGCATACAAGATCTCGTATTCACGCCTCATGGAACTCTCCGGTTATCCAGCGTTAGGGCCCAAAGGCAAGCGGCTTCTTGTGTTCAGGACATCAGATAGCGCAGAAGAGCTGACCCCCCAAGAAGAAAGAGAACTTCTTGAGTATCTTCGTTTCATTCGGACCAGAAGGCAAGAACGATGAACTGGTCTGTCAGCTCAAGCAGGGTTTTCTCTCAGTGCCCGAAGAAGTGGTATTATGGCAGTACTTTCGCGACTTCGAAGACGACAAACCAGGATCGGAAGGAGGCATACATCCTGAAGCACTTGGACTCAATTCACGCGTGGAGAGGTAAGGTTGTGGATCAGACAATCAGTCAGTTCGTTGTTCCACGACTTAACAAGCGCGAGAAGGTAACATTGGATGACACGCTCGCCCACGCGTTGAAGATGATAGAAGCACAGTTGAGTTTTGCCAAGGCTCAGAAGCACTTGATGTTTCCAAAAAGAGAGGCAGACTTCCTTGCTCTGTTCGAGATGGCGTATGGATTGCCTCTCTCAGACGAGATTGTTAATCGTGCAGTAGAAGAGGTGAAAGTCTCCTTAGCCAATCTCCTTGAGGGGAGCCTAATGAGCGGCATAAGCCAAGAATCGTCGCTCGTTTTGAGTCAGCGGCCTCTACAGCTGGAATTCGCAGGTGTCAATGTGAGATGTATGCCTGATTTGATTGTTTTCTACAGGGACAAGCCTCCAATGATTGTAGATTGGAAAGTCGAAGCCCCTCGCTACAAGGAACACAGGTTGCAGTTGACCATCTACGGGTACGCACTCTCTAGAGTCAAACCGCACAAAGACTTCCCTGAGGAATTCCGAAAGGACGGAGTTGATGCAAAACAAATACGCCTACTTGAGTTTCAACTGCTTCGGAACAAAGAGGTCGAATATGCATTGACGAACGAAGACTTGACTGAGATCGAGGATTACATCTTCACGACCTCCATACGAATGCGGCACGTCGTGAATGGTTCTTCTAGACCTGAACAGCTCATTGATTCGATACCAAAAACCCGCAGGCCTACAACTTGTCTATCCTGTAATTTTAGGAAAGTCTGCTGGAGGACGACCGCATCGTGACTGTCATAAATTTATTCAAAGTTGAGAATCTCAAAGACCTGTCGTGTCGCTACAGGCTCTACAAGGTATCAGGAATCTCTCCTCACTCTGATGAGTACGACATGAATGTTCAGCTCCTAAGCGACCAATTGAGCAAGATTTCCAAATCGCCTTGCGTCAAACTCGTAGAAGACAAGCAGTTGTACATTGCTCAACTAGAAGGGTACTCCGGGCTGCCAGGACGAGTATCCCTTATCGGAACCGAAGCCGAAGTAGCAGCCACCATTGTTGAGAGACAACTGAGCTTTGATGCATTGACAGATATAGACGCACAATTGGCGGTGAGATTCCTGCAGTTCCTCCTCGATGGACAATTGCACGATGTCCAGAATCTGTGGCGCCCCTCTGCTGGGAAGCCATATTTCCACAAACAGGCCGACCCTGAATTCAAATCTACCGACATTAGTATGTATCACGGTTTCAGTTACAAAGTCGTCGCACTCCCATCCAACGAGTTAGCTGTCAGCGTGGATATTACTCGGAAGTACGCATCCAAGTACTTCCTCCCATCGAGAGTTACCACCGACGAGTTCGGGAAGTACAAAGGAAGAAACGCGATATATGAGTACGGCCATAGGTGGTACGAAGTCCGAATCGAAGGCATAAGCGACTTTGACACGTCAAACGTCAGAATTGAAAATACTAACCTGTTCGATCACATCCATCAAGTTACGAGTTTTCCCAAACCCCAAGCCTTGCTTACATTGCCGAGAGATTGTTCTGTCTTCACCTATCATACCAGCCTGGGGCAAATTCGACATATGCCAAGTGCTCTCCTGAGATTGACTTACCCGACCAATCATCCGACGATTCGTGAGCACCATGCGGCGACAATAATGCCACCACACGTCCGTAAAAGGGAAATCGAATTTGTGGTTCAAAAATACCTTCTGGGATGGAAGTTTCAAGGAGTTCGCGTAGTCTTTTCCGATAAAATGCTTTCTGTAAAGGGAAATCGGTTAACTCCCCCTGACTTGTTATTCGGTCAGGGGAAAATTCTTTCTTTCACAGGGGGAACCGGCACGACCCTTACTAATCTACAGGATTTTAGCTACACAAAGATGAAGTTGCTCCTAGATCCTGGGGCGGGTTTCTTTGTTAGGAAGAATCTCGACCGCCAATATCTCATCATGCCTAAGTCGATGTATCTAACCTTCGGTCATCAGTACATTAAGGATCTGAGTTATCAATTCACCAGGCTTTACCCGATGAACGGGCTACGAGGATGGGACCCCCAAGTGATTGAATATGATGATTCCGTCGGCACCTCAATCTACCCATTTGCGAAGGCGGTTTTGGATGCGGTCGAACAATCCACGGGAGGGGGGCTATTCAGCTCTGGTTACGGGCTCGTGCTCATCCCAAGACTGAATCCTAGGAGACCCGACAAGGAAGACGAACTCACCAACATGTTGATGCGCGAGTTGAGGAAAAAGGACATTCAAGTATCAGTCGCGCACGTCGAAATCCCAAGGGCCAGCTACGTCGCAACGGGCTCCGCCGATGGTCAAACGCAATGGACGGTGGCAACTGATGAACGGACAACCAAACGCTACAGAGGCTATTTGGGGAACGTCGCGCTCAACAAGATTCTTCTCCTCAACAACTGTTGGCCATTCGCTTTAGCAAGGCCACTCAATACAGATGCAGTGATCGGAATAGACGTCAAGAACAATACTGCAGGATTCATGTACGTCTCAAAGAATGGTCAGACCTTCCGATTCACCTCCAGTACCTCGGACCAGAAAGAGCAACTGGGAACGCGACAGGTTCAGACAGTAGTGTATGAGCTGCTGAAGGACGAACTCCAGACTGCGAAAAAGAGTCCCTCAGACATTACGATTCATCGTGATGGCCGTTTCTTCCCACAAGAAATGAAGGGCATAACGGAGGCGTTGAACCAGCTTTCAAGGGAAGGCATATTGGCGAGTAATTTCAACTGCAACTTCGTCGAAATCAAGAAGTCGTCAAGGGTTCCTGTGCGGTTCTTCGAGCAGGAAACCGTCCAAGGATTCCTGCAAGAGCGTACGGAAAACCCATGGGTTGGAGAATACGTTATCGTGCATAACGATGCTTACGTGTGCACTACCGGGAGACCTTTCAGATATCGTGGAACGGCCAAGCCGATTCAGGTCACGAAAATCGGAGGGAAGATGGAACTCGCCACAATCGTCGAAGATGTGTTTGCTCTCGCTAACCTGACTTGGACCAAGATAGATTACTGCTCCCGACTCCCCATTACAATGAAGATGAATGACATCCGTTTGAGAGAAATTGCTGGTCAATACAGCGAAGACAACTTTAGGTTCCAAGAGGAGGGATCTGACGAATGAGCGACCTAGGTTCATTCTCCTTTCGTTTCCACGAGACTACGAACTCCCTACGAGACTTTGATAGTGCGCTTCGCTATCTTAGACAACGTTCGATACAGGGTCCTGATCGGACCAGAGAAGAGGTTGCACACCTTCTCCGGGTGCTAAAACCGGTAACGGAGGTGCTTAATGGCACACTTTCCGGAACAGCGATATTCGACGAGCAGTTCCTCGTAAGTACATTACGCCAGAGGTCAACTAGGGAGTGGCAGCTCAGAAGGACTGAAATAATTGAGCTCACGCAGAAACTGATGTCAGGGAAATACGCTCTCTCAGCTAATGACCTCTCCATACTAAACGATGTCGCGGACGCTATGGGAACCGAGTGCGCAAGCTTGTTCCGTCGCATAGGAGGTCGTTCGTGAAGGACTATCTTGAGGCCATTGTCGTAGAACAGATCAACCGTTCCCTTGCTCTCAAGAATTTCATCAGGTATCCCCTGCAGTATTCCGAACTGGCCGGGTTGGCTGAAAGGTGCACTCGGATTCTCGATGACCAAATTCGGAATCTGAAAGAACTGGAGAGTATGATTGAAACCAGAGAGGAAAATGACCTGAGAGACATCTTCAGAGACGTGAGAGTCTGCGGCATGGAGATCGCCCTGGTCGAGTATTATGGCATTCCACCTTTGTATTACCAGACTCCAGAGATAGGATTTCTCAACCGATTGACATTCAAGATTCATGGTGAAATCAAACTCCCTTTACCTCACCCTGCTATCTGCGGAGGGTCGGGCGAACATTACTTCTCCCACCCTTTCACAAACGTGATTTTCGTGCCTCTAGGTGAATCGGAATTCCTCTTGCATATGCCAGATCTCTATCATGAGATTGGACATTATTTGTTGGAGAACAGAGACGCCGATCTCAGACTGGAGACAATGACGAAGGCCTTTGATTCCTGCTTCATGGCCATTGCCAGATATTACACGGAATTGATGAAGACAAAGAAGAGGGAGGGGGCTCCACAGGGAATCCAGTTTGCAATAAGCCGGTGCTATTCTCAATGGAAGAATTGGATCGTGGAATTCTTTTGCGATCTATTTGCGCTATACACTGTAGGCCCTGCATACGCTTGGTCACACATACACCTAACCTTGAAACGCTCGAAGGACATCTATGAACTGGACATGCTACAGAATCAGACTCATCCAGCTGATGAAGCGAGAATGAGAATACTCGAATACGGCCTCAAGAACCTAGGCTACGAAGCTGAGAGTGGGAAGATGCATTCCAAGTGGGCAGAGATTTCAAAATTTTGGTCTAACCCGCCCTCCGAGTACCAATATGCGTATCCAGACTCTCTTCTCGCAGACATAGCACGCCTTTCGTTGGAAGGTCTACAGGGATCATCTCTTTCGGTAGCCTACCCGAAAGTATTGTCAACCAACACCGGCGAGATCAGGTTCATGTTGAATACTGCTTGGGAAGTTTTCTGGAAGTCCCCCAAGGAATTCAGAACATGGGAAGTTGACCAGCTGTCCTCGTTGCGTCGATCATTGACTAATCCTATCTGAAATCTCATTGGGAACTTGGGTCTTAGAAGTGATAGGTCGAGAGGTCCCGGCCGACGAGTAACGCCGTATTATCTTCTGTGAGGGATAGGCTCCTCAATCATAATATATCCAAGGTCGAATCCTCGGGTGTCTGGAAACCCTGGAACCTGCTCAAATCCAAGCCCCCGCTTTGATGGGCGATGCTGAAGCCATAGCGAAGATCAAGACGCTCTTTCCATCTCTCAACGAGGGTCAATTAAGAGCCATTCAGGCAACAGAGGGTCCCCTCCAGATAGTAGCGGG
>JBEKJM010000065.1:0-8043 GCA_050011215.1 Nitrososphaerales archaeon
GAACCATATTGAAGAGAGCCAGCCAAATGTTGAAGAATACACCGTAAAACCCTATGTCACCCCACAAGCCACTTGCGAAGACTGCCAGAGGGACGAAGACCAGAGCGACAGCCACATTTGTGAGCGGACCGGCTATTGAAATCTTGCCGCTCTCCTGTTTCGTGACATTGGGACCAGAGTAGTATGTGGCGCCAGGAGCAGCGAAGATGAAACCGATCAACGAGGTCACGAGCGCAAGGAGAAGGCCCAACGGCCACATTCTAAATTCCGCCCAATAGCCATACCTGCGTGCCATGAACTTATGACTCAACTCGTGGAGAACGAATCCCGGACCCACAGCAACGAAGGCGATCCCGAGAACCTCAAGGGGGTTGAGGTGAGTATTCGCCAAGAGGCTGAGCCGGAGGGCGATGAAGAACGCCACTCCTAAGCTCAGGTAGGCGATCATGATGTCTCTGACCTCGACCTCGGAGAACGGTCTGCCTGGCTTGATCACCGGGGAGGCTGGGTAGCTCGAATCGGACCAGCTGAAGGTAGTAGTAGGTGGAGCTATCACTGCCCGCCTCTGAGTGAGGTCTCCCTTGCACTGATGCGCCTCCGGGAGCCTGTGGTCGGCGCAAAATGCCCCCCCACAGTAGTTGCATACGAACGGGAGAGATTCCTCTTGCCCGCAGAAATCGCAGTTCAATCTCTCAGAACCCTCGAAACGATCAGCAAGTGCGCAGCTCGACTCCCGCATTGGTCTTGGTTTATCAATCTTTTAGCGGGTACTCTTCAGTCCAAAATCGGGCGGAGGAAAACCTAGCTGTCCTTTGACAACCTGCGCAGGACCTCTGGCAGTCTGGCAAGAACCTGCCCCTCGTCAAGGGCCTCGAGGATTACCATCTTGTACCGGAGTGCCAGTTTCTTCGCTTCGGGAGTGAGAGACGGGACTGCGCAGAGAATGACGCTATTGGCATTCACGTCGTAGACCTTTATGAACAGTGAGAGGACTGTCGTCTCATCAATCGGAGTGGGCGGATCGGAGACCACGACGTCACACGCAAGGGCAACTGAGACAGGGCCCTCCATTCCGAAGGTGAAGCTGTGTTTCACACCTGACTTTCCTGCCACTACCAATGGACTTGAGAGAGGAGCCATCCCGGCTGATGATTCCAGCCTTCTTACAGCTTCCTGGGGGAGGGAACCGATTGTTCTTGGACTCATACGAATGTTGGCCTCGCAATCAAGTTCGCTTCCCAAATGCTCTCGATGGACGAGGGTGCGCACCAGGCCTTCGAAAGAAACCTCAAGCGTTCCATGCCCGTCGTCAAAGTGACTTAAGGGTTTTTGAGTTTAGGCCGCCCTGCCCTATCACTAGTGTGGAACTGGCCTCCCGACGCTCCATTGCATCGGCGACGTGGCAAGTCGCCGGCGCAAGTGAGATCTCACGGGCAGGAGCGCCGGACCGATGATGAACCGAGGGTTGTCGTCTTCGCACGCGGTAGAAAACATCGCTGCGCGAGACATCCTCCAAATACCGATTAGAGAACTCAAAGGTTTAAGACTCTCGCGCCACGACTTCGAGGCGGAAGGAATTGAGCGATACCTTCGACGCCTCTCTTGGGAAGGTGGACCTCTCCAAGTACGTAGACGAGCTACAGGATGAACTCTCCAGGATTATCAAGGAAGTGGGACCTGGCAAGACTGAGACAGAGAGGGAGGCTGGAAAAGGGCGTCTGGATAACCTCCTAAGGAAGCAGGCGGCTAGTCTGGCAGCAGAGACGGGCGTGACGGGCGACTATCGCCTCGTCTTCATGCTGATGTCAAGCATCCTCATGACGGCCTGGAGTTGCTTTACGATCAAGCGGACGATGATTGACTCGACCAGGTCATTCGAAGAAAGACTCAGACTCGAAGAGTTGCTCTCCAGTCTCCCAGTGGTCCTGTCAGAAATAGTTTCAAAGTCGGCCGAACACGCAGATATGTACAAGAAGAAATGAGGACCAAAGCGCCTCCGACCAGGAATCTGTATTAGTAAGACTACTAGTCTTTATACCGATAGGCCCGTTCGCGTGAAGCAGAGAAATGCTCCTGCCATACGACCAGGTGGTCCAGAATGCGCTCAACTTCCTCCAGAATGTCGTCGTTCCGTACGTGGTGATTCTCGCCATAGCCTTCGCAACCACCGGCTTCGCGGTGGCTCTGCAGGGGTGGAGAAAGAGGCGGGCACTAAGGAATGCGCTGAGGGCAGAACTGGACACCAACGCTGCGGTGACACTGGCGATAGTGACCTACGCTGACGCGCAGATGTCCGGGGGCACCAGCGTAGCCCCCATGCCGATGTACAGGACACACGCATTTCGAGAATACGCCGATGGTGGCTTGCTGGAGAAGCGTCCCAAGAAGATAGCCGAAGAGCTGATGCAAGTCTATCTCAGTATGGCCAGCGTCAACAAAGCGGGAAGGAGGCAGGAGGATCTGGCCTTCGGACCCGCAGCGGCCTTCCCCAATGCCCACCTACTCAGGCTCGACAACCTAACCTACGTAAGGGACACCGCCCACAACGTCATCGAACCATACGTGGACAGGCTGAAGGATACCAAGCTCTAGGATCGAGATGGATTCGGAATACATCGCCTTGCCCTTCTAGAAGGAAATGGGCTTTCGATTCGGCAGAATACGGATTATAGCTTAACTACTTCGTGTGAGCATGTAGCACTCGTGTACTTCGAAAAGCTGGCCCTGGAGATAAACGCGACCACGGCGGGGTGGGAGGTCATCGAGCCGCCTGTCCGCGTGGGAACGTCTGGGGTTGAGCACAGGTTCAACTTCCTTGCCTCTGTCTCGGGGAATCTGTACGGCTTCGACCTCTATCCGGAAATCGGAGAAATACAGGTCCTCCGGACATTCATCAAGGAGATGGATACCGGGATTTCTGGAGTCCTGATCTGTCTGAGCGGCAGGCCGAGCGAAAGGGCGCGGGAAGTCGCGGCCGAACTCGGAGTAAGAATCCTCAGCCCGGCGGGGATAGGCGGGTTCTTCAAAGCAGAGAAGATGCCGCTGGCGGAACAAGCAGAAGCACATTCATCCGACCTGCGCTGAACTTGAAGGTCCCGTTGCCACTGAGGAGTTGGAACATCGCATGATGGATTATCATAGCCCAGACAAGGCCGAAGGCACCCGGCCCGATCTCAGATCCTGAATAGAACGCTCTAGTCGAGAATCTCGTCTACGACTTTCTGGTAGGAGCGGACAAGCTCTGCCCCCTCCTGGGTTATCTGGTACCTGTGCCGGCTACCATACTCTTCGACACTCAGCAGACCGGTCTCCAGGAAGGCCCTGAGCTGGCTCTGAAGCACATTCCAGGACAGATTTGCCTTGTACATTATCTGAGTTGGCTTTCCATAACCCTGCATAACCACTCTGAGTATGTCGACCCTGATCTGAAGCAGTGACCTGCGCCCCTCAGGAAGCTCCGAACGATGGAGGGGCTTCTCGGTCGCCGGGTTCAGAAGATTCTCGGACATGCGTTCAGGAATCGCACCGTTCGCACAAATAGCCTTTGCCTAGAACTAACCCGAACTCAGAGTCCATATCCGGATGCGCACCTTCAGGGTCGAGGGAAATGCTCCCACCACATCTGCGACTTCGCTCACTTGCATCCCAGGCGTCTTTCGATGGGAGGAGAACCCTTGGTTCGCAGAGGAGATTGGGCCGATCTCTTCCCCGCAGGTCCATCCATGCCGTTTGGGAGCAGTCAGCTAGTCCTTGCTGGGTTCTGACGGGGGCCAAGCGCGCGGTTCAACCTGATGCCCCGGTCTGGCGATGGGACTTGACCTCCTCCGGCTCGCAGCCTCCATTTTTCTGGGGAGATGAACCCGGAAAATAGATTGGGACTTCACAATGTCTTTAATGTCGGGGGGGAAATTCTGACACAATGGCAGAAGAGCAAAAAGGAAAAGAGGAACAGGGCAGCTTTGCGGACAATCTGAGGGACATTCAAGGCGAATACATCATGTTGACCGAGCTCTACGAGAAAGAGAAGAGCTACGGGCAGAAGCTCGCGGACATGATGAAGGCCCTGCAGTCCGAAGTCGATTCCACGATCCCCATTAGACCCGAGGCCATCGGTGATGGATGCAGAGAGGCGTATTTGGTCTCTGAGGCAGTCGTCGTCATGGTGGACTACAGCGGAAGCAGGATTTCCAGGCCGCTCTACAAGCTCCCTGCCGCAACGATAGTATCCGTGATAGAGGAGTGCACCCCCGAGCTCAGGCGCCTTCTGTTCGAGAGGCGAAAGTCGGAAGGCAATAGGGTCAGATCATTGGAGAGGGTCCTCAGGGAGCTGAGGAAGGCACAGTCGACATTCAAGCAGAGCAGAAGGGACGAGGTCGACGACCAGGAGGATCCCAAAGAGGAGGTAAAGGACAACATACAAGCGGATAAGCAAGCGGAGAAGCAAGCCCAGAAGGAACCGGCCGAATTGACGCTGCAGCCGCGATCTTCGAGAGAGGGGTTCGCGTTCAAGGGAAGCTTCGGGGAGAAGCGCGAGGCGTCCGGCATCTCTCCTTGAATCCGCGGACTCGACCCCTAAAGGTATCCTACAGGAGTCCCGGGAGGTAGTCTCCTTGCCATGCTAGAAGGCTTCAGGTCTAGGGTGAAGGAGAGACGTCAGACCGTGCGGACGAGAGAGACGAAGTTCCTCATGTCATTTGATGCCGCGAAGCTGAACAAGCGGCTAGTGATACTCCTCTCCATATTCATCATGCTGAATTGTCTTGATGCGCTTACGACACTAGTAGCGATCAGCACGGGACGAATAGTCGAACTGAACCCAATAGCGTCGAGTCTCTTCCACATGAGCTTCCCGGGGTTCATGGCCGCGCTTGTGCTGAAGTACATGCCGATCATTCCATTGGCCTACGCCACGCACGCGAAGGAAAATGCGCCCCGCCCGCTCGCCATCAGAATCGTGAAGGTCAGCGTATTTGTGGCTCTGGTTGCCGCAAACATCTTCTACCTGGCCGTGGTCGGCTCCAACCTCAGAACTCTTGCGTCCTACTATCTCGTCATGGGCTGAAGAGAGAGCGCTGGAAACCTTCATAACCGTGAGAAGGCGACCGACAAGACGTGATTCCTGAGACCGGGGCGAGCGTCGTTTCTGGGGTCTTTAGGTTCTACTCTCTGAGCGAAGTCAGGCTGTTCCTGAAGGAATTACTGGACACCTACGAGAGAGAGTATGACAAGTCCTCCAACACGATCGGTTCACTGCTCAGGTCGGACGAAGGGAAGACCATGGAGATCATAAGGTCAAAGGGATGGTCAAAGGTAGGGGGCCTCTTCGTCAACATGGCAGACTCTGAGAAGGGGGCGATGGAAGTCGTCTTCCAGATCGTAGAGGAGATGAAACCCAGAATGGCGAAGACAGAAGCTGTGCTGAGGTCGTTCGACACCGTCGAAGGGCTCCCGATTCCAGAGGAGGCTACTTTCCTGCTCTACCTCAGAAGCGGCATCCCTGAGAGGCTGATTATCGACACCATTGAAACCAAGCCCCAGAAGTTCCTGCTCAACGCCAGGTTCAAGACCGAATAGGCTCGCCCGTCCGTTTCTCTCGACCTAGGGGACGCAACCCAAACTGGATTGGGGACCGATATCACCTTTCGGTATAACCTTTAATCAACACCTTCGCAAACATGGGCGCAGAACATGCTCGAAGTGAATGTCCTCGTTGAAAGAGTCGATGCCGCACGTCTCTCCGACAAGGCGAGCGAAAACTTGTCCTCAAACTACAGTGTGAACGTATCGATGTCGGAGAGAGACAGAAACCCTCAGGCGCTCGTTCTCAGTTTCACGCTCGAGCTGACCGATCAACCCCAACTGGCGAGGCTCGTAGTATCCGGCGTCGCGACCCTGACCGGGACCAAGGATGAGATTCAGGGCGCACTTTCAGCGCCCGACGACAAGAGTCCACCACAGGTCCTCACGACCATTTATGAAAGAGTCTACGGCCTGCTCTACCTCGTGGCGGGATCGCTGAGAGTGTCTCATCCTCTCCCGACCATCTTGAAGGCCTCCGGCGCAGACAAGTAGACGTCTGGGAGCCACCGTATGCATCCCACCATCATCTTCCTAAACTGGTTTTGGAATATGCACGGCATTCTGGAAAACGCACATAAAGCCTATTAGGAATGCTATGACTTATCGAAAATATGGACACGAACGCGATGGACGTACTACCGCCACCTGAGGACCTGCTGGGTCAGGTGAGAAGGTCGCCCATGGAAATGGTCTGCGATATTCTAGGAGTCGTGTCGGAAGGTCCGACTAAGCCGACGCACATCCTCTACAGGGCCAACATGAGCTGGAGGGTGCTTTCGTCCTACCTGGACTTCCTCCTGAAGCGTGGTTTGATTGAAAGAGAGGACCAGGGTGGGAAGCGGAGCCTCTACACCCTTACGACAAAGGGTAGGTCAATCCTGCAACTCTACAACGGGCTCCGGCTGAGCCTAAAGGGGACCGTCAACGTGGGAAAGGACGGCGGTGTGAGCCAGATCCTCGAAGACGCATCTATGCTGGAACCGCGAAAGACTTCGCTCTGGATGTAAGGAGCCGATCGAGAGCCTTCTCCTGCTCGCTTAGGAGGTCCCTCGTCTCCTTGTAATTTTCGAACATCCTCGTGTAAGTCCTTCCCCTCTCCGTCGTCTGGTAGTACCGGCCGGCCGGCTGGTACCCGAGCAGCTCGTTCAGGACAAGCTCTTCGATGTATTGGTTCAGCTGCTTCAGGTTGAGGGAGGACTGGTACATTATCCTCGTCTTCCGCTGTCCCCCGACTGCGGCCTTCAGTATCGCGTACGCGATTTCCCCAGAGTCTCTGCGCCTGTGACCGTCCAAATGAGAATTGGTGCCCGGAATTCGAATTAAGATTTTTCGCCATTTCGCAGACTTTGCCGGCAGGAAATCAGGCGACTTGGTCGATTCATGCCCTGCATGTCTTAATCAGATGGCAATTCTAAGGGAGAATTCGTTTAGAACTATCCGACGCGCTCGACCGAAACTTCGCAGAAGGCGTCCCCCTTGGCGACGCACTTCTCCTCAATCACTCTGTGATCTGCGCCCGTAAGCTCGTCGGCGACGCCTTGAATCAGGCCCGAGAGCATGTAACAGACGGGCTCGTTTGCTCCCTCGATGTAGAGGCAGAAGACGCAATTCCGCATCAGCAGCCTGGCCTGCCCGCGGGCCAGGTCACCTCCATTCAGCACGAGCTCTCCCCATCCTGATTCTCTCGAAAAGCGCTGAAGCGACTCCAGCACTTCCTGCCCTGTCGTTCCCTGCGCTTTCGCCACGTTCCCTAGGTATCTCCCGTAGCTGTAGCCCATCCTCTGCATAATCACGGCAGCCCCGGAGACAAAGGTGCTTGTCAACTCCTTCGTAAGCGACGCCCACCCTACCGATCCAACCGTAAAGACTCGGATTCCATCGGACTTCCGCTTGATTGTCCCATGTTCAGAGTCTAGGTCGAAAGGGTTGTCCACTGAAGTCTCTTTCTTGAGGCCTCTAAACAAAGACAATTCCTCCTTCACCTTCGCTAACGGCCTCTTTAAACCTCTTTTCGAGACTACTTCGTGTGTTTTCCAATTTTGCTACCCTTGGAATGGCTTTCTAGCCAGGATGACATGAAACGGAGGAAAGCTGGAGAACCTGATGCGACGCACGGAGATGCTGCCAAGGCCGACTTCGCGGAGGGCGGCCGAATACTCCCCACCGTTGCCCGCGTCGATGATTCCGATCCTTCCTCCCTGCTTAAGGACCCTCGCGATCTCTCTGAAAGCGACCATCCTGTCCTTCTTCTTGATCAGCCTATGTAGCGAAAGGGCCGAGATTATCACGTCGACGGACGAGTCCCTCAACGGGAGGCTCACGGTGTCGGCCTTCACAGGGATGACCCTCGTCTCCACGCCCTCTTGCGTCGCGTTGGCCCATATTGAGGAGGGGTCGTTTCCAGTAAGGTGACTCCTCTGCCAGAGGTCCACTCCGACTGAGCATCCACCTTCGAGGCGTTTG
>JBEKJM010000066.1:0-8008 GCA_050011215.1 Nitrososphaerales archaeon
GGTCCGGACTTTTTGTATGAAAGTGAGGGCTGTTACACTCAGGCGACCACGCCTACCGCCCACCCCAGCTACTCCCCAAGCACATTCACCTTCTTCCGGCAACACACAGACCGCTCGGCATTTCTGCCTCGACGCCACCAAGGCTTTGATCCGTTTTACAAAGTCCTTGAGCCCCTGATCTTCCCGAACAACCTTTCTCTCGCCTGAAGCCAGTCCTTCAGGGCCGCGATCGCGTCCCGATCCAAGAAAGTGAAGTACCTGTAATGGTTCTTCGGTCGGACAAGGTCGATCCTGACTGGGACCTTCGTTGGGTCCCACGATCGGAAGTCGTCGGTCCCGAAGTGCTTGACTAGCTGGGGGTACGCCACGTAGTTGAACACGTTGCACAGCACCTTGTTGTCGCAGAAGGACTGTAGCTTCACCAGCAGCAAGGCGCGGTTCCTCGCCCCCAGCTTCCCAGCTTCCAGCACCCGCTTCACGAGCTTAAGGAACTCAGTGGCCGAGGGCTCGGCCGTGACCTCGACCTCTTCCTCGATCGAGGCCCTGAGGTCGAGCTTGCCCATGGGGAGATCCACGAGGTTGTGCCGATAGAAGGACTTGATCGCCTTGAAGTACGCGAGCCTCGAAGCCACGTTCGCGTACCCCATTTCGTCCTGATCTTCGAGCCAGTCCTTCGCGGCCTTCAGGTGCTCGATCCGCGTCTCATTGGTTCCCTTTCTGACCTGTTGGATCACCTTGTCGGGGTCCGATTCAAGCCCTTGCTTCTCCCTGTACATCAGGAAGCGGTGGAGAATGTTCACGATCTTCGCATGAGAGTCGGGGGAGATCCCGCGGAGCCAAGCCTTGATCGACTCCTTGGTGAACAGGGCGTCCCTCTCGGCTTCGTTCACGACGTGCTTCGGGTTAGGCCTTCTCAGCTTGACGTACGGCGCCACCCTTGGGGGCGGATTCATGCGCACGGTGGCGGGACTGGAACCTTATAACATTTCTGCGAGAGTTCCCGATGGAGTTCACCAACCTGATTTCACCGCTTAGAGACTACGTGAAGGACGCGGGCAAGTAGCGCCACGGTCGGTTGGACGGCGGTCCGTAGCCTCACAGACGAAGGCCCAGTCTTATATCCACACTCTCTCAAGGCTTGAAGCGAGCGCTTTTCATGTCTGGTCCAGAAAACGAAATCCAAGCCAGACGGCGTACTGTGGTGGTTCTCCAGGACGAGATGAGGAGGGTCTTGGACGCGACGAGGGTCCTCCTTGACGAATACGCCTCTCTCACAAAGGGAGACAAGATGCAGGTCGCCTCGGCTCTCGAGAAGGTCAAGAAGGCGGAAGAGGACGTGGTGACGCTCAGGAGTGCCTTGATCAGGGAACTCTCTCAGGTGGGGACATTGCTCGTGAACCGAGAGGACATGCTCAGGGCCGCCTTCTCGGTGGAGGACATTTTTGGGCACATAAACGGCGTTGCATTCAGGATGTCGCAACTCCCGCGGACATCGGCCAAGAACAAGAAGTATCGCGAGGCAATTACCGAGCTGCTCGGGCTTTTGGTCGACAGCATCTCTAAACTCAACGAAAGCGTCAGAGCTCTTTCCATAAACTCAGAACAGTCGATCCAGATGGCCGCACAGGTTCAGCAGATTGAGAGTTCGATTGACTCGAAGTACAGAGTGTATGTCGCCATGACGATGAGGACCGCGACGAATGTCAGGGAACTGATCGCAGTCAAGGAGGTCCTCGAATCGATTGAAGATTGTGCGGACGCCGTGCTGGGCGCCGCAGACGCGAGCACAATTCTAGCGCTAGGAATCTAGTCATGCCCAGACAGAAGGCGAGGGGCAGGCTCTTCGAGAACAGGGTTGTGGTCTGGGACATTGAAGCATCAAGGCGCCTCTTCAAGGACGGGTACTACGGGAAGCCGCTCGGCATACCAAAGCCGAAGGATTTCGAGTTCAACGCACCCCTGGTCCTCGACCTAATGGAAGCCTACCACCTGATGATGAAGAAGGCGATCACCATAGAAGACCAGTCAGGCAGGGAGTTGTCCCCGAAGCAACTCCAGGAGGTCTGCGAGTCCTCGTACTCAGAATTCAGCGAGAAGTTCATGGTATACAAGAAGTTGAGGGAGGCGGGCTACGTTGTGACCCCTGGTATCAAGTTCGGCTCAGACTTTGCGGTCTACGAGCACGGGCCCGGGATTGACCATGCTCCCTACATCGTCCAGGTGATGGGGCCTGGCTCGACCATGACTGCGACCTCGATGGTCAGGTCCGGGAGGCTCGCTACCACCGTGCGCAAACAGTTCATCATAGCCATCCCTGACCGCGGCAAGAAGACAGTCGAGTTCCTCAGGTACGACTGGTGGCGGGCGTAGGGGAGTGGGCTTCGCGGAAGGCGACGCCGACGCGGCGGAGCGTCAGGCCGAGACGATTGCCGAGGACTCTCTGATCCTTGTGTACAGGGACCGGAGGAGGAGATGGCTGATCAGGCCGAAAGATACCCCGAAGCTCCACACGCATCTCGGGATCCTCGACGTCTCCTCACTTGTCGGCAGAGGGTACGGAATCACGGTAACCACAACGCTGGGCGACTCCATGAGTATCCTGAAGCCGACCATCGAAGACCTTATCATGAAACTTACGAGGAAGACTCAGGTGGTCTACCCCAAAGACCTCGGCCTAATCATGGTTAAGCTCGGCATCCACTCGGGCTCGCGAGTGATCGAAACCGGGACAGGGACGGGAGCGACGACTGCCCTGATGGCTTACCTTGTCCAGCCTGGGGGCATGGTCTACACCTACGACATTAGACCTGATTTCCAAGAAGTGGCCAGGAAGAATGTCGAGAAGCTGAGTCTCTCAAAGTTCGTCACCTTCAGATTGGGAGACTCAAGACTGGGTTTTAAGGAAAGGGGCATGGATGCAGGGGTCCTGGACGTGGGAGATCCGTGGGAGGTAGTCAGCAGCATGAGGGAGAGCCTGAAGCCGGCGGCCCCGATGGCGGCAATCACCCCCACTACCAACCAAGCTGAGAAGCTTGTGGCCAAGATGGTCGAGGAAGGGTTTGTCTCCATCGAGACGGTGGAGATCCTCATGAGGCATCTGGAGGCCCGGGTCGGGATGACAAGGCCTTCCAACATCATGGTCGGGCATACGGCCTACCTGACATTCGGGCGGAGCACCTCCCGCTCCTGACCGTCTTTTTCGGAATCATATCGCTCCCAGGCAACAGTTTTAAGCCCTGTTCGGTCGCGCACCCCCGACCGATGAGCAAGAAGGTGTCCTCGGATGACGCATCCGTCCTCCTCTATGCTGTCCCGTTCCTGGCGAGCGGTATCTATGCGCTGTATCTCTGGACGGCTGGCGGGATCTCGTCAGTCCTCCCCGAATCCGTCTATCTGACGGTCACCAAGAATCCGATTCTGTTCCTCGTGGGGACTTTCAGCGTGATGCTGGGGGTCGTGCTTGAGGTCTCCTCTGCGAGTCCTGCCGGAAGACCCACGAAACTGGGTGCTGTAAGTAGCACGCTGCAGACCATTGCCGCAACATACTTCGTACTCGCGTTCGTATGTGCGCTTTATGCCAATGGGTTTTCCAACGTCTCCGGGGCCGCGAACGATTTCCTCACGGGCAGATTCAACCTAATCTTCCCTCTAGTAATGCTTCTCTTCAGCTACCTGATCGCTGCGCGTTTTGACATCGTATCAGTCAGGACGCCAACCATCCTGGGGATCGTTGCAATGCTCCTTGTCCCAGCTTCTTTGTATGAGGTCGGGAAGAGGAACACGACTGTTGGTCTGGCCGTCGCATTTGTCTTCATGGTAGTCGGGCTCAGCTTGTTCCTTATGTCTAGCAGGAAGGTTGCCGATCAGCGCAAGGGTCGCGGCGCCACTTAGCAGCTCTGTGGCGTGGCACGGCTGTTTGCACAGCGTCCATCCCGGAAGCATTTCCCAGTCCTCCGGACATGCTTTAGGAGGTGCAGATCTGGCCAAGCTTGATGCATGGAGACGAAGAAGGGTTCGACATCAGGGCCTCTGCTTGCGACTAGGCGAAGTGCTTGACCCCGAGGAGTCGCGTCGGTGACCACTGATGGTCGACTCCCTTCTGGTGACCTTCGCGACGATAGCCGCAGCGCTGTTCGTGACCGAACTGACAGATAAGGACGCCTTCCTGTTGCTAACTCTGGCAGCGAAGACCCGCGCAGCGGTCGTCTTCCTAGCAGGCGCCACCGCGTTTGTCATCACGACCACTGTCTTCGTGACGGTCGGGACTCTGATTAGTGCCGCTGTCCCAATTCTCTGGGTGAGGTTGGCCGGAGGTGCCGTCATGATTGGCTACGGGCTTTGGGAAGCACGGGGAGTCGACAGTCGCGGGGACGCCGAGAAGGAAGAGCGAAGCATGGAACGGCGCTTTGGCGGCTGGATGACCTTCTTCACCATAGTCGCCGGCGTGGCTCTGCTGGACATGGCGGGGGATGCGACCGAAGTGCTGACCATAGTCCTGGCGGCCCGCTACTCCAACCCGATTCTTGTCTTCTCAGCTGCCTCCACTGGTTTGGTATCAGCCGCAGCCTTCGAAGCAGCCCTTGGGAATAGGCTGGGCAGGATGCTCACCCCGCACAGGGTCAGGTACGTTTCGATGATTGTCTTCCTCGTCCTCGGCACCTTCATCATCATCTCGAGCCTGCCCTAGGATGCCCGGATTGAACGAGACGCGCCTAGAGAAGGGCGACCCCGCTGGCCAGGCTGAATCTTTCAATGCTGATCTTGGGCGCATCTTCTTTAAGCAGAAGCGACGGGCGCTCGGCGTTACATGTCCGAACCCGGAAAGGAAGGCATGACCGCCAAGAAGACCGAGAACTTCGACGAATGGTACACGCAGGTGATCCTGAAAGCGGAGATAGCCGATTACACCCCAGTCTCCGGCTGCCTTGCGTACAGGCCTGCCGGATACGCCATCTGGGAGAACATCCAGAAGGCGACCGACGCCGAGTTCAAGAAGATCGGAATTCTGAACACCTACTTCCCCCTATTCATTCCTGAGCGTTTACTCAGGAAAGAGGCAGAGCACGTCGAGGGGTTCTCGCCCGAGGTCGCGTGGGTCACCCAGGCTGGAGATACGCCCTTGGACGAGAGGCTGGCCATCAGGCCTACCTCAGAAACGGTGATGTACGAGGTGATTTCGCGTTGGATCAGGTCCTGGCGTGACCTGCCGCTACGCCTCAATCAGTGGAACAACGTAGTCCGCTGGGAGTTCAGGCATCCAACCCCGTTCCTCCGCTCGAGGGAGTTCCTTTGGAACGAAGGGCACACGGTCTTCGCGACTAGAAAAGAGGCCGACGCCGAGCGGGACGAGATACTCGGGATCTACAGGAAGATCACAGAGGACTTCTTAGCCCTTCCTGGCTACATGGGCAGGAAGACGGACTCGGAGAAATTCGCGGGAGCTGAAGCTTCCTACAGCGTGGAACATCTGCTCCCGGACGGCAAGGCGATACAGGGGCCCGATTTCCACTCGGACGGCCAGAGGTTCTCGAAGGTCTTCGAAATCATCTTCATCGACCAGGACGGGAAGAAACAGTTCGCCTGGCAGAACACCTGGGCTATTTCGACAAGAGAGATCGGGGTGATGCTGGCAGTCCACAGCGACGACAAGGGCGCGGTCGTGCCTCCGAAACTCGCGATGATTCAGGTCGTGATCGTGCCCATCGTCAACGACGAGAGCAAGGCTATCATCCTGAAGGAGTCCGAGAAGATCTACCTGGAGCTCTCGGGGACGTGGAGAACCAAGCTCGACGACAGAGACAACCTCACTCCTGGGAGGAAATTCAACGAGTGGGAACTGAAGGGAGTCCCCCTAAGAGTCGAGGTTGGTCCGAGGGACCTCAAGTCGAGGCAGGCTGTCCTTGTGCGGAGGGACACAGGAGGGAAGAGGGTCGTACCGCTCGCCACCCTCAGTAAGGAGGTCGAGACTGAGCTGACCTCAATTCAGAAGGACCTCCTTGAGAGGGCGAAGGACTTCCTAAGGGCAAACACCTTCGAGGCCGGCTCGCTAGCGCAGCTGAAGGAGACAATTGAGGAGAAAGGAGGAATCGTGAAGGTCGCCTGGTGCGGAAAGCAGAGCTGTGAGGAAAGGCTGAAGGAGAAAGGGGGCGGCAAGATCGTGAACATTCCCCTCGACCAGATACCGCCGCGGGGCGTCTGCGTCTCCTGCGGGGAGAAAGCCGCGATGACCGTCAACTACGCGAGTTCATACTGACTTGACGAACCCGTGAGGCCGACTCAGATTCCCGCGACGGGGCTCGCGAGGCAGTAGAGTCTCGCCGCGCTGTCGTCTACGCTCATCGGAAGATCGACTTTCGCGAGAGCGATCATGTGGAGCGAGAGCGAAGAGGCAGCGATCCCAAAACAGGCACTGCGAAGGAAGTCCCTGGTCTTCAGGTACCAACCAATCGTGGCCCCGCTGAGAATGTCCCCGGCTCCGGTGCTGTCGACGACCTGTGACCACGGTACGGAGATCTCGTAAATCCGCGTCCCATCGAGCACGAAGCAAGATTCACCGCCTCGGGTCACAATGGCCTTTCTGAGGCCGACAGACGCGATCTTCTGTAGGGCCTCTCTCGGGTCTGATTTTCCAGTCACGGCCTCGGCCTCGGCCCGGTCCATCTTCAGGGCGTCCACCTTGGAAATGATGCTCTTGTCCTTCATCGGTCCCGATGAGACCGTGCCGTCAGGGGCAAAGCTCCGAACGAAACCCTGCGGGTCGAGGAAGGTGAAGTCGGACCTCGCGGAAATCTCTGTGAGCACCGACGAGGATACCTCTCCCGCGATCGGGCTGATAAGAGACGCGTCGAACCTTACGCCCGGAGGTATCTGCGAGGCCGAAATGTCCTCGCACCTGCTGACCAGGGAGAGTGACCTGTTGCCTCCAGAATTGACAATCCGGAACCTAGTCGTGGGCTTCGTCATGCTCCTGTCTGCCGCCTTCAACATGATGCCGTTCCTCGCCAGCCAAACTGCCTGTTCGTCCGGGAAATCGGTACCGACCTTCGTAAGCGCGGTGACTTCGAGTCCGAACCTTGAACAGATCAGCCCGGCATAGCATGGGGGACCGCCGACCGATGTGACCTGGCGGACGGGAAGCTGTATTGAATCGATTGTGATGAACCCGGCCACGATGACTCTCATGAGACGCATGCCTCTGAGAGGCTTCTCTTATGAAGACTACTCCGTCCTACATCCCTTCTTCGGGGAGGGCAGGAATCAAATACCCACCATAGGTTTAAAGAGGAACAGGCAAGCTGGTAGCCAACCAGGTTTGACAAAGAAGAGGAAAAGTCGAGGACGCTCGAAGGGAGGAAAAGGAAGGAGCAGTACGATATACTGCAGCAACTGCGGATCTGCCGTCCCAAGGGACAAGGCGAAGAAGGTGACAACTAGGATGTCGCTCGTCGAACCAACACTCGCCCGCGAACTCAGGGCAGCGGGGGCATACATTGCGTCTCCGACCACCGTTCGATACTACTGCATCAGTTGCGCAGTTCACTACGGAATCGTTAAGGTGCGAGCCCAATCCGAAAGGCGCGGTTGGTAGCCACCGGCCAGCACGCTCCTTGAAGATTTAGCGCATGTCTGGTCCTGCCAGCGTTAGGCAGAGCGAATTCGCGGTCCTCCAAACCTGGACATCCTTCCACGAAGCTGGCAGGGACGAGCAAGGTCATTGACTTCAAGCGGGCCGGCTATCTTGCTTGGCCCTAGAACATCTAAGAACATCGTTGACAAAGGGAAACCTCTGGCTCGACATACTGTCCGAGCTCCAGCAAAGCGACGCAACGCCTGGTAGACTCCGTTCCCGCGACCTTGACAAGAAGGGGTTCGCCCCCGCTGCGTTCACGTTTTACCAAACCATGCGAGAAAGCCCACAGGCTTCAGTCGTGGGATGAATCGCATTGGTGCTTAAATAGAAAATCAACCCATGAGGGATGTGGACCTACACGTAGGGCAGGACATGCCC
>JBEKJM010000067.1:0-7998 GCA_050011215.1 Nitrososphaerales archaeon
CCGCAAGGCACCGACGGGAGAGGGTTCCCACACCTTCGACCACTGGCAGCTGAGGATTCACATGAGGATTCTCGACGTCCAGCCGGACGACAGGACGTTGAGGCAGATCACGAAATTGGATATTCCCGAGGACGTTAGGATAGAGATCATTCTGACTACTTAGGTCGGAGGGAGGCGAGGTGGAGAATACTGTCGTCCTGAACGACAGACTCGAAGGCGCCAGAAGAGATGGAGAATCGTGATAGACAGCGTTTCTGAAAGCCTTGTAAACAGTTCCATGAACAATAGTAACGTGATTAGGAATGGAACGATAACGTCGGGTCATGCAAGGCTCAATCGGGATGTGAGGAGAGAAAAGGAAGGCCGAACTGATTAGCATCGAAATCAAGTGTGGGATGCATGAGTTACCGCTCTACCGCAACAGGAGGACACCTAACTTCAAAGGGTTACGTCGAATACATCGATCAAAGGCTGGGTTTTGCGAGAGGAACCATCTACGATCTATGTCTGGCAGCCATAAAGTCGAAGACCGAATCTAAACCGGGGGGTCAAGGTAACGTATAGAGGAGAGATCGAACGCCAGGTGCGTATGGCTCCTCGTCACTCCGTTCAGGTGCGCGCGCGCAAAGTTATCGAAGGCCAGTTAGTCCATGCCTTCCATTCCGCCGGCACCGCCAGGACCGCCCGGCCCACCCGGAGGCATCGACGGACCCTTCCTGCCGCTTGCGACCACGTCATCTATCCGTAGGATCATGCAGGTGCATTCGGTGGCCGACTTGACGACCTGCACCTTTACTTTCACCGGCTCAATCACGTCCTTCTCGAACATGTCTTTGGCGCCCTTTCCGAGGACGTCCACCCCGACCCATATTTTGCCTTCGCTGTGCTTCTCCCTGAGCTCGACCTGGATGTCAATCGGGTTGAACCCGGCGTTGACGGCCAGCGCGATAGGTGTGGCCTCCAGGGCTTCAGCGAACTTCTCCGCGGCGAGCTGCTCCCTCCCTTGCAGGGTAGAGGACCACTTCAGCAGGCGGTAGGACAGTTCCTCCTCGACCGCGCCGCCGCCGGCAACGATCCTAGGGTTCTCGAGAACGTCCTTGACGACCATGATGGCGTCGTGCATTGACCTTTCGGCCTCGTCGACCACTCTCTGGCTTCCTCCTCTTACGAAGATCGTCACCGCCTTCGGATTCTTGCACCCTTCGACGAACGTCCACTTGTCTTCCTCGATCTTTCTTTCTTCGACCAGACCCGCCTGACCTACGTCGGCCTCGGTCAGGCCGTCAAGGCCGGTTACCATCCTTGCGCCGGTGGCCTTCGCCAGCTTGACCATGTCAGACTCCTTCGCCCTTCTTATCGACAGAATGCCGGCCTTCGCAAGATAGTGTTGAGCAATGTCGTCGATCCCCTTCTGGCAGATGAGCACATTGGCTCCTGATTCCGAGGCCTTGTCGACCATGCTCTTCAGCACGCGCGTCTCCTCGTCCATGAACTGTTGGATCTGCGCCGGCTTGCTTATGTCGATCTTGGCGTCGAATTCGGTCTTCTTTATCTCGAGAGCCGAGCAGACCAGCGCTATCTTCGCCTTCTCTATCCTCTTCGGCATCCCTGAGTGAACGACTTCCTTGTCCAGGATGATCCCGCGTATGAGGCTGGTGCCCCTGAGAGAGCCTCCCACCTTCTTCTCGACCTTCAGGTCATCGAGGTCGACCCTGAACTCTCCTTCGGCCGTCTTTTCAACTATCTGGAGGAGAGCGTCGACCACGAGGGCTCCCAGAGCCGCGCTGTCGCTCGAGACCATCTTCGAGGCCATGCTGGTTCTCGCGACCTTTGTCAGGGTGGCCCTGTCGTCGGGTTCCACGTCGACGGAAATGTCGTCCAAGATTCTTTGCGCCTGAATCGCGGCCTTGCTGTAACCGTTGATAATGACCATCGGATGGACGCCTTTCTCTATTAGCTCCTCAGCATGCTCAAGAAGGGCGCCAGCCAGAACCACGGATGTAGTAGTTCCGTCGCCCACCTCGTCGTCCACCGCCTTTGCGATCTCGATGATCATCTTTCCCGCCGGGTGCTGGATGTCCATGTCCTTCAGCATCGTCGCTCCGTCATTGGTTATTGTGACATCTCCCATGGAATCCACGAGCATCTTGTCCATCCCTCTAGGACCCAGGGATGTCTTCACCATCCCCGCGATCATCTTGGCTGCCAGAATATTGTTGCTCTGCGCTCTCCTTCCTCGGCTCTGAGTGCTGCCCCCCCTCAGAATGAGGACCTGCTGCCCTCCCTGCGTCGTAGCATACGAAGCTTCTGACATGATCAATCACTTAGAATGTCCAGAATGTCCTGGCGGGACATCTCTAGAGGCGTAACTTCTTCATCCGCCTGAGATAGTCCCTGATTCGACTGACCGACTTGGCTTGTGTTTCTAGCGCCTTTGCCTGCCCGTTTGTATTCATCTTTAGTCCTCCAAGCAATAATGTGTGCTGCTCAGTATATAGAGGCAAGGTATTTTTTGCGTTCAGGTGCAATCAAAAGGCAGACAGACCCGGCCTCCGGATCCCCCACGAGACATGACGCAGGCGCGCGCGCCGCAACCTGGTACTCAATTCCGTTGACACGGAAAAGAAATTTATCGGCGCGGCATGCAAGATTGTGTCAGCATGTGCGAGAGCTGTATTTGGTCTACTTTAGACTTGGTCCCTTGTACGTGCAAATGCGGACTGGCAAACACCTACCCCGAAGAAGAGGGCTCGAGAAAGTGCCATGATTGCGGTCACAAACTGAAACTGGCCTAACCAAGTGCATCCCGTTGACGAGTTCTCACCCAAGGGGCAAGGCTTTGGCCAACTTGGATTCTAGCTCGTTGTCTTAGGTCCCTCTCAAATTCTCGTCCTGTAGCAACCCAACCTCAAATAGCGGGGCCTGCCAATCGGTGGCGATGTCATGCCAGTGATTCTCCTGTGTGAAACGAATCACACGAGTTGAGTCAGTGATGGAGAAGTGGGATCCTCCAGGTGTTGTAACGCGTAAACCCCTGTGTGAGGTCTCACGCCAAACAACAGAACTGTGCCATCCCTAACGAACAGTCTTGCGTAACTGGAACTCATAGAGAGGATGCGCGAGCGGATAGGCGAATCCTTTGGCAGGAAGAGAATGTGCGCATCGTGCGACTGCGCGAGAGTGATTATCTCTTGAGACGTAACCTCAAGTAGTGAATCTAGATCCGAGGCGAATAGATTCTCCAGTGCGCCAACGGACTTCACGAGTAACACGGATCGATCCTTCGATTTCTCCCGCAGCCCTGTCGTCTCTCTCGTGACTATTTCATGGATTTCATGCGGCGTGGCACTTTTCGGCAAGTTCGTTGTCTCAAGGTCGCTGGTCCTCACCACGTTGAGAATGCGAAGTCGGTCGGCTACAGCACTTTCGCCGAGGGCCTTTGTCAGGATCGAATTTGTTCGCTCATCGTTAGCGCCTGGCAATGGGAGAAGGATCGCACTCCGTCCCATCGACAGAAAGTTGATGATGGGAGGTAGCTCGATGGCTCGGAGCGCGGAGTAAGGAACGTTCTCATCATATTCGATGGCAAGAGTGCTCCCAGGAATCATGCCTCCAAACAGTCTATCCAGAGCGCCACTCCCAAAGGAGTAGGATCTATCGATGTCAGGCCTTTGTGTAAACTTGCCTATCTTCGAGTAATCAGGAATCGCATAAGGTCCGAAGAATGTGAATTTTCCCTCTAGAAGTGTGAAGAGATACTTGTGCTGAGGTATCTTTGTCCCGCGCAGTTTGTGTATAGTGAATTCTCGTACCGCACGGTCTTGTTCCTCAACCCTCAGCAACTCGAGGATACCATCAACAAGGTAGTCTATGGTCGTAGCACCGGGTTCCTCGCTGACGAAGATGAGTTGGGCGCCAGAGTTGTTTGCGAGAGCCATTAGAGTCTTCTCGGCTCGTAACCTCTCTTTCTGGTCCAATTCCTTCGCGAGACCATCCCAACTGTCAAACACAATGGTTCTGACTTTCTTGGGCTCCGTAAGTTGCATGACAAAATCCAGGACTGATGTCGCGTCCTCGAGCCTAATGTCCAAGAAATCTTGATTGTCTAAGGTCTCCTTCATGGCCGGTATGTGCGCTTCAAGGAGTTCTTTTGGAACCCTTGAGGATATGTACGCGCCTTTTCCTTTGCCTGCTGACTTGAGAATCTCAAGGGCGACTATTGTCTTGCCAGTACCTGCAAGCCCTTTGATGAGCAGAGTCCTGACGGGACGCTGCGTGAATTGTTTCAAACCAAGGACCGTAGCGATCCGTGTCTCTGCCAGATCTTCGGCTCCAGAACCAGCCGTACTCCTTTGGCGATTCACCTGAGTAAGAGGTCTCAACCCGGGGCTTCTTCTAGTCGTCATGCTTTCACACTCTTCTGTATCTTGAGCATGGTCGCGTTGAAATTGAAGGGACCTTCTATGCTCAAGAGTTCTAGCGCCCACTTGAGCCTTCTTACAAGGTCCTTGACTATCGCCCTCTCCAGCGACAGTGTTGCCTTCTCGCCGAAAAGTGCAAGTAGCCTCTTATGGAATTCAGCCGGGTCAGGAAGACTATTAGTCATCTTCATGTGAGATAAGACCGCCGCAGCCCCACTTTGACCTAGAACCTTGTCCAACCCGCCGTGTACCGCATTGGCAAACGTGGTCGGGAAGTCTTCCGTCTCTGAAGTCGCTGACATTGAATTCAAGGACCAGCCTTGCACTCATAGGTGGTGAATGAGCGGACGATGGGCTTGGAAAGACCAGCCTCAGAAACATGAGTCAAATTCCTTCCGTCAATTCTCATTTGATTCTAGCCTCTAGAGGTTCAGTACGGCACTGATGGCGAAGCAGAGCACGGAAGAGAGGAACAGCAGAACTATTTCAGTATTTTGGCAGCGTCAAGATATTGGATTGTGCGCATGCTGCAATCTTGACACATAGACGTCACTCTACGCGTGACACCATGCACCACCCTGAAGGACTCGAGGTTCGGAGATGTGACCTCGATTCCCTGCATCCGCATGATTGGCTTCGTGAGAACAGGGAGATTGGCACGAGGGCGGCATAAACAAACCCAGCCAATGTGACATATGTCGCAGCTAATCATCCTTTGACCTCGCAGACTTGGGAGGCCCCTTTCCTTTCCCAACCGACCTCAATACGGCAGCAAAGAGCACTGATCTGAACGCCTTATCAAAGAGCAATCCTGGGATAAGCGCAACAATAACATTCATCGCGATTGTGACTCCTTTGTGGAACTTCTTTGTCACTACAAAGAGAGCGAAATCGCCGTTTGTCCTCCCCCTTGACTTGAAGTAGAGATAACCGGCGATGAGCTCGGCGAGAGTATCCCTATCTAGGCTTAGAAGAATAGAATCAGCCAGCCTCAAGAAGGAGGGTGAGGAGGAGAGCCTTTGAATCTCTGCCTCATCGGAACTACTCAGGTTTGACCGCCTTGGAAATCTCGAAGGAGCCGACGGATGAATGGAGATGTGAAAACCCGACATGCAGTTTCAGTTTTGGCCAGCCTCCATGTGCTAGGCACTTTGGCAGCCTAACAGTTTCTTCGGGAACTCGAGTCGTTTGATCTGTCGCAGAACCCGAACATCCGGTACGACTGGCGAACTCACTTTGACGCTTTGGATTGTATCGTCGCCCTAAGCGAGATGTCGATGGTGAGTCCATCGCCGTGTTTCTCCACTGAGAACTTGTATGCGTCGACAGTAGCATCAAGTTTGTCTAGGTACTCCCTGATCTGGCGCTCGTACGACGATATTTGGGTTCTCACGTTATCGATAGACACGTGGCCTCCACCTTTTTCATTTCTTGACATGAATGCCATCCCGCTTATAGGATATATAAATTCGTGTGCAGCTCAATCATAGGAATCGAACCCCTTCGTGGGAGGCCAAAGTTGATCCATTCTTGCCCAGTGACCGGTCGGTGGTGCGGAAAACCCCTGCACGGCCGGAGAGACTTATCACGTAGGTCTTAGGGCAACCAAGTTCGAATCATAGCCCGCAGTGCGTTCGAATCCTTCTAGATATCGACCTCGGCCGCGTTGGTATCATTGGATCATCGGGAGCGATGGCCTGTTGAACCATCAACTGCTCAGGAGCGCCGTCTCTCTGTACATACATTTATCTCAGGCTTTTCGGTCATGGGCTTGAATTCTTCGGAGACGAGAAAACGGCCAGCGAGTATCAGCTCCCAAAGTCGGTGATGAAATGGGTCGCGCTAGGGTTGCTCCTCACCTCCGCCGTTGTCATCGCAATCTCGATACTCTCGGGCGTGAAGTTTTCAGACCTTACCAAGCTCGGCTACCTGACGTTCGCTCTTGCCGCTGGAGTGTCGGCATCTAGGCTGCTGGTCCAGATAGTGAGGTTCCGGGTGATCACGCTCGGTCTATCCGGGGATTCCAAACCCAATCTTAGTGGGTTGGCGCTCACCAGAGTCGCAAGCGAGTTCGTTTCTCTCTCGACACCTGCGACGAGCATGGGCGTCTTCATACGCACCGCCTGGCTGAAAGGAAAGGGAATAGATGGAGGAAAGGCTCTCTCGATTGGCTACTTTGAGGTGCTGATCGAAATCTATGTCGGTGCCGGTCTCGCTCTCATCGCCGCGGTCTACGCCCTGACGAGAGGAGCAGTGGCGATCGGGTTAACGATAATCCTGGTTGCAACGATTCTGATCGTCGGGTACACCGTCATTTTCATAATCCCGGCCCTAAAAGGCATCAAGGTCCCTCATTTTGTCTTCACCTTTTCACGCTATCTGGTAGGGGGGCCAAGAGCAGAGGACCTTTATCTCCGTGCCGTCGTCGGAGCCCTGAATTTTTCACTGTCAGCCCGCGCGATCGTGAGCAGGAGCGCCCTGCCTGTCGTGGTCAAGGCTGTCGGCCTGACCATCATAGAGGACTTCTTGGCCGGTGCGGCTCTCTGGATCGTCTTGAACGCCTCAGGCCTGAAGATTGACCTAGTCTCTTCTACACTGACAGCCTACGGCGTGGTCGCCATCGCCCAGATCCCGGTGACGATCGGCGGGGCTGGGATCACCGAACTCACGATGAAGTCCTACCTCACCACTGTTTACGGATTCTCCTCATGGGCGCCCATAGTACTGTGGCGAATCGCCACGTACCAGGTCCTTCTGGCGACAACCGGCATAGTCTTCATATTCTTCGTCCGCAAAGCCACCAAAGGTTCCAGCAAGACATCACAGAAGACGGGTTCGGACGTAATCGCGAGCAAGGCTCCGGGATTGACTGCGGCCGGAGTTGAGAAGGAGATCGTGAAGCTGGAGACGCGCTACGGTGTCGTGAATACATTCAGGTTCGCGATCGCGGGTGTGGTGGGCTTTGGTGTCACCGAGGTCGTTCTGACCATCGGCCTCCTCAGCTTCTACGGAAAGCTGAGTCTTCCGCACGCGAGTTTCACCTCGCCAGCGCTCCTCGGGTTGGATGTTCTCTCGCTCGTGATTGGCGTCTCGGCCTCCTTCTTAATCAACGAGCGAATTACTGTTCACGTACCGAAAACTGCGAAGAACGAAAAGGCGAACAGGTTCAAAAGACTTCTGAAGTTTCAGGCAGTGAGCGGGGTCGGGAATACAGGCATCATAGTGGTCCAGCTCGTCCTATTGGCGACTCTCGAGGTCTCGCCGCTCTTGGGCACAATCATAGGAGCGGTGGTCACCTATCCAATCGTGTACTTCATCTCGATCAGGTACGTCTGGAAAGCACACCGGACTAGATGACCGGTCTCCCTGGGTCCCTTCCATTCCGAACCCTTGATCTGAGTCTCGACACAGTGTAGAACGTTGCGTTGCACCTATTGGTCTACACTCGGCATAGAAACGCGCGCGCGATCCACCATCGTCTATCTACCACTTGACACCGAAGCTGTACGCGTGGCCGTTTGTGCTGAGGCTTAGCGTTCCGGCCTGCGTGGTGCCGGTCTTGTTTCCGGGGATCGTG
>JBEKJM010000068.1:0-7899 GCA_050011215.1 Nitrososphaerales archaeon
CCCCCTTCTCAATGCAATCAATAAATGAAATTGTAGCAGAGTAGTGGTGCGGATGCGAGGTGAAAAATTTTATTGCGTACGGTTTAAGGGACAGGGAACCACATCCGGGCCCCCTGTCCCTCAACCATTAGACTTTTAAGATTTCTCCTTCTTTGTCTCCCCTGTGAGGAAATTCGCATCCTGATATGCAGGTTTCGGATACGAATAGAAGCCTTTGTTCGTCTTATAACCGAGTTCGCCCCTGTCTACATACTGTTTAAGGAAATCGGCGTTTTGCTGGGACTGCTGGTCTCCCGCCTTCTTGGCCCAGTAGTCGGTGATGGTCCATACCGTCTTCAGACCTATCTGGTCCATGAGGCCGAAGGGGCCGATGGGCATATGGGTGATCCCGATCCAGGCCCTGTCGATATCCTCAACAGAGCTGACGTCCTTGGATGCCAGGGTCATGGCCGAGAAGAAGAGGCTCGACGAACTCAAGTTGAGAGTCGACGGCTACTCGGACGTTCTCGGCAAGCTGGAGGCCAACACGAAGAAACTCTTCGAGCTCTACGACACCTCGACGAAGGAACTGAACCGGATCGACGACAACCTCTCCGGCACAGAGAAGACAAGGGAAAAGCTCGTCTCGTCCATCGAGGGAGCGTCGAGGATCCTCGAGAAGGCGGCAGCCGAAATGTCAAGGGAGGACGCGTTCAAACACATGTCAGAGAGCCTCGCCGGGGAGCGGAGCGGGCAACTCAGGCTCCAGGAGTTCTGCGATGGAGGGGGGTTACCCGGGTACGTGGGACGCCTCGGGCAGATCGTGAGGTACCAGCAGTCGTATTCGAAGGCGGTTAACGCCGTGATCGGCAAGTGGATGGGAGCCTTCATAGTGCAGGACCTCAGGTCGATGACGCAGCTGATCAGAGCCGCGAAGTCCCTGAAGGCGAAGGCGTTCTCCGTGATTCCGCTGAGCGAGGTGGAGGGTTCGAAGGCGGTCGATGTGGGTAGGTCCGCGGGCGTGATGGGCCCCCTTTCGAACCTGATCAAGTGCGAACCCGAGTTCACGGGCCTGGTCAACTTTCTCGCTGGGGATTCTGTTCTAGTGGATAGCGAGGCCTTCGCCTACACGATGGCCTCGGAGGGCGTCAGGGCCGTCACCCTGAACGGGGAGGTCTTCGAGCCGGGAGGGCGCGCGTTCATGTACGGTTACCAGGAGGTCCTGGTCAACCTGATGGAGGGCCTTGAGAACATCGAAGGGATGAGCGAGGTCGAAGACGCGGTCGGGGCACTGAAGGGAGCGATCGAAAGGCGGAGGTCGGAGCTCGAATCGCTGGAATTGGACTCGCGTTCGCTGATGAAGGAGCGCGTCAGGAAGATCGTCTCAGCCACCAGCCTAAGGGCCGAGGCTACGACCATCACAAGGATGGCGAACAGGTACAAGAGCATCTTCAGGAACATGAGCACCGAGTACCAGAGGCAGGCGGGCGTCGTCGAGAGGCTAGAGTCAAAGCTGAAGCTCAACACGGACAGGAAGGAGTCCTTGCAGAGGGGCATCGCGTCACTGCAGAATGTGGTCTCGGAGACGCAGGCCCTGGGCCTGGAGGCGATGCTGGCCGAGGTCGACGCCGCGAGTCGGTCGCTCTCGGGCGAGATCGACTCTGTCAGGAACAGGATCTCCGACCTGAACCTCGTCCTATCCAGGGGGAAGGCCGACCTCGAGAACGTCCTCCTCCCCGCTCTGGAGAACAACGAGCAGGACCTCGCCAACGCCATGGAGGACCTCCAGTCGAACAAGCAGTTCGCCAGGGATGCGCCGAGGAGGATCAGGGAGACCTCCGAGCAGAAGCGGGTCCTCGAGGAGAAGGTCCAGAAGGTCCTCGAGTCCTCGAGGATGAGCCAGCCGGTCCTCGACGAGTTCGACAGCAAGGTCAGACGCCTGAAGGAGGAGAGGGACGCGATCGGGCGCTCGATCGCCGGGAACCAGAAGGACCTGTTCGCGCTGTCCAGCCAGGCGTCATCCACCCAGGAAAAGGTCGAGGAGGCGCTGGGGAGCCTCGGGATGCTGGGCTACAGCCAGGAGTTGGAGCCCTTCGAGGCGGCCGATTCGCTGCTCACGGAGCTCGAGGCCGAGTATCAACAGGTCGTCAGCTCGGTCAACAGGAGCGCCGACAGGCAGTACACCGAAATGTACGTCAACTACAAGAGCCTCTCCGTCAGGCACAACGAGCTCGAGAAGGAGAGGAACTCCATCATCACGTTCATCGAGAGCGTGGAGTCGGAGAAGAGGAAGGTCTTCATGACCGCCTTCGACAAGGTCAGCTCGGGCTTCAGCGAGATTTTCGAGAGGCTGGCTGGCGGGCGCGCGATGCTGGAGCTCGAGAACCCCGACGACATCTCCAGCGGGGGCCTGATCCTGAGGGCCGACTTCGGGAACGGGCTCCGCGAGTCGTCACAGCACAGCGGAGGCCAGAGGGCGGTCACGGGGGTGTCCATGATCCTGGCGATGCAGGCCGTCCAGTCGCACCCGTTCTACCTCTTTGACGAGATCGACGCCGCGCTCGACGCGGTCAACTCCAGCAGCCTGGCCCGGTTCTTCAAGGACCGGTCCTCGGAGGCCCAGATCATAGCGATAACCCTGAGGGACGTCTTCGTGGCGGAGAGCAGCATCACCTACGGGGTCTACTCGACTGGCGGAGTTTCCAGAGTCGTCCACTACAAGCCGGTCGAGGTGCCCCAGCGTGGCTGACCCGGCCCTCCTCTCGAAGCCTCCGCTGAACGTCCTCATCGACCCCTCGCTGGCTAAGCGCAGGAGCCCCTGGGAGATAGACATCTCGCAGCTCCTGGACCTCTTCCTGCGGGCGATTACGCAGTCAGACACCGTCGACATGAGGGCGGCCGGGACCGCAGCGCTGTCGTCGGCCACGATCTACAGACTGAAGGTCGAGACGCTCTTCCTCTTCGAGCGGCTCAGGGCGCAGAGGAGACTGGTGGACGACTCCGAGCCGCCCCAGATCATAATCATGCCCTTCAGGTACGAGGTCTACTCCACCAACGTAGATGAGCTCTTCAACGAGCTCTCCAGGATCCTCCAGGACATTATCGTCCACGAGCGGGGCGGGTCAGAGCAGAGCCTGATATCGGTCGCGGAGCCCCCGGCGCCCAACCTGGAAGAATACGTCATCTCGCTTCAGGCAGTCCTGTCTGAGTACCGCAAGATACTGATCGAGCGGCTCAGGGCGACAGGGAAGGTGATGCTCTCAGAGCTAATGCGGGGCCTCGACCCCATCGGCGCCGCCCGCGTCTTCATCCTGATCCTCTTCGCGGCCAACAGTGGGGAGGTGGTCATCGAGCAGGAGGAGTCAGACGAGGACGCGCTGGTGGTCTCGGTGGGGCAGCTTGAGTGAGACGCAGAAAGAGCCCCCTGCAAAGGAGGTCCTCGCGAGGGTGGAGGCTGCCCTCTACGCCGCCGGGAGGCCTCTCGACGCCAGCGAAATCGCAAGGGTGGCAGGGACCACATCCGAGAGGAAGGCCGTGGCGGTCGCTCGCGAGATCGCCCGGGCGGTCAACTCCACCATGCAGGCAGTCGAAGTCGTGGAGTACCCGGGTCCGAGGTTCGCGATGCAGCTCAGAGCTCAGTACACCCAGGTCGCGCGAAGGTTCGCGACGCGCCCGCTCCTCTCCAGGGCCGCACTCAGAACCCTCTCCTTCATTGCCTACTTCCAGCCGCTGTCTGCGGGGGAGCTGGTCCTCCGGAGGAGCTCGGCTGCCTACCAACACCTGAAGGAGCTTGAGGAGGTCGGCTTCGTGGTGAGCGAGAGGCAGGGCCGAAGCAGGGTCTACAGGACGACCGGGCGTTTCTCCGAATACTTCGGGCTCAGCCGCGATGTCGCCCTAATGAAGAGGCAGCTCGAGGGCAGGAGTCTCACTCTCCAGTAACCGTACGCAGGCTCGAACATCCTTGTGCTACTCCTGAAGATGGCGCGAACTGTCTATGACTGCGGAGCGCTGGGCAAACCAGCCAACCAGGGCGAACCTCCTGGTCCTTTGACGCTGCCGTGTTCCACGCTTGCGTGTGAAAGCCCTGGATCTTCCTATGGGAATCTCTGCTCTTGGCGGGCTAACCTCAGGTGGCTGGATTGTGCCTTCCCGGCGCGCGCGCAGGCGAGCTCAAGATCTCGCCCTCGTACGCCAGACCATAGACGAGCAGGCAGGATGCGACTGTCATGACGAGCCAGTTGCTTACGAGGTACACCCCGCCCACGGTCAATGGCTTCGTGAATTGTGCAGCCTGTCGGACCATCTCCGAAGGCGGGAACTCTGGCCGCACAAGAACCAAGCCGACTTCGAGGAGGAGAACTGCGGGCGCGGCGAAGCGTGTCATAGCAGCACTGAACGAGACCCACAAGCCCTCAGAGGACCGGTAGAGGGTCAGGCTTGCGACCGCGACTACCATAGAGAGGAAGGCCGTCTCGCCTAGGACAATCGTCGGAAGGAACGTCGTCTGGGTTATGTTGTGCCACCACGCATATTCTTCACCCAACAAGTCCAGCGCGGCGAGGACCCAAAAAGCAGACGCCCCGCCTACGAAGACGGCGAGCGAGATCGAACGCAAGCGCCCCCCCAAGGCGATTTCCCTTCTTGGAGAGGCCCGTGACAACCCCAGGAAGGTCAGCAGCGCAGCGGCCACAGCGAACCCTTCTGCTATCTCAACGTAGGACTGCTGGAGTTGGATGGAGGGAAGCATAGGCGAAGCCTGTGGGTCGAGTTCTTGCATGAGAGCGTTGCAGGCCGCGCCTTGCTCCGAGGTGCGAAGCTCTGCGTACTGCTCACAGATGGGGAAGGTCAATGCAGATACAGGCCTGGTTTGAGAATAAGCTGCGAAGGTGAAGACGAACGAGAGGGACAGCAGCAGCAGGACAAGGTAGGCCCATCTCATTATCCCTAACTAATTAGGTCGAGTTATTCAAAGATTTTGGCCCCAACGACCAGTGGATCGGATAGGCGGGCTTGATGGACAGGGCCGCTTTGAACGTGAAGGCGGAGAACAGGAGAAGGTCGATCATCTTGAGCCTTGCAATCTGGGTCCTCAAATCAGCGTACCCTTCAGAACCGCCCACCCCATGAGGCCAGCGGAGACGGTCAGGACTAACCAGTTGCTCACGAGGTCGATTCCACCCGCGGACAGCGTGATGAACTTGGTCACATTGAGAGTCATCTCTCCAGAATCGAAGATGAGTAGCATGGACATCAAGCACAGGATGGCTGGAAGGCCGAAAATCCTTATTCCTCCCACGATGCCCCTGCGGAAAGACAGGACTAACACGGTCAGACCCCATACCCCAAACGCCGTCACGCCCAGAGAGAGACTACTCTCGAAGCGAAGGGCTTGCAACAGGCTCAGGTAGTAACCACGGTATGAAGAGTGTACCCAATTGTAGTAGTTCGCATCCATCACAGCGCTGAGGGCAAAGAAAGAAGCCCCGACTGTGGCCAAAGCCACGAACAGCTGTCTGGGGAAGCGTGGGGCAAGAGGTCTGTGTAACCAAGCGAAGTCGAGCTTCTTCACCGTCAGCAGAGGCAGTGAAAGTGCCAGTATCGCGAACCCTTCCGCTATCTCGGCATATGACTGGTATGACCAGAAGAAGTGGAACAGGGGCGACGAGGTCGGGAAGTTCGCTTGCGCGAAGGCAACGCACGAAGGAGCGAAGTGCGGGTTAGTGCCGCAGTATGGGAAAGTGAGTTGGGATAGTGATTTCACAGGAGAGTTCCATGCCAAGACTGCGAAGGCAAGCGAGGTCGCGAGAAACAGCATCACGGCCAAGAGGCGCTTCAATGCAGATCGCCTTTCAGTATCGCTCACCTCATGTCCCTCTATCGGCGCCACTCCTTTCGGACGGATACGAGCAGCACCAAAGAAGACAGGACCAGGACGTTCCAGTTGGAAAGGAGGTAGATGTTCCCGCACCAGCTGAAGTTGGGCGCGTCCATCATGAACGCAAACTGAGTGGAGGTCAGGTATCTGCCCGGCGACCAGTACGCGAGGTTCGTGACGTGCAGCCACATGTCCACGGGCATGAAGTACCAAATAGCGAGTTCGAATGCCATCACGATTGGTGCTGCCAAGGTGAACCAGTCCCTCAGGGCGGTTCCGATGCCCCGCTTCGACCGGAGCAGGATGAAGCCCAAACCCGCGACGCAGAAGCCGGAGAAGCCCTCCACGCCCCCCTTGTAGGTGCCGTAGATGTCGAAGAGGATGCGGCTCGGACCCGCGTAGCCTCCCGTCAGATCGATTTCGGACCAGAATGCGAACAGGAAGAGCCCTGCAACCACGGCCAGCCCAGCCAGAGCCTTTACTGGCCTCGACAACCTGATTTCGCGTTTCAGGAAGGAGCCGAACTGCCTGTTGACCGGGGGGACGATAAAGAGGACGACCGCCAGGAGCACCAGTATCTCGTCTATCAGCACCTCGCTGAACACCCAGAGGAACCTGAACTGTGCCTTAGGGTCAGAGATGGCGGCCGAGGCATGAGGCGGTGTCAGGACAAACAGAAGGCCTGCGATTCCCAAGGCCACGACTACGAAAAGCCCCTCGCGTCTGTTCATGCCACTCACCCCTTGCGAGGGATTCCATCCTAAATCAATTCTCGCGCTCTGGCCCAGCACGCCACCACCTAGAAGTGCACGATCGCGATGTCGGGCTCCCTCCGGGCGATTTCATTCATTAGGCCGGGATAAGCAGGCGCCATCAGCCGCGGTCCCGAAGGCGCTTATAACTGGCCCTCAGAAAACGGCAGAACGGGGGCGCGGGAACCAGTCGGACGGATCGACAGGCGAGACTTCAAAGCCGAGGCCGCGACAAAACGCTTAACACCCGGCAGCGAAGGGCGTTCCTCTAACAAGGCCCAACCGAATGAATCGCTCACTAGAGAACCTCACGAAGCGGAAGGCGACGGGGGGTAGGTCCCGTCCGTCCAGAGGAAGGAGGGCCTACGAGCGCGACGGCTACGCCATCGAGCCGCTCGTCGGAGAGACAGAAAGTAGGCCTTCGAGGATGAGGGGGGGAAGCGTGTCCATGGGGGTCGTCTTCTGCGACGTGGCGAACGTCTCTGACGCCAAGGGCAAGGCGACGAAGTCCAAGATTCTCCGGGTGAAGAAGAGCCCGGCCAACAGAGACTACGAGCGGAGGGGCGTCATCACAAGAGGCGCGGTCATCGAGACCGAGGCCGGAGAGGCGGTTGTCACCTCGCGCCCGACCGACGACGGCGTCGTCAACGCGGTCCTGACGAAGTCGAAATAAATGAAGGAATACGAGAAGTACGTAATCTGGCTGGATTACTTCAACTCCGAGCTCAAGAGGAGGGAGGGGAGGCGAGTCCCGCTGAATTCGTCCACGCGGGCTCCCACGATCGAGGAGCTCTCGGAGGCCTGCCGGAGGCTCAACGTCCAACCAGTCGCGCAGGTCGCACGGTATCCGTCGTCTCCCTCGAGAGAATCGGGCTACGTCTCAGTGACGAAGGTGAAGCCGAAGCACACGCTCATGATGAAGGTAGCGAAGGAGCTCTCGGTAGTTCGTGGTATCGCCCAGAAGAGGCAGGGTTCCAGTCAGCCGATTCAGAAAAAGAAGTAACGCGCCCGCGAAGGTTTAAAGACCGGAAGGCCGTCAATGGATTTCTTGTTCCAAGTCGGCGTCTTGCTACACCAAGCCAAGAGCGGCCGGCTAATCGTCCGTCTCACAAGAGAAGTCAGGCCCGGCGCCCCCGTCCTCGACGACAAGGGGAGGAGGCTGGGCAGGGTGGTCGAGCTCATCGGACCCGTCAGGGCACCCTACGCCTCCGTTGCGGTCACGAGCAGCAGAATCGGAAAGGCCGGCGACGCGGCCTACGTGGAAGGGTGAATGGACTGACGCTCTGGAACGCG
>JBEKJM010000069.1:0-7874 GCA_050011215.1 Nitrososphaerales archaeon
AGACGATTGATCTTCTTGACAGTGTCCGGTCTGGCTATCGCGTCGCTCTTCCTGTAAGGAGCGAACGAGGCGGTGACGATCCTGGTGCCGCCGGGGTAGTCAACGTTAAGGAACTTTGAGACGCCAGGGGCCCCTGCGCGGGTTATGACCCCTGCTCCCTGTCCGTCGAAGGTGACCGAGACAGTGCCTAGGCCTGTCTGCTCGACGATGTCAGCGGCGTGGGCGTAGTAGGCAAGTTCGCGCTTCGCCAGCCTCAGCCCCATCGCTGCCGCCGCAGAGTACACCCCCGATATCGCCGCAGCGGCGCTTGCGCCGAACCCGAAACCCACGGGAACACCCATCGACTGTTCCAGAACCAAGCGGCCCTTCGGCCGGCCGTGGTCTGAGAACAGAAGCTCCAGTGCCTTCCTCGTCGTCCCTGCGTGATACCTCGGGTCTCCGTCAACGATGACCTCCACTCTCTTGTCTCCAGAAGCCTCTCTCAGTGTTGCCACGGTAGTGACGCCCTTGGCGAGCACGTAGCCCCCGCCCGTGGCGCCCGCGTTTCTGAAGTCTCTGTCTGCCTGCGGGCGGTAGTGGACGCTGAAGAAGTTGGTGATCGCTGCAGGGGCAAATGCCGTGACGGTTCTAAGCCGCAGATGGACTCGCCCGTAACTTGCTTCCGGCAATTACGCCGGCTATCGGGGCGAAGACCAGGACTATCGCGGCCGCGAGTTCGAAGTAGAGGGGGCCGAACCCAGCAGTCGGGTTGGGGAGGGCAAACAAGAAGAACGCCGCGCCAAGCACCACGAAAGCGCCAGCGAATACAAGAGCGATCGCCGTCTGCCTAGGGGTGACGGAACCGATCCAACGAGGCTCGTAGGAGAGAATCGCCGTCCTGCCGTAAAGAGGCTGGACAGCGCGAATCAAGATGGGAACGCCCACCAGTACCGCGGGTATCGAGGTCGTGTTCCAGAAGACCACGAAGCCAAGAATCAACGAAGTCTGGATGCCAAGAAAGAGCACAACACCGACTGCAGCGATAAGGTTGCCCAGAGTAACGAACGAAATCGTGGATGCGACAAAGCCCGCCCAGGAGCGGTACCTCTTCGCGAACCACCCGAAGAGAAGGATGCCAACGAAGTTCGCAGGGACTCCGGCCACAAGGCTCAGAGCTGGCGTTGTCGCGCCGAGCGGCACCAAGAAGATCACATCCCCGAGGAAGGTGCCGATTGCGGCCCCTATGGCAGCAGGGAAGGTGTCAGCGACTATTGCGAAGAAGGCAGGAAGAAAGATCCCAATCAGGAGCTCGCCGACGTGCCAGGGCGTCTGGATAGGCGCGGTGATCGCCTTCCCTAGAACGTACGTAACCGCGGTGACGACGATTACGGCGATCTTGGTTCCGACGCTGGTCCGCTTGTGCTCCACGGATGAAGCCATCTCTCGCCAAGTGCGGGGTTTTGGTATATCAATATACCCTATAATATCTCTATAGCCATCTAGAGACGCGTTGCGCCGCTCCGCTCGAATCCCGAGGCCTCTGCCTTCACATTCACCAGCCCGCGGTTTCTTGCGCCCAAACACAAATTAGACAGAGCTCGGGACGTAGAACGCGTCTTGAGGAGTGCGACAGTAGTTGCGTCGCTGTTGACGCTCTCTGCTGGTGTCTCCTGTGCTGTATCCCGTTCCGTCCCGACGACAGTCGAGAACGCAGGACGGAGGCGTAAGTAGAGTGAAGTGCCACTGCGGAGAAGAAGTAGAGATTCCGCCAAGCGGGGGTCTGGGCGTGGGCCATTGTAAGAAGTGCAACTGCACGGTCTCGGTCTTGTACGGTTGCCGACCTGATTGGAAGACTGGCTGTCTTCTGGCGAAGAAGAGTCAGGGAGGACCTGCCTGACGAATCTGCCGAGCCGAGTCGTTCACACAGTTGCGCGCGCAGACCGCCCCAGAGCAGTACGAAAAGGAGAGTGAGAATAGCGGCGAACGGGATCGTGGGGAACACGTTTCTGTAAGGCGTCCGCCAGGGCGTCCTGGAAACGGGAGTAAGTTCGGAGCCGTCAAGGCGTAGAGTGCGACCGAGGGAGCGATTTAGACGAAGGACCGGGGGTAACCCCGCCCAAAGCCTCAGTTCATCTGAAGAGTTACTGACGTATTGCGGGTGTTGCTGGACTGCCCGGCGCTGAGCGCCGCCTGACAAAGTAGTACGAACCGACCACGAGCAGGGTCACCAACACTGTCCCCACCAGGGTGAATGGGAACTCCGGGATTCCGCTGGACGAAGACGAGGACGACGATGACGTCGACGAATGCGAGGTGGATGAGGATGATGACGAGGAAGAGGATGAGGAAGAGGATGAGGAAGAGGATGAGGAAGAGGAGATCACAATGTTGCTTATCACCGAAACCGTATTGTCATTGTAGTTAGCCACGTAGACGATCCCGTTGTTGGGATTGACAGCGACCCCATCAGGGTCACCGCCCACGGTGATGTTGAGCACAACTTGATTGCTCGTTGGGTCTATCACCGAGACAGTGTTTGAGCCTCCGTTAGTGACGTACACGTAGCCGTTCGTAGGATTGACTGCGATCGCGTTGGGAATCTCACCAACGTCGCTGGTGTTGGCCACCGGACCAAAGTTTGATCCGCTAAACACGTCCACGGTGTTATCGCCGCTGTTTGCCACGTAGAAGTCGCCGTTGAAGGGATTGAACGCAATACTAAGCGGTTCATATCCAGTGGTGATGTTACCTACAACAGTGAAGCTGGTTCCGTTAAGCTTGATTGCATAGACTGAATCGTACTGAAAGCCTGCGACAAAGATCATGTGGTTGGCGGGATTGATCGTCAGTGCGACCGGCAAGAACGAGGTTGTTATGTTTCCGAAGATTTCGCCACGCGCCAGCCTGGCGCCGCTCGTCTCGCTGATGGCATAAAGTGTGTTATCAGCGTAGTTGGCAACGTACAGAGTCCCTGTGCTCTGGTCCACGGCAACTGCGTCGGGCGCGTTTCCTGTGCTGAAGTTTGCCACAACGGTACCGCTAGAAGTGCTGATCTGGGACAGATTGCTGTCCTGTCCATTAGTAACGTATACGTAACCGAGAGTGGAGTCGACCGCGATGCCCCCAGGAACCGGGGGCAGCTCTTGAGACCCCACGCTAAGGTTTTTGACTACCTTGTTGGTCGAGCTCATGATCGTAACGTTATTGTCTGCGGAGGCCAGGACATAGACGGTCCCTGTCGAGGAATCGACCGCGATAGAATCCGGTGATTCGCCGACCTGGACTGTAGTTATCTTGGGTCCAGCTGCCACCGATTCGGAAACGTATCCTATCGACATGACCAGAATTGCCGCTACGATCAACACTGAGAGAAACCGCGACGCCACTCCATTGAGACTTCCTTTGCGGATAGACATCGTCACTACACGACTGCGACTTCATCGGTATTAAAGTTTAGTTACCACAGATAGATTCTGCTTCGTTAGTGGGGTGGGAGCTCACGCCGTTCAGTTTTGAGTGGTGTCACTTGCTTGCTCACGCCCCTTCGTCCGATTCCTAGAATCTCAAGGCGAGTCTGGTGGTAACAATCCATATCTACTTTGAGTCGAGAGGCGCTTCCCTGTATGGGGCTAAAGAAGTACATAGCCAAACGCACCGTATACACGATCGTGCTTCTCTTCCTGATAGTGGTATTCAACTTCTTTCTCTTCCAGGTGTTCCCCTTCCTCTCACTCTGTCCGAAGGGGGAGTCTTACAATACCTGCGTCGAGGCACTCTATGTCCCGGAGGCGCCTCCTCGAGCGGGGGGGAACGCTACCCTGTACTTCAGACAGATAAAGCAAGCAGTCCTAAATGACTATGGTTTTAACAAACCATGGACTACTAGGTTCGCGCTTTACATCTACGACATGTTCACTGGGAGATTCGGCTTCCACATAGGGAGCGGGCTGCAAGGGCCCGTCCTCGTTACGATAGAGCAGAGGGCACCCTACACAATACTGCTGCTTGGGTCGTCTACGATAGCCGCGTTCATAATAGGCATAGGTCTGGGGGTCATCGCTGCCTCAAAGAGGGGCAAGGTGCTGGACGTTTCGTCACTCTCAGTCCTGCTCTTCCTGAACTCGCTCCCCGTCTTCTTCATGGGTGCAATTCTGATGCTCACGCAGGTGAAGATTACTGGGACAGCCTACATCAATCTGGGCACTTCGTCCCTACTCAAGACGGGGTGGACATTCTACGCCTCGATCCTCAAGGCGACGTTCCTTCCGTTCGTGACGCTGACCCTCGCGGGCATCGGGGGCGTCTTCCTGACGCAGCGGGCGGTCATGATAGACTCCGTGGCTGAGGACTACATTCTGATGGCGAGAGCCAAGGGCCTTCCGGAGAGGACGGTGCTCTACAAGCACGCGTTCAGGAACGCGGTCCTGCCGATCGTCACGGCGTTCGCGCTCTCCATCGGGTTCATCCTGTCTGGCGCGATAATCACCGAGACCGTGTTCAGCTACCCAGGGCTGGGGCTCGCGCTGTACACGGCTGTACAGATATACGACTTCCCGATGGAGCAGGCCCTGTTCTTCATCATATCGGTCATGGTCCTGCTCTGCGTCTTCGCCGCAGACATCATCTACGGATTCTTAGACCCCAGAGTGAGCACGGGATAGAATGGCACGACAAGCAGGCAGAGAGAGGCTCGCAAGCCTGAGAAGGATCGCGAAGCTCTATGTGAAGTCAAAGATAGGGATGGTGGGGCTCATCATCATCGCCTTCTTCGTCGTCCTCGCGCTATTCGCCCCGTGGCTGGCCCCCAACACTCCCATCAACTACCAGGTCGCATCCGCCTACGACGTTCCCACATGGGCGAGAATCTTTCCACAGTACAGCAACCTCCCCATTGATAAGACACCGGTAGCGGCACCAGGGTTCTCCAAGGAGGGGATCCTAGCTATGTGGACCCTGGGGGGCGACTACAAAGACAGGGTCGTTCCTGGAATCGGGCCCGCATCCAACTCCAGCGGCGCAGGGGCTCTCCTCGTCAATGCATCTGTCCCCGGGAATTCGACTGAGGGGACCAACCCTTACATCTATGGTGCCGAAGATTTCTTTAATATGTCTCAATCATTTCAGTTCTCCGGGGAGCCCCCGAGTCATTTCGCCGCAACCAGCTACATCAAGGTTCTCAATGTGACGGGCGTCAAGGCGGTCTACGTCAATTTCATAATTGGGAACTCGGAGGGCAACTTCTCCATGGGTTCGACGCTCTCCGAAGTGTTGTCCTCGGCAATCACGGTCTCAGATTGTGGTGCACGCCTCAACTGCCCCACAGCAAATGTGTCTGCGCAATGGAAGGAGGTGGATGTCCTGAGTGGACTCCTCTATACCTCGGGGATTCCCGTCTACCTCAATTACACCAATCCGTCCAATCTCGTCTTCAACGTCACGGGGAGCTATCGATTCACGATGCAGGTGCTCGGCGTGCCTATCCGGAACGCGACGCAGCCATCCATCTCCTTCTACGTGGGGTCGGTAGAGCTTCATATGAATGGAGGAGCCTACGGCTTGCTGGGAACTGACAATCGCGGCAACGACGTATGGTCTCAGCTGGTGTGGGGGTCGCAGATTTCATTGATGATCGGAGTCCTGTCTGGCATCGGGGCGGTCGCACTGGGGACCCTGGCGGGAATCGCGGCCGGCTACCTTGGAGGGTTGTGGGACGAGGTCCTTAGCAGGTTCACCGATTTCATACTTGTTCTTCCGTTCCTCCCGCTGCTGTTCATCGTGACGACCATCATCTCAGAGAACGCGGTTCTTGAGAGTCAAATATACTTCTGGGTGATCATGTTGTTCATCTTCGTATCTTGGCCTCTGATAGCGAAGATCATACGATCGCAGGTTCTCTCGGTGAAGGAGAGACCCTACGTCGAAGCCTCGCGCGCAGTTGGCGGAGGGACCGGACACATAATCAGGCGTCACATACTTCCGAACGTCATGGGGCTGGTCTACTCGCAGGTGGCCCTCAACGTATCGGGCTTCATACTTCTTGAAGCGGCCCTGGACTTCCTGTCCGCCGCGACGCACAGCCTGTCCTCCATAAGCTGGGGCTTGATGCTCACCTATGCACTTCCTGACGCAGTCGGAAACCCGAAGGCGAGCTACGTGTGGTGGTGGTTCCTTCCACCCGGGATCTCAATCGCCGCACTGTCGCTGGCCTTCGTCCTTGTGGGCTTCGCGCTCGATTCAATATTCAACCCGAGGTTGCGTGCGAGGTGATGAGTGGTGCCCGTGCTTAAAGTGGAGAGCCTGAAGATGCACTACACCACAATGGCGGGCTCGGTGAAGGCGGTCGACGGGCTGGACTTCGAGCTGGAATCGGGTGAGGTCCTGGGCATAGTGGGAGAAAGCGGATGCGGGAAGTCCAGCCTGGCCAGCACTCTCTTGAAGCTCCTTCCGACCAACGCTCAGATCCTGGGCGGAAAGGTGCTCGTCGAAGGCGAGGACGTCGTTCCGATGTCCGACGCGGAAGTGCGGAGGAAGATAAGATGGACCAAGATTTCGCTGATCCCGCAAGGAGCAATGAATGCCCTGAATCCTGTCTTCAGGGTCGGTGACCAGATAGCCGAGGCGATAACGGCTCACAGCGACGTATCGAGGGGTGAAGCCCAGAAGAGGACGATAGAATTGCTGAAGCTCGTCGGGGTCGACCCCACCCGCAGAAGGCACTACCCTCACGAATTCAGCGGAGGGATGAAGCAGAGGGCGATGATCGCGATGTCGCTGGCCCTCAACCCCAAGATCCTGATTGCCGACGAGCCCACGACGGCTCTAGACGTCATAGTCCAGGCGGGAATCATAGACCTCCTGCTGAGCTTGAGGGGAGAACTCGGGGCTGCCATAATCCTCATCACCCACGATCTGGCACTTGTCGCCCAGATGGCGGACAAGGTAGCGATCATGTACGCGGGCCTGTTCGTTGAGTATGGGTCGAGCAAGGATGTGTACGCTTCCCCCCTGCATCCGTACACCCTTGGCCTGCTGGGCGCGTTCGCGGACATTAGGAAGCCGAAGGAAGCCCTGGTCTCGGTTCCGGGGACGCCTCCGGACCTAGTGAACCCCCCGCCGGGGTGCCGGTTCCATCCGAGGTGCGTCTACGCGAAGGAGATTTGCAGGACCAGCCAGCCAGCGTTCACGGAGGTTAAGCCTAATCACTTCGTCTCCTGCCACTTCTGGAAGGAGATAGAAGCAGGGAGAGGTGGGAATTGATGGAGAAAGGGGACGACTACATACTCGACGTCCAGCACCTGACGAAGTTCTTCGCGGTCAGGAAGACCTTCATCGACTCTCTCCGGAGGCAACCAGGAGGGAAGGTGCACGCGGTGGATGACGTCAGCTTTCGCGTCAAGAGGGGAGCAGTGTACGGATTGGCCGGGGAGAGCGGGTCAGGCAAGACTACCATCCTGAGGACCGTGCTGATGCTGACCCCTCCCACCTCGGGCTCGATAATCTTCGAAGGTCAGGACATATCGAAGCTGTCAAGAGGCGGGATGAAGAAGCTGAGGACAAAGCTCCAGGTCGTCTTTCAGGACCCGTACGAATCGACGAACCCGAGGATGACCGTCTTCGACATAGTGAACGAGGGTATCTCTGTCAACCATCTGGCGAAGACTCACCAGGAGGCGCTGGAAAAGGTCACGAAGGCGCTCAGGGACGTCCAGCTGACCCCGCCAGAAGAGTACCTCTACAGGTATCCCCATGAACTCTCGGGGGGGCAGCGCCAGAGGGTCGCTATTGCGAGAGCGCTCGTGCTCGGTCCCGACCTGATACTCGCGGACGAACCGGTCTCGATGCTCGATGTATCAGTTCGAGCCGAGGTCATCAACGTGCTTCTCTCGATCAGAGAA
>JBEKJM010000070.1:0-7786 GCA_050011215.1 Nitrososphaerales archaeon
ATAAGACGACCCTGCCTCTCGAACAACTCCACAGAGCGCACATCAGGAATAGAACGCCTGGAAGCAGAGAATCGTGACCTGAAAGCACAGTCCAGGTGTCATGATACGCTTGCCAATACCTGACGGGGCGACAGCAGTCAACAGTTGGGAATGGGCTTCACGGCCCATTGAGGTCGCTCTGTTGCTCTATCCTGTGGTGTAGGCTTCCTCGCCGTGCTGGCTCTGGTCCAGGCCTGTTTCCTCATCCGCCGCGCTCACCCTTACAGGCGTGATGAAGTCGACGATCTTGAGCAGCAGGAATGACCCGACAAACGAGAAAGCGGCGACGACGGCGATTGCGAAAACCTCGACCAGCAGCAGGTGCGGGTTTCCGAAGAACGCCCCGTTCGGACCATCTGCGTTGATTGCGGTTGAAGCGAAGATTCCTGTCGCAATCACCCCCCACATGCTCCCAACCCCGTGGCAGGCGAAGACATCCAGTGCATCGTCGAAGAGGTTACGGCTCGACCTCCAATTCGCCACAGCGTTGGAAACGACCCCGACCACCAGTCCTATGAGGATGGCAGCGGTGACACCAACATAACCGGCGGCCGGAGTTATTGCCACAAGTCCGCAGACTGCGCCGACCGCTATCCCAACCGCAGAAGGCTTCCCCTTCCGAGACCAATCTACCAGCATCCAGCTGACCGCACCCGCGGCCGCAGCCATGTTAGTGTTGACGATGGCCTGCACCGCAATCGCATTCGCGGAGAGGGCGCTCCCACCGTTGAACCCAAACCAGCCGAACCACAGTATGGCCGCTCCAAGGATGACGTACGGGATGTTGCTAGGGCGAACTTCGTTCGAACTTTCTATCCCTTTCCTCTTTCCTATCACTATGGCTGCTGCCAGGGCGGAAACCCCGGCCGTGATGTGAACCACGAGCCCGCCGGCGAAGTCTATCACGCCCAACGCCTTCAGCCAACCGCCGTCACCCCAGACCCAGTGTGCGACAGGACAGTAGATGAACGTCGTCCAGAGAACCGTGAAGACCAAGAGGGCTTTGAAACGGATACGCTCAGCGAACGCGCCGATTATGAGCGCCGGGGTGATCGCGGCGAACTTCAGCTGGAAGGCGAAATACAGCAGTTCGGGGATCGTGTTGGAATAGGTCGGATTCGGGGCAGCACCTACGTTGGCCAGACCCGCTTTTGAAAGGTCTCCGACCACCCCGTTGACCGAGGGGGCGAAGACAAGGCTGTATCCCCATAGGGCCCAGACCAAGCTCACTACGGCGAATATTGTCAACGTCTGGACTATCGTCGAGACGAGGTTCTTCCTCCTTACGAGACCCCCGTAGAAGAAGCCAAGCCCAGGGGTCATTATCATCACGAGAGCAGTAGCCGTCAGCACCCATGCGATGTCCCCTGAGTCGAGCGGTGGCAGGACTGCCAAGACAGACGACAAGACGCCCAAAACTGGATTATTTATGCGGTGCGGAGCCGGACCATCTCAAACGCGCACCAAGGTGAGGGTAGAACAAGCGTGCGGGAGTTGTCAAGCACAAGACCACAAACCCTAACCACCACGAGGATGCCGAACCGCTCGACCCGATTCTAAGGAAAGCTTCGACGCGCGGTCCTGAGGGGCATACTCTGCTCGCGGTCAAGTGGGGAGAGAGACAGCACCCATGCATGGAGGCCGAGCACGAGGGGACCGAGGTCCTCCAGATGAGGTGCAGCTAATCAGAACGCGACAGGAAAGAGAGGGAAAAAGACCGTTCAAAGTGACCGGGTTCGCGTTCATTCTCCCGTTCAAACGTTCGTCCCTTCCTTCATCTGTTCGTTCATTTGTTCGTTCAGGCAGAATCTTCCCCCATATTATACACCATAGTGGCCTGGTGGTGGCCCTCCGGTGGGGGTCGGTCAGAGCAGTACCTGGGGCTGGCTCCCCCTGGCTGGCAGACACTCCGTCCCGGAGCCATCGAAGTGATGACCTATGCGGCGATTGAGGTAATCGCGTGGGCGATGCGTAGCATTACCACCGACTACGAGAAGGAAGGGTTAGTTCCCCAATAGGAAGGGAATGTAGATGGCGGAGATCTGGTGCGCGCACGCGCGCTGAATCGGGCCGGGGAACGTTTCGACCGGTTCGAGGTGGATTTTCAGAGTATGCGAAACATCCATGAACACCTGTATGGCAGGGTGGGTCAGCGAGCATGCCACGGTCGAACAGTCCCAAGTACTGGGAAAGAAGCCTAGAGCGCATCTCCAGGCAAGAGCTTAGGCGGCTGCAGAAGAGGAGGCTTCGGTTCATTCTGAAGTACGTCTATGAGAAGAGCGCTTTCTACAGGAGGGTCTTCAAGGAAAGGAAGGTCGACCCGTCCGATTTAGGTGATCTGTCTGACATTCGGAAGTTCCCATTCACCACGAAGGATGACCTAAGACAGTACTCGTATCCCTACGGAGGCGATTTTCTCTGCGTTCCTAGGCAACGGGTGATCGGATGGCACATGACCAGCGGAACCACGGGTCGGCCCACGGTAGGCCCCTATACGCTGAGGGACCACGAAACATGGATGAACGTGATGGCCAGGACGCTTGTAACAGCTGGCGTGAGACGGGGTGATATACTCCTCAACCTCTACGGTTACGGCCTCTTCACTGGGGGCTTGGGGTTCCATCAGAGCTGCCGTCGCGTCGGGGCCGCTGTGATACCCTGGGGCGTGGGAAGGACGGAAGCCATGATGCAGTTCATCCGCGATTTCAAGCCGACGGTCATGACGGGAACTCCCTCCTACCAGCTCTATGTGCTCGAAAGCATGCGAAAGATTGGAATCGACCCAACTGAGAGTTCCATCAGAGTCGCGATTCCGGGCGCCGAGGTGTGGACGGAACAGATGAGACAGCGGATTGAGCAGGGGTTCGGGCTAAAGAAGAAGGGCGGAGGAGCGAGGAATGTCTACGGCGCGACTGAGCTGCTCGGGCCAGGGAGCGGGCAGGAATGTGAGTACGAGAACGGATTCCACTTCTGGACCGACCACTTCTACCTTGAGGTCATCGACCCGGAAACGAATGAACCAGCCGGACCGGGAGAACAGGGAGAAATGGTGGTTACTACGCTGACCAAAGAAGCCATGCCTCTAATTCGATATCGACTGAGAGACCTCACGGTGCTGGACCAAGGCGATTGCGCCTGCGGAAGGAGTGCCTTCCCCCGCTGCATGTGGGTCACAGGGAGGCTGGACGATGTAATTCACTACAGGGGAGCGAAGATCTGGCCCAGCGCCATACAGGAAGCCATGTTCAGATTCCCTGAAGTGAACGACTATCTCGTGGAAGTCGACAGAACCGGCCCCAAAGGCTTTCGGATAACCGTGGAGGTGGGTTCCGTGTCCGATACGCCAGAACTCAGAGAAAGGATAGCTAGCGAAGTGCGCAGAACCCTCATCTTCCTGGCGCCAAAGATTGAATTCGTAAAGGAAGGTACCTTGCCGAGATACGAGGGCAAGTCGAAAAGGGTGGTAGTGGAGTAATGGTAACGGGAAGAGCCCCATTCTTGCCCTGACACTCATCTTTGCCTTAGGTTCAAAGGGCGACGCGCGCGCGAGCCCACCATTAGTCCATCGTGCATAGGAAGCTGGTTTCAAAGGCGTGAGCAGGAGCGGGTCATCACGGAGCACCCAAGTGTGCACTCTGAAACTCAACAAGTTTACACACCGATTCTTTAAGCGCGGCAGACCGATTTCAGCCCCGTCGACATCTGCCTTGCCCAACGAGGAAATGACCGTGCTGAACAGGCTCCTTCAGGAGATCGAGAACGTCAAGCTGGGGCTGGACCCCGAGGTCCTCGCGGGCTGGTACAACAAGGTCGCGAGCGACGCGAAGGTGGACGCTCCGAGCTACCTGGCCGATTCGATCGACGTCGTCCAGGACCCGATCCTTCCGATGAAGTTCGAGTTCAAGACGTCGAAGCGGGCCGTCAAGTACGTCCTGGAGGCGATTGACCGCAACCTCCCGGAGATGCCGACGGCGACGAGGCTCTACTTCCAGAAGCTGTCGGAACTGATACAGGCCGAGATGCTCCGCTAGGCCTGCACGGTCCCCGTCCCTCCGTCAGGGGGTGGAACCCGCAACCGTAGAAAGTCGCCCCTTCCCTCTACACCAACCTGACGCCTTCGGGAATCAGCTAAATACGGCCTGTCGGAGCCGCCGTTTCAATGGCTCAGAACGAGCCGCCAAAGACGGACGTGCTTCTGGCTAACCCGGCACCGCTCGGCCTCATGGCCTTCGGCATGACCACAGTCCTACTCAACCTCGCAAACGCGGGCACCATCCCGCTGGATTCGGTGGTCCTGGCGATGGGCCTCTTCGTCGGAGGACTTGCCCAGATCTTCGCCGGAGCCTTCGAGTTCAGGAAGGGCAATACCTTCGGAATGACCGCCTTCATCTTCTATGGCTTCTTCTGGATCTCCCTCGTCTTCATCCAGATCATCCCCAGTCTCGGGTGGGGCGCAGCGGCCGCCGCACCCACGGCAGCCTCAATCTCCGCATACCTGTTCCTCTGGGGCATCTTCAGCTTCTTCATGTTCCTGGGCACGCTCAGGCTCAACGGTTCCCTGATGTTGGTGTTCGGCACCCTCTTCATCCTCTTCTTCCTGCTCTCTGCAGGGCATGCCTGGAACAACTCGGACCTCCTGAAATTCGCAGGGTACGAAGGGGTCCTCTGCGGGCTGAGCGCGATGTACGCGTCGATAGCGACAGTCCTGAACGAGGTCTACAGGAAGTCCGTCCTGCCCATCTTCCCAGTCAAGCCGAAAAGCTAGAGACCCGCTCAGAGGCTTACTCTTTCTTTTCTTTGCCCTGAACTATCTCGCGTATTCTCTCCACGACCTCGGCGTTGGCCAGTGTCGAGGTGTCCCCGAAGTCCTTGTTCTCGGAGATCGACACCAGGATCCGGCGCATTATCTTGCCCGAGCGCGTCTTCGGAAGGTCGGAGACGATGTAGACGTTCTTCGGCCTGGCGATGGGCCCCAGCTCCTTGGTGACGTTGTTCTTGACCTTCTCGGCGATTTCCTTGCTCGGTTCGTAGCCCGGCTTCAGAGACACATAGATGATGGGGACGTGTCCCCTGAGCTCATCCTCGATGGCGACTGCCGCCGCCTCTCCCACTTCGGGGGTCGTGAGGGCTGCGTTCTCGAGCTCCTTGGTCCCGAGCCTGTGGCCGGCCACCTTGATGACGTCGTCGATCCTTCCGAGGATTCTGAAGTATCCGTCGGCGCTTTCGACCGCTCCGTCGCCCGTGAGATAGGGCCAGTCCCTCCAGTCCTTGCTCTCCTTGTTCTTGCAGTACCTTTCATAGTAGATCTGGACGAACCTGTCAGGGTCGCCCCAGACCGTCTGCATTATTGCTGGCCACGGATTCCGGATGCAGATGTTGCCCGCCCCTTCTCCGGCCTTGACTTCTCTGCCCTCTTCGTCGTAGATGACCGGGTAGATTCCGGGCATGCCGGGTCCGGCGCTCCCGGGCTTCATGGGCAGGATCGCTGGCAGGGTGCTGCAGAGAAAACCTCCTGTCTCCGTTTGCCAGTATGTGTCGCTGATGGCGACGTCTCCCTTCCCCACCTCCTGGTAATACCAGCGCCACGTTTCCGGCTCGATCGGCTCGCCGACCGTGGTCATGGACTTGAAGTGGAAGTCGTACTTCCGCGGCTCATCCGGTCCGGACTTCCTGAGCATCCTGATGGTCGTCGGGGCGGTGTGGAAGATGGTGACCCCGAGGCGCTCAGCTATCCTCCAGAGCCTGCCGGCGTCCGGGTAGTTCGGGACTCCCTCGTACATCACGCTTGTTGCGCCGATGGCAAGAGGTCCGTAGACAATGTACGAATGGCCCGTAATCCACCCTATGTCGGCGTAGCACCAGAAGACGTCTTCTGGGTGTATGTCCTGCTGGTACTTCGCGGTCGCGGCTACGTAGGCGAGGTACCCCCCGGTCCTGTGCTGCGCCCCCTTCGGGCGCCCGGTGGAACCGCTGGTGTACATCAGGAATAGCGGAGCCTCCGAGTCCATTGAGACGGGGTCGATCGTCTTTCCCCTGAACTCTTTCATAAGGTCGTCGACGAAGTAGTCGCGTCCTTCGACCATCGGCGCTGTGGAGATGTACTTCCCTGGGTGGCGCCTCCAGACCAGGACCTTGTCCACGGTGACTCCCAACTTCTTCGCTTCTTCCACAGTCTGGTCTGCATCCTTCTTCTTGTCGGACACCCCCCCGTTCCTGTAGTAGCCGTCGCAGGTGACCAAGACATGGCTTCCAGAACCGACGACCCTCTCCGCGGCGGCTCTCGCGCTGAATCCTCCGAAGACCTCGTTGTGGATGATCCCGAGCCTCGCGCATGCGAGCATCGAGATTGGAAGTTCCGGGGTCATGGGGAGATGGAAGGTGACTCTGTCGCCCGTCTTGAGGCCGAGCGACTTCAGGACGAGGGCGAACTCATTGACCTTCCTGTACAACTCTTGGTAGGTTATCACCTGGTAGGGCTCGTCTTCCGGCTCCGGAACCCAGATTATCGCTGCCTTGTTCCTGTACTTCTCGAGGTGCCTGTCGACGCAATTGTAGGCCGCGTTCAGCTTGCCTCCGACGAACCACTTCCAGAACGGAGGGTTGCTCGCGTCCAGCACAGTCTGGAACGGCTTGTCCCAGGTCAGGACATCGGCGTACTCTCTATAGCATTCGGGAAAGTTCTTCTCGCTGAACCTCTTGTAAATATCAGGGTCGGCCATGTTCGCCTGCTTCACAAACTTGGCAGGCGGGTTGATCATCGCCTCTTCCTTCCAGTGAACGTCGATCTTCGACTCCGGCCCTTTCTCGGTCTCTGTCATGCTAAGCGTGCGCCTCCGAGAGGCAGATAAAATAGTTGTCCCGAAGACATTCGGTTCTGTTTCAGTCGGTCCGCGGGCCCTTCATCGCTTCCGTGCCCCTATAGGCAGCTGAGGGACGCTCTCTGCCACCCGGATCCGGGCGTCCACGACGACCGCGCCCCTCCCCTCCAACAGGACCATCACAGGATTAAGGTCCAGCTCCGCCACCTCGGGTATGTCCTCGACGAGCTGGCTGAGGCGTAGCATGACCTCTTCCAACGCCTTTACGTCGTGCTTCGGCGCTCCTCTGTACCCGTCCAGCACGGGAAAGGTCCTGAGAGACCTGACCATCTGTTGGGCGTCGACGTCTGTCAGAGGTGTCAGCCTCACCGAGACGTCCCTCAGAAGCTCCACGAGGGCGCCGCCGATCCCGCACGCGAGGAGGGGCCCGAAGTTGGGATCGTTGGTGATCCCCACGAACATCTCCACCGCCTCTGAGATCATCTCTTGGACAAGGAAGCTCGCGCCGGAGACTCCGCTCTTCTCTAGGCGCGCTCCCATCTTCTTCGCCGCAGCCTCCACGTCCTTGGGTTCGAGACCGACCTTGACGGCGTCGAGTTCAGTCTTGTGCAGGAGGCCGGGGGCTGACGCCTTCAGCACGACTCTGCCGGGGAACTCGGACGCGGCCCTTGCGGCCTGGACCGGGTCGCCCGCCTCGGCGGTTCTGACCATCGGGATTCCGTAGTACCCGAGCAGGGCGCTCGTGCTTGCGGGACCCAGCCAGCTCTCCTTGCTCGCAAGCGCTCTCGACACCAGGGCGGCGGCCTGCAGCTTCTTGGCCTCAGGGAACTCCCTGACGGTGCCTGGAGGAGTCGCCACCCATCTGCCATAGTTGACAGCGTGGGCGAGAGCTTGTGCCGCCAGCTCTGGGAACGGGTAGGATGGAATCC
>JBEKJM010000071.1:0-7703 GCA_050011215.1 Nitrososphaerales archaeon
AAGACGAGGCCGGCGACGATGGCAAGCGAGAGGTTCCTTCCCTGTGGCGATATCAAGCAAGGTTCTCCCTAGGCGAAACGATTGGGCTCACGAATGCTCCGTCAGGGCTGCTAGAACGCATGACTCGTGGCGTGCGGGGGCTACTTGGGCGCCGGCTTGCTTCCAATCTCTACTAGCTGGAAATTCACCTGGTATCTCTTGCCTTTGACTTCCAGCTTGGCCGACGCGTAGTATCCGCGGGAGCCTGTAGAGAAGGTCTTCTCGTTGAGGGAGACTTCGCCGAGCTTGTCCGTGCCTTCGAAGATTTCAGCGCGCATGATTCGCCGGACTGGCCCTGCGATATTTAAGCTGGGAAAGGGAAACCGAATCATTCACTCACAAACTGTAAAAGCCCACAGCAGCAACGAGTGCGGTTCGTCTTGACAAAGAACCCCGTAATCAGTGAGATTCTAGAGAAGTACAGGGCCGTCTGGGCTCTGAACCATTCGATGGCGGTCCTCAACTGGGACATGGAGACACATATGCCCGAGAGGGGCGCTGGCTCCCGGGGAGCAGCCTCGGGCCAGCTGGCCATGATGCTCCAGAAGGCGACGGTCGGCCTCAACGACCTCGTAGTCAAGGCCGAGAAGCTACGCGACCTCGACGATGAAGAGAAGGGAATCGTCAGGGTCCTCAGGAGAGACGTGGACTTCTTCACGAAGATCCCGCCAGAGCTGGTGGAGGAGCGGGAGAGGATCACTGCCGAGGCGACGGTGGTGTGGCGGAAGGCGCGGAAGAACTCCGAGTTCAAGCTGTTCGAGCCGCATCTGGAGAAGATACTGGAGCTGACAAGAAAGATTGCAGACTGCCTCGGATACACGAAGCACCCGTACAACGCGCTGCTGGACCTCTTCGAAGAGGAGTTCACGGTGCGGGACGCCGACGAAGTCTTCTCGCGGCTCGTGCCAGGCACCAGGAAGATCCTCGAAAAGGTCACGTCCGCGGGGGTCTATCCTCCGAAGCATCCGCTGGAGTCGGTCAAGTACGACACGGACGCGATGACCCGCGTGAACGAGGGCCTCCTCCGGATGCTGGAGATGCCGATGGACAGGTTCAGGATGGACGTCTCCACGCACCCGTTCACCACCGGGATAGCGCCCGACGATGTGCGAATCACCACGAGGTACGAAGGGGTCGATTTCAAGTCGACGCTCTTCTCCACCATCCATGAATCCGGGCACGCGCTGTACGACCTCCAACTCGACGATAAGCTCAGGTTCACCCCCGTGGCCAGCGGGGCATCACTCGGATTCCACGAATCGCAGTCGAGGTTCTGGGAGAACGTAGTAGGAAGGAGCAGGGGGTTCAGCAAGCTCGTAAGCCCGCTCTTGAAGAAGAACCTCCCGTTTGTCTCCCGCTATAGTCCTGAACAGCTCTATCTCTACTTCAACACGGTCAGAAGGAGCCTGATAAGGGTCGACGCGGACGAGCTGACCTACAATCTCCACATCGCGCTCAGGTACGAGATTGAGAAGAAGATGCTCAACGGGGATCTCTCGGTGTCCGAGTTGCCGGAGGTCTGGAACGACACATTCGAAGACTACCTCGGGATCAGGCCTAAGAACGACGCGGAAGGGGTCCTGCAGGACATCCACTGGAGCCAAGGCTCAATGGGCTACTTCCCGACGTACTCTCTGGGCAACGTGATCCTGGGCATGATCTGGCACAAGATGGGAGACGGCGAGCTGGTCAGGAAATCGGTTGGGGAGAAGGACCTGATGCAGCTGAGGAAGTGGCTACAGATCAAGATCCACAGGTGGGGAGCGGTCTACTCCCCGAAGGAGCTCCAGACGAGGCTCTTCGGCGAGGCCTACAACCCGGAAAGGCTGATCAGGTACTACGAGACGAAGTTCCTAGCATAGACCAGGGCCGCTTGATCGAATCCAAGAGAACCGGGGCGGGATAGGGCTATGCCCTCCACTTGATGCTGCACCCGAACGGCTTGGTGTCCGGGACCCTGACCTCCCTTCCGGCGGTCAGATCGTCGAGCGCGTTGCGCAGGTCGGGCGACTTTACGTTCAGGCGGTCGCGGGAGTCGTCGATCCTGCCCCTGTACTTCAGGTTCCTCTTGCCGTCGAACACGAAGACGTGGGGCGTGCAGACGGCCCCGTAGTGCTCCACGGCAGTCTGGTCCTGGTCTCTCAGGTAGGGAAAGTTGAAGCCTTTCTCCTTCGCCCTGACGACCATCTGGGCAAGGCTGTCTTCAGGAAAGGACTTCTCGTCGTTGGAGTTGATCGCCACGAGCTGTACGCCCCTGGAGGCGTAGTCCCGCTGGATACCCACCATCCTGTCTTCGTAGTCCTTGACGTACGGACAGTGGTTGCACGAGAAGATCACGACCAGGACGGGCTTATCTGAGTAGGACGCGAGCGTGTGCGTCTTTCCGTCCGCGCCGGGCAGGTCGAAATCTGGGGCCTTCGCGCCCAGAGCGAGCATTTGGGGATTCATTGCCACGCACCCGGCAGGACCTGGAATAAAATCCATCGGTGGACCGGTCTTGGGTTGAGGCCTGCGGAACTCGCTCGTGAGCGATCTGGGCTACTACTATTCGAGAGCCATGCGGTGATACGGCACGACCTGAGCGAGCTCTCTTTCCCTCTTCCTGAAGTCGGGGCAGACGGACTCGAGTCTCTTCTTGAACTTAGGAGAGTGGTTGAACTCGACGAGGTGCGTGAGTTCATGAAAGACCACGTACTCCCTCAGCCTCTCCGGTAGTGCGATGAGCTGCCAGCTGAAGGAGATCCTGCCTCCACGCGTGCAGTACCCCCACTTGCTGATTTCCCTGACGTCGACGCGGCTGGGCCTGACCCCAAGCAAGGGAGAGGATTCGCGGACCTTCTTCACCACGTAGGCAGAGGTCTCCTTCAGGAACCAACGCCTGACCAGTTCTCTGATCCTCCGTCTGTCGCTGGCCCTGATTACAACTTCGTCAGCCGTCGGGCTCAGCACCAGCCCCTCCTTCGCGTCCTCGATGCAGACGATCCGCAGGTACTGGCCTCCGAACATCACCTGGTCCGGGCCCAGAATCCTCTTGGCGTTTGCCGCCCGTGCGTATTCACGGTCTATCCATGGGAGCCTCTCCTTGATCATGGCTTCGACGTCGACCCTTCTCCCCCGTGGCACCGAGACTTCGAGGGTCATGTCGGGCCTGAACCTGAAGTAGGTGTACCGCCTGCTCGTTCCCCTGACGACCGAGTACTCGATCCGGCGTGTTCCGACGTCGAGATGGGGCAACCGGTTCGGCTCTGAGGTTGGCGTAGATTAGTCTTGGTTGGTTCGGGAGGAGGAAGGCGGCGCCGAGAGCTCCTGCTGCGTTCAGGCAGCCCTAGCCGCCCAGTTCGCGGTGCCGAAAACAGTGGACGAGGTGGTCGTTGACCATCCCGGTCGCCTGCATGTGCGAGTAGCAGATTGTTGGGCCCACGAACCTGAAACCGCGTCGGAGGAGGTCCGCGCTGATTCTCTTCGATTCCTCGGTAGCAGCCGGAATCTCCTTCAGGGTCCGCCACCTGTTGATCCTGGGCCTGTTCCCCATGAAGCTCCATATGTACGAGTCGAAGCTCCCGAACTCCTTCTGGACGGCGAGGAAGGCTCTCGCGTTGGTGACCGCTGACCTGACCTTGAGCCGGTTCCGCACGATACCAGCGTCTGCGAGGAGGCTCCTCGTCTTTCTCTCGCCGTACAGCGCCATCTTCCTTGGGTCGAAGCCGTCGAAGGCCTTCCTGAAGTTCTCGCGCTTCCTCAGGATGGTGCCCCAGCTGAGGCCCGCCTGCATCCCCTCAAGGACGAGAAGCTCGAAGAGCTTCCGGTCGTCGTGAAGCGGAACCCCCCACTCCGAGTCGTGGTAGGCCTTGTACAGAGGGTCGTCAAGAGGGACCCAGTCACATCTTCCCTTGACGGCTGGAAAGATGCCTCTGAGCTTTCCAGAATCGCCCGGCGCTGCAGACCTAGACGGAGTTACCGAAGCAGATCTCCAATCCGCTGCTTGGTCGAGATGGTGTTCTTGTTGACCGAGATCATCTCGAAAGGTGTTCTGGCCTTATCTTGAGAATCACTCTCTTTTCGTCGGGAGTTCGATAGGGATACGTTTCCTTTCCAAGATACTTCTTGGCCAGCTTGTCGATGTGCTCATCAGCCCCTTTCGTAGTCTGCTCGGTCACTACCCCTCTCACGTTCACCTTCTCGTACTGGTTTGATGCGTCCGCAATGGAGATGGCGACCTTCGGCTTCCTCTTCGTGTTCTTCTGCTTTATTCTCCCCAGCGCAGTGTTCACGAGAATGTAGTCCCTTCCTTCGTGGTCAACCCATACGGGAGTGACCTGCGGCGAGCCGTCCTTCATCACCGTCGCGAGGTAGCCGAAGTTCTTCCCTTCAATGAGTTTGATTGCCTCTTTGGTCAGTTGCATTGATTTCCGCTGCCTGAATCGTAGGCCGAGAGCCACTAATAAACAGACTCAGTTTATCGAATCGCTCTCTAGAAGGTTTAACCGAAAGCTGCGATCTCCGTCCAAGTATGAAGCATGTCGTGCTCGGGACGACCGGTCTGAGAGTCTCAAGGTTGTGCATCGGCTGCATGAGTTTCGGCGGACCGACATCGAAAGGATACGAATGGTCCCTCAACTATGAAGACTCGAAGAGGGTCATCGACAGAGCAATTGATCTTGGCATCAACTTCTTTGACACTGCCGACGTCTATTCCAGCGGAAGGTCCGAGGAGATTCTGGGGAGAGCGCTCGAAGGGAGGAGGAACGACGTGGTGATAGCCACGAAGGTCGGCCTTCCCACGGGCGCGGGGCCTGGAGAGCGCGGGCTGGGCAGAAGGCACGTCCTCCACAACCTCGCGAAGTCGCTGCAGCACCTCAGGACAGACCGCATAGACCTGTACCAGATCCACCGCTGGGATTACGAGACGCCCATTGAAGAGGTGCTTCGAACGCTCACGGAGGCCGCGAGAAAGGAGAAAGCGGTCGACCACATCGGGGCTTCGAGCATGTGGGCGTGGCAGCTGGCGAAAGCGCTCTGCACCAGCGACAGACTGCAACTGGTCAGGTTCGAGACGATGCAGAACCACTACAACCTAGCCTACAGGGAAGAGGAGAGGGAGATGATCCCCCTGTGCAGAGAGGAAAGGATAGCCGTGATGCCCTGGAGTCCCCTGGCCAGGGGGTTCCTAACGGGAAAGTATAGGAGAAACGGGAAACCGACGAGTCTGAGGTACCGGAAGGACAGCATAATCCGGGAGAGGTTCTTCAGGCCCGAAGACTTCGACGTCTTGGAAAGGCTGGTGGAGGTCGCGAAAGAGCAGGGAGCCGAGCCGGCGCAGATTGCCTTGGCTTGGCTCCTCGGGAAGAAAGACGTCAAGGCCCCGATAGTTGGTCCGACGCGCATCAGACAGTTGGAGGAACTGGCGGAAGCCGTCGACATGAAACTGACGCAGGACCAGGTAGAAAGGCTTGAAGAGCCCTACAAGCCTCATCCGGTGCTGGGACATCACTAGTTTCCAGTGCGGGACCTGGCTTGAAGGCCTGATTGCCGCGGCGAAGTAAGTGGAACATAGGACGTTCAGACCATGCCCGTCATGATCTCTCCCCGGGTGTTTCCCGCCAAAGCTTAAGTCTCGACCGCGAGGGCACGGGTCAGCCTTGCCCCAGGATCTCATCCGGTACACGGTTTCGATGCTTCGAGCGAACGCACACTACTTTGACGTCGCGATTGAAATCCCAATCCCGACCGGCGGACGCGCTGGCGAGCTCCGGCTGGCGATGCCTGTCTGGACACCGGGGCACTACGCGGTCGAAGACTTCGCACGCCACGTCACGGAAGTGAAGGCCTTCGACTCAGGCAGCCGGAGGGAACTCAAGGTGACGAAGCTCGAAAAGAGCCTCTGGTCGGTCGCACTTCAGGGCTCCGAGAAGCTTCGCGTCGAATATCCGGTCTACGCTTTCTCCTACACGGTCGACACCAGTTACATCGACAATTTGCACGCGCTGATCAACGGGGCCAGCGTGTTCCTCTATCCTGAAGGCATGCAGGGGATGCCGGTGAGGCTCGTGTTGGTTCCCCGGCCTGAATGGAAGGTGGTCTCGACCGGGCTCCAGCGGGTCTCGGAATGGGAGTTTGCGGCACCGGACTACGACGTGCTTGTCGATTCACCGCTCGAGGTCGGGAACCAGGAGGTGCGCCCGTTCGACACTGGAGGTGCCAGGTACGACGTCTCCATTTTCGGAGAAGCACCGATTGACTTCGGGAAGCTCGTCGGCGACATCAAGGGGATCGTGGAGCAGACCACGCCGATCTTCGGCCAGGTGCCGTACGACCGGTACGTCTTCCTGGTCAACTTCACGGACACTACCGGAGGAGGGCTGGAGCACCTGAACAGCACGATGTGCTTCTCGCCCCGCCTGAGGATGATTCCCAAGGAGGAGTACAACCGATCCATGGGGCTCTTCTCGCACGAGTTCTTTCATGCCTGGAACGTCAAGAGGTTGAGGCCCGTTGGGCTAGGGCCCTTCGATTACACTGCAGAGACCTACACGAAGTCCCTGTGGATAGCGGAAGGCATCACGAGCTACTACGACGACCTAATCCTGAGACGGTCGGGTCTCTACTCGGCGGAGGAGTACCTCGACGCCCTCGTCTCCAGTGTCAATGTCATGAAGTCCCTGCCGGGCAGTGGATGGCAAAGCGCCGAGGAGGCGAGCTTCGACACGTGGACGAAGTTCTACAAGCAGGACGAGAACTCGCTCAACGTCACTTCTTCCTACTACACTCAGGGCACAGTCATAGGTTGGATGCTAGACATGGTGATACGAGACACGAGCCGGGGCGGCAAGAGCCTCGACGATGTGATGAGGAAGCTCTATCGCGGCGTCTTTCTGAAGGAGAATCGAGGTTACACCGACAAGGAGTTCGAGGCGGCCTGTGTCGAGCTGGGCGGTCACGACGCAGTGGAGGTGTTCAACGCCAGGGTGCGGGGAAGGAGGGACATCGACTACGACCTTTATCTGGGACACGTCGGCCTGAGACTGACTGTCAAGGAAGAGCATGCGGAGGAGAAGGGCTTCCTGGGCGTGAAGCTGAATCCCGAGGGCGGCAAGACTACGGTCACGATGCAGCTCGCCGGCTCTCCTGCCGAGGCGATGGGGCTTGCCGTCAAGGACGAAATCTTGGCAGTGGGAGGATACAGGATGGGCTCGGACAAGCTCTCGTTTTATGTTGGGACGATGAAGCCCGGTAGGAGCCTGAACCTCACCATCGCGAGGAACGGGAAGCTTACGGAACTGAACGGACAGATCGGAAAGAGGCCTGTCTTCGAGTACAGGATCCAACCCGTCAAGGACGCGACCGACGACCAGAAGACCCTCTTCAAGGGCTGGATGCTCGCTGACTGGAAGGCCGAGCTAAAGTATCCGGAGTATCCGAAGTCGCCTGACAGGAAGCCTATGTTCGACTACGTCTGACCTCGTCCTGATCCAAGACTTTGGCCGAGAGGCTGTGGGATTCCAGCGCGGCGATGGTCGGCCTCAGCTGAACGATGGCGCACCACTTCACTGACATACTCCCACCCCTAAAGGGTGTGGGGTTCTGGCGTCTCTCGGATTCATAGAGTCGCGCCTCTGGGGATATCAGTGTTCCCCTCCATCGCATCCCTGTCTGCGATGGATTGA
>JBEKJM010000072.1:0-7669 GCA_050011215.1 Nitrososphaerales archaeon
CTTCGATCGGAAGGGAAGACGAGGCGAAGCGGTTCACCATGAACGTCATGATCTTTCTGTTCGTGACCGGAGCGATCCTGACCGTCGTCAGCTACTTCCTCGCCGGGAGCCTCTGCACCATCGTCCTCCAGCGCCCGGACCTCACCCCATACGTCCAGCTGACGTCGCTGACTGTGCTCGGGACGACCATCCTCCAGACCGCCACCACAGCGGCCATCGGCTGGAACTGGATGGGCCTGTCTGGGTCCACGTCGGCCGCGCAGGCGCTCATCAAGCTGGCCCTCGCCCCCCTCCTCGTGCTCGCTGGCTTCGGGGTAACCGGGGCCTTGGTCGGACACCTGGTGTCCTTCTTCCTGGCCGGGACCATCGGGGTGGCAATACTCTACCAAAGGAAGCTCAGGGGCTTCGGGAGCGTGAAAGGCTTCGTCGCTGACGTGAAGGAGATGAACGTCTATGGTCTCCCGGTCTACGGGGGCACCGTCCTGTTGGGCCTGGCGACCTACTTCGTCTACGTCCTCCTCTCCCGCATTGCCAGCTACGCGGTGTTCGGCTACTACCAGGCGGCTGCCAACTTCACCGTGCCCATCGCCGTTCTCGCCTCGGCCATGGTCAGCGCTCTCTTCCCGGCCTTCGCCTCGCTCGACGGCGTGAAGGGGGACGTCAACTCGGCCTTCCGGCACGCGTACAGGTTCGTGGCCTATCTCCTGACGCCGGCCATAGTCTCCCTGGTCGCCGGCGCTGGCCCGCTCGTGAGGCTGCTCTACGGCACCGGGTACAACGCGAGCGTCCCGTACCTCCAGCTCCTGGCCCTAGCCACCCTTCCCATCGCCTTCGGCTACTCCGTCCATCCCGCCTTTTTCTCGGGTTTCGCCAGGACGAGGCTGACCTTCGTGCTCTACCTCACCGCCGCGATGACCCTCTTCCTGGCCGCGCCCCTCCTCGCGGAGACCTACGGCCTGGGGGTCGACGGGCTCATCTACGCCACCTTCCTCTCCTACTTCGTCGCCTGGGCGGTGGGGACCTACCTCGCGTACAGGTACCTCCATGCGGTGCTCGACATCCAATCGACGGTCAAGATCCTGCTGGTCTCTGGGGTATCATACGTCGCAGTCACTTCTCTCCCCGCGACGCCCTACTCGCTCGTGACGCTCGTCGCAGACTTCGTAGTCTTCTTCGGGATCTACATCACGCTGACCCCTCTCGTCAGGGCCGTCACCAAGGGCGACCTGGACCTCGTCGAGCTCACCCTGACCGAGCCTGCATTGCTCGGGAGGGTCGCATCTCTCTTCCTCCGTTACGAGAGATGGCTCGTAGGTTTCGGGGCAGAAGGCAAGCAGCCTTCAGGGTAGGCACTAACGGCCTGGCTCACAGCCTCGGCCCAGTCTGCGCCATGGACCACGAATTCACCTGGATTGACCTGAGGCACTACGCTGTTTAAATACTACGTATTAGGGACTGCCCCAACTTGTTAGGTAGTCAGACGTCTCTTCAGGGGCTCGCATCGAGGAACGCGTGCTGTGAGAGACCCTTCGCTTCTGAACGAGTCTTCCCGCTACTCTATTTCGCAAGCCCGTCACGTGGCGACCCGACCAAGACCAGCCCAGACAGACCCGAGGTTTTCTCTTGAAGCTGATCGGAAGACGTTCCGAAGAGGCTCCGATCCTTGCCGTGGGGATTCTCTCGCTCTTGCTAGTGTCAGCGCTGACCGGCCTTACTCCCCTTGCACGGGGAGCGTCGCCGAGCCCTTCCGACCAGAGCGGGACGAGTGGGTTGACGTCTTCTTCCTTGCCGCTGGCGGCCAAGCCTTTGGCTCCGCTTCCTCCTGACCCCTCCCTCTCCTTGTTTCCAGCCGAAGGGGAAGTCGGGGGATACGCCTCCTTAGACGGGAGTGGTTTCCTGGCTAACTCGTCGATCACTCTCACATGGGATGGCAGCGCACTGACGACTACCGCCACTGACGCCACGGGCTTCTTCTCGACGTCGTTCTACGTTCCCACAGCGACCCCTGGCGTCCACACTCTCTCAGCGACAGACGGTGTCAACACGATGTCAACGGCGTTCGACGTCGTATCGACTGTCGGACGGACAAACAGTCTCTCCGCGACCAGCCCGTCCTCTCAGACGAAGCTCTTCTTCACAGACGGCCTCTGGTGGGCCTTCTGGGGGACGCAGATGCCTCCTTCGTATCAGTGGGTCATCAACTATTCGACCTCGCCGGACGGCACCACCTGGACCCAGCAGGGCAACGTGACGGATTCCGGTCCGTACACGCTTTCAGGCGCGGACTTCTCTCTCTGGGTTTCCGGTAACACACTCTATTACGTCCTCTCGAGCGGGGGCACGTCCAACTCCTTCGAGTATCGGTATGGAACGCTAAACCCAACCGGAAGCATAACATGGCAAATACCGGAAACGTCTCAGTCGACAAACTACAAGACCGAGGGCCCCGCCTCGATCATAACCGACAGCGCAGGGAACGTCTGGGTCGCGCTCTACACCGTCAATTTTGGCACGACCCCACTCACTCCCTACATCGAAGTGTACACCTTCAACCCGACGAGCGCCACTCCCACTTGGACTAACGCAGCGGACTTCAAAGGGCCGACCGGAAGCGCCAGCACTCCGTCAGCGAACGTCGTTCTCGTCCCCCTGCCGGGGGATCCGGGCCCTGAAGTGGGATTACTGTACAATATATTCCTGGGCGCCAGCCCCATAAGCATAACCACGACCGTAGATGGGTCATGGTCCTGCTCGACCTCGTGCACGAGTTCTGATACTGTGCAGACTCTCTCTTCGTACGGGAGCGTCTCAGCCGTGTCTGCGGGAGACGTGATATACGCCGTGGGACAGGCAAGCGGAGGAAGCGTCCGCTTCTTCACATTCACTCAAGGAAGATCGGGGACCTCGGCCGAGACTGTGATATCGACCTCTTCGGGGTACAGCTCGCAGTCAACGCCCTCCATAGAGGAAGGGCCATCGGGATCGGGTGACTTCGTCGCATTCTACGGCAAAGGCACCAATTCCGCCTACTACAATTCCACCACGGATGCGGGCGCGACCTGGTCAAATCCTGGGGTTCGAGTATTCGATGTCGAGACATCCCTCACCGGAGTCGACGCCTCGTACGCCTCTTCTAGCTCTCTCGAATTTGGGGTGATCGGGACGGACTACGAAGGTGGCGGGGCAAACGTGCTATTTGACGAAGCGACTATCCCGTCCATAGCTGTGTCACCCACGCAGGGCCCGGTTGGCACCTTGGTCACAGTGACTGGAACTGGGTTCTCCGTCGACACTCAGATTGGTTCGATCACCATCACCGGAGGCACGGGGATAACCACGGAGGACTGCACCGGCCAGACGACGTCCACGACGGGGACGTTCACCTGCACGTTCACGGTGCCGAGTGACGACGCGGCTGGAGCGCAGAGCGTCACCGTCTCCGGAGGCGACATCCTGACCGAATCAGCGGACACTGCCTCAGCGACGTTTACGGTGACAACGCCAACCATCACTCTGTCACCCGCACCCCCGCTGGGCCCGGTCGGCACCTCAGTCACCGTGATGGGAACGGGGTTCTCGGTAAGCACTGACATCGGCTCGATCACCATCACCGATGGCATCATAACCACGCAGACCTGCGTCGATCTGCTGACTTCAACGACCGGATCGTTCACCTGTACGTTCGCCGTGCCGAGCGACGACACGCCCGGAGCGCAGACCGTCACCGTCACCGGAATCGACGGCGGAGCGGACAGCGCGTTCGCCACCTTTACAGTCACGACACCGGCATCCTCTGGCCTGGTCCAACTGTCAATAACGCTGACTCAGTTCGGCGATTATGGCAGCCCCCTCTCGGGGAGCAACTACTTCACGGTATCCTATTCTGCCGATAGCACTCCTGCCGTCGCGAACAACGCTGGCGGAACCTTGACGATACTGGTTGACCCGAACAGCAACGTGTCGATATCCGCAGTCTCTTCGGGCTCGAACTCTGCTGAACAGTGGTGCCTGTGGGCAACCTCCGACGGAGCGTGCCAGCCCACTGCGTTCCAGGTCGGCACATCCGACGTCTCAGTCACCTACGTCTACTACGACATGCAAGTGCAACTCGTCAATTACAAGATCATTGGTGGGGGGAATCCAGCCGCTCCGACCTTTGGAGAGTACGCGACTGCCCCATTGGAGCCCCTCAGCTTCCCTGCGGCTCACACCGTGACGATAAGTTCGCTCTCCACAAGCTACACGACGATCTGGGTGCTGGCGGGGACCATCGAAGACTTCCAGCCCACCACAAACACAAACCCAACCACCGACTTCCAGCAGTGGCAGGCGGTCCCCACCTGCGACGTCTTGTTCGTAGGGTCAATCAGCTGCGGGGCATTCGTATCTGACTATCAGGTCGGGCCATTCTCCCAAGGCGGCGTGTTCGTGACCGTTGGCTACTACCATCAGTACGAAGAGTATCCACAGTTCGTCATTTCCACGGCATCGGATGCCGGCACCGGATACACCCCTCCCACCCTGACATACTATTCAGCCGGCAGCGTGTCAAAGCAACTGCTCGCACTGGGGAGCCCTGTCACGGTTTGGGTGGATGCCGGTACAAGCTGGAGTGTGGACAGCATCCTCGGTGGGTCGTGGGCGTCGGAGCGGTGGACATGTATCTTCGACTGCTCGGGAACAGTGCCAGGGACGGTCGGACCTCCGCTGGACATCTTCTCGGCATACGCTCATCAGTACCTCGTCGCAAATAGCAGTGTGTACTACTATGGTTGCTCAGGGTCAGGATATCCTCCAATCCTCCCGGACAACACGTGCGTAAGCCTTGGCAAGCCCACACTACTTTGGGCTCCGGCAGGACAGCCATTCAGCGTATCCTCGAATGCTTCGTGCGCCATAGGAAGGAATGTCGTGTGCACCCTCGTTGGCTGGACTACGTGCTACTCGTGGTCTGCACTAAACGGGCTACCCGGCGATAGCGGCTGCCCGGCCTCAGAAGTTGCGGTTCCATCAACCTCAGACGTGAATCTGTTCACAATACCGATAACGGCGACTGGGCCGGGAACCGTCTACGCGGATCTTGTGCCTTCAGTCACTCCCTACACTGACACGTGCACCGGGCCCAATTGCGAATACGTCATTGGCACCTCAACTGGTTACGAAGGATCATCGGACCCTGTGTACGTGCTGGTCACAGGTCCTTATGGAATCGGCCAAGTCGGCTGCAATGAAACGGGCGGCGCCGTAGATACCATGCCTTTGGCAATTGTCAGTTCGTGCGGGGGGGGCACCGAGTCGATCACGATTGCGAATCCCGTCATCGGGCAGTATGAAGTCAATCTCTTCCCAGACGGAGGAACCGGCGCCTTCAACCTAACCATCGCGACCGAGGGCTCTGGGGGCAATGCAACGGGAACCCCTCTCTTCACTTCGGGAACCTGCACCTCTTCAGGAGGCTGCACTCCCTTCAACGTAACGGAGGGGGCCGACGGAAGCCTCTCATTTTCATCGCCGACCATCCCCACAGGAGTGCCGCAGTTCCCTGCGTCGGTCCTGGTCATGGTCCCGGCGCTGCTCCTAGCGTTGGTCTACCTCCGAAGACGAAGCTGGCCAAGATCCCGCTAGCCGAGATCTCAGGATTTCTCGTGGGCTTCGTGGCAGAGGACAGTCAGTAGGGTGGCTTCCACGCATAGGAAGGGACTAGCTTTGAGAAAACGAGGGGTAGCCCGGCTAGGGGCTACACCTGAATAGGTTCGAACCAAAGCCTTCCGCGCGCGTAGACTTGGCAAATGAACTCCTTCTCGCTGTGACAACCCTAAGCAGAGGTGGAACGACGAAAGTTTCTGAAGGGGTAATGGAAGCGTTGAACCTGAAACCGACGCTGCACGAGAGGTGCAAATTGCTTTGGACGCAAGAGAGGGACAGGGTCATAGTCACCAAGGGGACGCCGCATTCGAGTTTCAGAAAGACAATGCTCAGGAAGAATGGAACGACAGCCGTTCCTAGACATATACGAGAAGCCTTGAAATTAAGAGCCGCACCCTACAATGACGAGAGTGTGCTTTGGATACGAAAGGGGAATGCGATCATCGTCAGGAAGAACACCCGCATGAACCGCGCGCGCGCGTCTTCCGGCGTCCCATGCCGTTATCTGCTCAATTGCCTGAATTTCCCGTGCAGCTGATACATCGCTGAGAAAAGGAGAACTGCAAGCACCGCTCCGGAGATACTTGAGACAATGAAAGAAGCCACCGACATGCCGTTCGTTGAAGCCACCAGCTGATTGAAGGGAACCTGTATGGCCAACTGGAGCAATTCCGCAACACTGTGTGACGTCAGAATGATGAGCGCGGTGATCATCAGAATCCATGCACCGAATGCGCCGGCAAGTCTCGTCAACCTGTATGAGTAGAAAGCCGCTCCCAGGAAGAGGGCTGATTCCACGATGCCGAAGACGTAGGTGGCACAAGCAAGCAAGATGCTCATGAGCTCAGCTCTTGCCAGCCTTCGCAAACAGTTCCAGAAACTTGTCAGAAGGTGCGCGGGTTGGACTGCCCGTCATTATCCCCTCCAGTTGACCGAAAGTCTCCTTCATTACTATCCCATTGCTCGTTATCTCGTATTCTCTGAGATGCTTTTCATGCTTGCTTCCCCTCATCTTGAGAATCACGATGGCCTGTCTAATTGTCGAGTCGATCTCTACGAACTTCATCAGCACGACGGTGTCGGCGAGAAAGCTCATCCCCGCGTCCGACATCGCTATGGACTCCTTGGTGAATTGGGGTGCCTCCCACAACAGGAGTGAACTGAGCCTCTTCGTCTTGAAGAACATGAGCGTCCTGTAGAGCTCCTTCCTCAAATCGTCGTCTTCCACGTACATTGAGATGTGGCTTATGGAGTCGACCACGATGCGCTTCGGGTTGACCTCTGCGATGGCGCGCTCCAGCAGGACCTCTGTCCCAGAATTCTCCACGAACAGGTTGGGGGAAGTGCACAGAACCCTCAGTTTGTTCTCCTCTTCCATCTTCCTAAGGTCCCAGCCGAAGCTCTTCGCGTCTCTGTAGAGCTGGTCGGGGAGCACCTCGAAGCTGAGATAGATGCCTGATTCACCCTTCGCTATGCCGTTCACCAGGTACTGCAGGCCCAGGGTGGTCTTCCCTGTTCCTGAGCTCCCTGCGACCAGTACGGCATCCCCACGAACGAACCCTCCGTTCAGCATCCTGTCGAGTTCTTCAATCCCTGTCGCTACCCTAGGCATTTCAATATCACTTCCTCATGCTCCGGATGTGTTCACCTATTGAGTCTTGGACCTCCTTGTCCTTGGCTCTGTCAAGGTAGACCACGTTGGTTGATCCTATTCGCACCGTGCCCAGGACGCCGATGGCGACTAGGTCGTTCACGTCATCCTGGATGGCTGAGCCGCTCCTTCCTATGCGTCTCGCGATCCCTTCGATATCGTCCATCAGGCCGGGGTTTCTGTGGAAGAGAAGTAGGAGCTCTCCCTTCTCCTTTGAAGAGAGGAGCATCGTTAGAGTTGATTCTGCGACACCACTCAAGTTCTGATCGCCACTCAAGTTCTGATCGCCACTCAAGTTCTGATCGCCACTCAAGTTCTGATCGCCACTCAAGTTCTGATCGCCACTCAAGTTCTGATCGCCACTCAAGTTCT
>JBEKJM010000073.1:0-7575 GCA_050011215.1 Nitrososphaerales archaeon
CATTCAGTGGAGGAAGTACGATCCTCCCAAAAGGGTTGATGTCCACGAGAGGAGTGCTGTGTCTAGGCTCACTTCTTCTGGCGACGGGCCTAGGAATAGGGGCATACTTCATCTACGAATTCTCGTTCGACCCCGTGCTTATCATACTCCTCGCACTCGCCGCATTCTCGGTTGTCACCTACTCGCCCCTGACATCCAAGCTCGGCATCGGCGAGACGGTCACAGGGCTTGACTTCGGGCCTCTTCTGCTTCTCGGAACATACTACATCCAGACCCATCAATTGAGCGTCGCACCGGTCATCGTCGGGCTGCCGCTTGGCATAATGACGGCAGGAATCCTCTACGTAAACGAATTCCCAGACACCGATGCCGACAAGAATGCGGGGAGGAACCATCTTGTAGCTCGATGGGGGAAAGCCAAGGCAGCCAGCAGACTGAAGGCGATTCTGGTCAGCGCCTACGCAATCCCCGTGGCCGGAGCTCTTGTCGGCGCGGTCAGTCCATTCACCTTGATCGTGTTGGCTTCGGCCCCCAAAGCGCTTGCCACTTCAAGGGCAGTGAGCAAGAACTATGACAAGGTCGCGGAACTGATACCTGGGATGGCGTCGATGGTGATGACGACGCTCCTGACCGGAGTTCTGCTGCTCATCGCCTATCTCGCTGCAGGGCTGGTCTAGCGGGCGCTGGACCAGACCTCTTCCAATGACGCCCTGACGGCCGTGGCGAAAGGCTGACTGGATACCGCGATCGCGATGGAATGGTAGGCTTCCTTGCTGGTGGGGTCAGGGACGCCGATGATGACTGTCGATTCGTCGGCGACCATGAGGTCGAGTAGGATGCTGTTGGTCCGTCTGACTTGGATACTCAGGGTCTTCAGGAATCTCGCGTCGCTGCGGCGAATCGTGAAGCCGGATGGGATTAGGATCCTCACTGACCTTGGCATCTTCTTCTGAAGATATGGTTTGAAGAACCGGGCGGCATCGATCGAGCTCTTCGCCACGAGAATCACGTCGTCGGACGCAGCGATGATTTCGCTGAACTTGCTCGCTATCGCGTTAATCCCCCTCAGGAGAGCCACTTCCTGGTCCCTTTGGAGTGGCGGTCGGACCCCTGCGCCAAGCGACTTCAGCAGTGATTCGGTCGCATCCATGCGTGCCCTCTGAGCTTTCGCAAACTCATCTTCGAACTGCCGGAGGCGCATGCCCAGAGCGGCCTTCGCCGAGATTGCTGAGAAGACTTCACCGCGCTCTTCCACGAACCCCTTCTGCTGCAGGCTCCTTAGGGTGTCGTAGGTCCTCGAGAGGGGGACCCGCGCTGACACGGAGACCTGCTTGGGCGACATGCTGCCCGACGTCAGGGCAATGTACACCCTTGCCTCGTAGAGGCTAAGCTTGAAGTTCTCTGCGAGTGATTTCTCCGAATCCACAGTGACCCGCTCTTTTCTGGTTCGTTATAATAGGATTCCACGGTCTCGCCGTCCTCAGTGGTTCCTTGACTTCCCCCGGCGGTTGGTTCAGGGCTTCGAGGGCTCGTCGGCTTAAATCAGGGTCGCACCAGCCGAGGAGTGCGGGGCCGTCGTCTAGCTTGGAAGACGTACCCTTTGATGGGTCGCCTAACGAATTTCCGACGCGGTTTCCCGGAATCATGATAATTATTATTGCGCGTTCTGCGTATAAATGCGCCACTGTCTGCCGGGAATTACGCCAATAGTGAAACGGCTCGGCTGTAGCGGTTTCCTACTATTCCGTTGTCAGCAGCTGGCTAGATGGGGTCCGAGTCCGACGGGACTCTGACCCGTACGGGTCCAAGCCCATCGGTCCTTTCTGACTGAATTCCGCTAGACTTGGGCATATAACAGCATCACCCGTGTTCGCGATATAAACACCAATCTTCCGAAGCTCTGCCGGGAACACACAAACCTGCCTGAAGGGTCACCGCAATCGGTACAGCGGCAGAGACTACGTCGACGAAGACTTTGTGAGCTAGTACTTCGGCTCGGATGCGAGAGAGACCTGAGCCGGCTGTTTGCTGACGATTCGAAATTGTCCTTGCCGGTAGCGAAGCACGCGCTCTTCTGGGTGTCAGTCGCTATCGGCCTAGATTACCTGACCTCTTGGACCATGATGTCGTTTCTGGGGCCGACCGCCGAGGGAAGCGTCGTCACTCGAGATTTCTTCGTATCCCGGAACTTGGGAACCTTCGCAGCGCTGTTCGAGAGCCAACTCAGCTGGGTCGTCATCTTTGGTGTGGCGTTGGCCGCGTTCCTCGTTTTTCGATTTCAACCGAAGGCTTTTGACAGACATCCGTTATCGGATCAGAAGGCCTTTCTGGAGGTGGCCTCAATCATAGCTTGGTGCTTCGGCGCGTATCGCCTCATGATTGGACCGACTTCCAATGTCTCCGCATTCATCGCTTCCGCCTATGGTCAACAGGTCGGAGATAACGCGTACGAACTATTGATTGCCGTCGCAGCGGTCGTGGTGTTCTCAGACTTCCTGTGGGTGTTGTTCGTAAGGCCAAGAATGACTAAGCGGAAGCCTCCTGAGCCCTCAACCCTGTCGGCCTCTCTTCGAAGCTAGGAAAGCCGTAATCGCAAGGCCGATGAAGACCAGTAGACCGAGTGACTGGTAAGGGATGTGCGTCGCTGAGGACACATATTGGCCCCATACTGTCGTTTGTCTTCCCAAATGCTATTTAGCGCGCGCGTGAAGAACCAGACGCGGCCGAAGAGGCCTTGCGAAAGATGAGCGACTCAGGCTATCGAGAGTCAGCCTAACTGACCGCTATCGAGGCGGTCATGATAGTGTGAGATTGGACACGGAGCTTATCGTGTTGACCTTGCCCTGCTCAAGAATTGTCACTTGCACCGACAAGTGGTAAATACCAACGGTCGATATAATGCCCTGATACGCCTGCGCGGTATCCCAATACGCGATTGTCTCCCAGACTTGTCCAATTGCCAAGCCATTCTGGTTCGTCGGGACGAAAACTACACTAAATGCGATCCTACCGTTACTGTCTGTAAGAGTGACGTTCTCTGTACCTAGGCTGAATAAAGATGCGTTGCTGACATTCCTGAGCACGAAATGAAGGCAAACTCGGCTACCTGCTGATGGATTCGCCGTCGAGGATACCTCAAGGCTCAGCCCGTACACGGAAGTGGCGTACCCAAATACACAACCCTGAGGTTGACCGCTGCTGTTGACGCTCTGAGTTAATGTAGTATTGTTCCCGAGGGAGACTGAGGCGTAGACCGCGAACGCACTCACTCCTGCAATTAGCATCACTATCAAGGGGAGTAATTTTCTCATTCCCTTCAACTACCTAACACGATACAACATAAGCTCCTTCCGCTGGCGGGGGTGCATACGGGCTGTCAATCTTTGTAGTCAGAATGTGGGCTGAAGATCCAATGGAACAGGTCATTAACATTCCCATGGAACTCGGCGCATCACCTGTATTGTGTGAATGTGCATCAGCAGAAGGATACCAAAGCCCCCCTGAATACCATTTCACAGTAGGACTGTAATAGGCATAGGCTTTGGAGTTCTGGAAATCTGAGGCAGTGTTATCATTTGATTCCATGAAATCCCAAGACCCTGATCCTGAGATCGTAGGCGCCCCCGATTCTGCCAGACTCAGAGTATTGCAACTAGTAGTGGTGGTCTTGTAAATGAATGCACCGTTCGACGACGACCAATATATTTGGTCGCTGTAATACGTCCCCCGACTCAGACCGGTGCACAGAATCACATCGTGGTATCCACCTGCGTCAACCCATTCTGCCTCAAGTTCCAGTGATCCTCCATTTGAAACTTCAAGCACCGCAATGGCATGCCATATGTTCGGATTACCAGAATTGTCATAAAAGGCGCTTATCGCTCCAAAGAATTGGGGGCTCGGTACGTTGCCCAAGATGAGCTGCCCTGCCAGTATTCCCTTGTGGCCGACACTATCGTAGGTATTTCCGCCCAATTGCCAAGCGTGAACGGCAAGAGGCGTCTGGATTATTAGAATCACCAAAACAAATAGAATTGGTACGGTCAAACGGCGTTCCATTGATGTTTTCGCCCAATTCCTGAATATAAGCCTATGATGGCGCGTGCGCTTGACCTGAAAGGAGCTTCCGCACATAACAAAGTGCGGGGGGTGGGAATTTAGCCCTTCGGGTGCAAATCTGTGACAAGTTCAGAACCGCCTGAATTGAGACCTCCCCAGGGCTAGCCTGGGGTTACAACTACTTGTGCTGTGAAGTACTGTAAGGACCAGTCGGTTGTCCAAGCGTCCCCCCTTCCAACTCCAATCTTTACCATCGTCCCTGGATTTACTATTCCAGCAAGGTTCCAAGTGTAATTCTTGTAATACCACTGGGCATTGTTGTAGGTGTAGTCCATCAAGACTACCGATGTAATGACCGACCAAGTAGAGGGGTTGATTAGATATAGCTTGATGTAGCTTCTTCCCTGCTGCAATCCCTGCGAATAGAAGGTGTCGTTCTTGATGAACCACCCTGAAATCACGATTTTCTGGCTGTTTGGCACGGTCATATTGTCGAACCCCAAGTACAGCTGCCCGCCGCAGCAGGGGACAACCGGCCACGACATGAAGTCAAAGCCGTTGTACCCCCCACAGCCGATTGTATCTCCCTCGAACGTCGCGCCGTGGTTCGAAGTCAACTCGTTGAAATGAGCGCTGGGACAGTAGCCGCTGCCTGAGAAGAGCCCATTCATGTAGCCGTCACTGGCGGGCTGGCTCACCCAGTATTTCGAAGACTGTTGCCCGGCAATATCAACCCAGGCGGCGGTTCCCACGTAGACTGGATTCGTCGACCACTGGAACTGGGTGTACGCATCGTTCTCGCCCAGCCAGGAGGCCGATTGGTAGTTGTAAGCGTAGGCGTGGACGGTCGCGGAACCGTCCTCGTCCATGTAGGTCAATTCCAAGAAATACTGTTGCCCAGTGTAAATCGTCCCGGTGAAGATCGGGGAGACCACGAGCCCGCTCGAACCTGTGTAAACGAGCTTTATGCCGTCGCTGTCCAGCTCGACAGACGCGACCCTCTTGGTCTGGTCGACGGGTTCGTCGAGGACCAGATTCCCACAGCAAATCTATTCAGCGAGGTAGCGGTGGCCACTGCTGAGATTAGCAACGCCTTCCCTGTAGGCAGGGTTGTCTGTTTGTAGGCGAAAGCGTATCCGGCGCTCGTGCCGGTCACTGTCAGACCAATGGGGAACGCCGAAGTGCAGGGGCTAACGCAAGGCCTAGATATGGTGGCGCTTCCACTCACCGAATTCGACGTGTACTTGTAGGTAAGCTTCTGGCCATAGAGCGAAGTTATCCCGTTGATTTCATCTCGCATGGGCCCGACTACTTTCTGTTGGCAGGCGTTTCCCGGGAAAATCTGCCCGTTGTTGAACATCAGGTCGTAGTTGTTGTCGTTTTCATGTCCCAAGCCAAGTGAATGGCCAAATTCATGAGCAGCAACACAGGTCTTTGCGGCGTCGTTGAATACCGAAAGCCAGAAGTCGTTCATCAGAATCGTACACCCTATGAAATAACCGCCGACATACCACGTGCAGTTGGTGTCTGCCCAATCAAAATTGGATCCGTCAGAATCGGATGAGATTGCCGTGTTCGCGGAGGAGCTGCTCGTCGTGCTAACCAGGTTCAAATTGAGATTGGAGGTGGACCACTCGCTTATCGCGCGCGTGACTGACGAGAAGTCATTCGCGCTGGCACCGTTGTAGTAGTAGATTGTAGTGCTCTGCCAACGGAGGGCGGTCCCCGGTGAGAAGTCCACGTAGGCCAATGAGGGTTCCAACGAAGAGAGGCAGAGCAGTAGTATGGCGGCTTCGAGGCCCACAAGTATCTTGATAGATTGCTTCTTGGACAAGGCTCGCTTTATGTTGACGTCGTGGTCCATTCCACGCTTGTCGTCCTTGTGGTCGCGGCAGAAGCAGAGGCAACAGGTATGGAAACCCAATATGTTGAGAAGCCCGAGACTGGGATCGTCACTGCCCCTTGCCCCGACGCCACCACCACGTTCCCTCCGACCGTTGGGAATATGCCGTTGGGGCCCATTATCAGACCCTTGGAGTCCAAGGCTAGGATGTACGTGCCGCCCACTCTCAGTGGCCTTAATCCTGAAAAGGTCATGTTGAGGTACTGGCCTGTCGGGATTTTTCCGATTCCTCCCTGAAGGCCTACCACTATAATCCCCCTTTATCCTTGTCCGACGACTTGAGCGGTAACATTGAACGCGAAGTACGTCTCGATCCAATGGCCGTGTGGATAGGCCGGCTTCGGCGTAACCGTTACGTTCACGATTCCGAGAACATTCCCTTGAACCAAGCCACTGGCATACGATTTAATCGTCGAGACGTCGATCCAAGAGGACCCGTAGAACTGGTCGTCAATGACAGTCCCGCCCGTGGGAATGCTCACAGACGGAAAATATGTCACCCCGGTCTGCAGGGTTGAACGGGGGGCGGCGCTGAACCATGACACCCAGAGTCCAATGCCCAAAAGAACAACAAGCGACCCGGCGACTAATATGGCGGTAGAGTTCTGGGGAGCCTTCATAGGGCCAATGTTTGTTCTTGGTTTACCTAACTTTGGCCTTCCGAATCTACCCTCCCGCGATGGCCGATTCGCATACCGTCACCAACTGCAGGCTGGCCGAGGTGGAGTTCGAAGCACCGTCCAGGCTCAACGTCAGAGTTGCAGTTCCGGGGTCCGACTTCATGGCAGTGACGCAGATGCTGCCTCCTGTATTGTCCCCGACAATCACTATCGTTCGCGACCCGGGTCCGGTGCCGCTGAACGTCCCCCAAGTGAAGTTATCCTGAGGACGGAGGAAGCCCGCCGTCCCTTTGTAGCCCCTATATTCGGCTTGCCAGGCGCCCCGATAGGAAATGGTAGGACGGAAAGTGAAACGATTGCGACTTGGCAGGTATTGGGAAACCGCGTAGGCGGAGACGACCACCAACGCGCCTAGAAGGACGACCGCCACCATCTTTGTTTTCCGACCCGGGGTAAAATCTGGGGGCATGCCGACGGCTAGGCAAAGACCTTGCTGGCCTATACATGCGTTTCGTACGCCGGATTAATGGCCTCGGAAGAGCTCCAATACAGCTTATTGTCGTGGAAAGTAATCCGAAGAGTGTTCTACCCTTGGAGTAGAAGAACCTAACCTGTCCTACGTCTCCTTTCTCTACAGCGGCGGTCGGTCTTCTCTCCTGACGACTGCCTATGATTCATGTATTCCAAGTCCGCTCCGTAGGCTTCAGAGCTGATATAAGTCGCGTATTGGTCTGGCGCGCGCGCAGTCGACAGAAGCCACGTCAATCAATGATTCGTACGATGGGGGACGCAGGCGAATCTTAAGGTGGGCGACGGATACCAGCGAGCATACTTTCAGCTCCGTTTCAACATGCTCCTGAGTTTGTGAAGGGATTCCACTATCCCTGCGGTCTTGGCCTCACTTTCGAGATACTCCCAATCCAGCTCACCCTCATGCGCCTTCGAGAGCAGATAGGCCTGCTCCATGTCGGCGGCGACGCCCCAGAACTTGGC
>JBEKJM010000074.1:0-7444 GCA_050011215.1 Nitrososphaerales archaeon
TATTTTGACGATCCGAAGAGAATCCACATTCGCTCTCTTGCGAAATTGGTGGGAATATCGCCTCCAGCTCTCCATGAATCGCTTCGAAAGACGCAAAGAAAGATCCTAGAGGAGCATCTTAGGAATGCGCAGGTCATGAGTTGAAAGGCATTACTCAGCCCTGAGGCGGTGATTGTATGCCCCTGCCAGGTACAATGGTTCGCAGTTCTCTGCCCTCGCGCGCGCTTCGAATGCCTTGAGTACCTCGACTGCTGCACACGGTAAATATAGCGACGCACACCGACCTTCTGTCGAGTAAACTGTTCAAAGAGCTCGGTGAGCTGCGCCAAATCAGGAACTTTCGACGCGTCATCCTCCCAATCTCGTCGGCCTTCTTCATCTACACTTTCGGCTGGGGCGTCACAACTCCCGTTTTTTCCATATATGTGAACAGCGTGACGGGAAACGCCTTCCTCACAGGGCTCGTCCTCTCCATTACGACTATGGCAGGGGTCTTCCTGAACATCCCATTCGGCGTGATCGAGGGCAGGATGAACATGAAGAGGATGCTCCAGGTCGTCTTGCTGTCCTACTCAGCGCTCGCTCTCCTTTATCCTCAGGCGGATAGCGTCGCGTCGCTGCTTGCGTTGAGCATAGGCAGGGGCATCGCATCCTCTTTCCTCTGGCTGACCTCCTGGGCCTATATCTTCAGTTACACCGAGAAAACTGCGAAGGGGAAAGAGACAGGCTTCTTCTCGGACATGAACGATCTCGCCTCCGCCATTTCGCCGATTGTGGGCGGGCTCGTTTCGGTCGTGTCCTTCTTCCTTCCCTTCTACATCCTTAGCGCGACGAGTTTTACCGCGTTCGCCGTAATTACAATCTTCCTCAAGGAGATTCCCGTACCAGGGAAGGCATCTCTGAAGCTCCAATTCGCGAAGCTCTCAGGCTACATGCGCGACAGGAGGTTCCTGAAGACAGTCTATCTCATCGTCGTCTTCTACGCGCTAGTCAATGTCTACTACTCGTTCCTCTCCATCTTCCTCCACGACGGAGGTCTCTCAATACCACTCATAGGCGTCATCCTGACGGTTGGGCTCGTTCCGGCGGTCAGCCTGGAAATCCCCATGGGCGACCTCGTGGATAGGCTTGGCATTAGGAGGATCCTCTCTATTGGTGTCGTCCTGACCGCCGTCACAGCCATTCTGATCCCGGTCTCGGGGAATATCTACTATGTCGCTGCCGCCGTCACGGCCTTCACCGTCAGCTACACTACGATCTTCATCGCCCTCTACTCAAGGATGTCCGACATCATGCGCGAGGAGAAGGTCGCCATGACCGGCGCCATAGCCACGTTCAAGGACCTGGGCTACACCCTCGGCCCGCTTCTCGCCGGGCTCCTGATAGAGGTGATAGGCATCACAGGGACATTCTATATCGTTGGTGCTGCGTTCGTCCTGCTCCTGCCGGTCGCACTTACCTTGCACGACTGAGGTTCGAATCGCCGCTTCGATTCGAACACCCGGTGCGCGCGCTAAGCCGAACAATCCCTGACGTGGCCCGATGTCATTCGGCGCAGTCTGCGCCACATGCGAGTGTTCTGAAGCCTCTTGCGAGAACTGCACAATGCCTAGCAAATGCGCTAGCTGTGCATCTTGTTGCTGTTCGCCTGCTCACACGGCTTGGAGAATAGAGAGGATTTCCCAAGGAGTCAGGCTCGAGTACCTCGGCCTCGGATGGATGTCCTTACGAGGCCTGTTGACGCTACCTCTAGAGGGTACATTTGCAGTTGGGACACACCCATCTCAGGATGTCGCCCTCGTCGTTGGTGACCTTCCCCATGAATGCGCGTCGGCATTCCGGACAGAGGATCTCTGGATTCTCAGGCTCATCACGCGATCTCAGCGCCCTTATCAGCCGCCTCTTGCCAAGCTCCCTAGTCAGATCGTCGAGCGAAACACAGCCAAGGAACTCCTCGTTCTCGAAGACGCCAAGCCTCGAAACGTTGTGCGTCAAGAGCTTCCTGGCCGCCTCCCTTGCTGATGCGTTCGGGGTTCGGAGGTTGAGGCCCGGCGGACCCGAGCCCATGGCGAGATTGGCGTTTTCCTAGTCCTCAGATTGTTTGGTGGCCTCTCCAACTCTCCTCCGCGTTTTAAGCCGCCCAGGTCCACCACATTGGGATTATGGGTCGAAGATGGAGCTCTGAGAACAGCCGGACGCGCGGCTTGGAGGTCTGGCAGCGAGAGGTGGAGGAGTCCTGATGACCCGCTGCCCTACCTGCGGCTCTGATCCTGAGAGAGAGCTCTCTGCTCTAACTCGTGATATTGCAGCCCTTTCTCAGCTGCAAGGCGAGTTAGCGCAGATTCGAGAGATCTTATTCGGTCCTCAAGCTCATGGCTCTTCTCCGCCTGGACTTGGTACCGTTGATGCTCGCCCGAGAGGTACGGTTCCGCGAGTAGGTACTGCTCCCTGAAGTGCTCCGGGTAGGCCCACGGCGACTTGTCGTACCCGAGCGGGTCGATCCTGTGCCCGATGAAGAACTCGGCGACTGCCCCGTCAACGCCCGCGACTTTGCAGGTCGTCTTGAAGGTGTCCCGGAACTCGTGCCCGTGGATGCGGTATCTCTTGGTCCCTTCCACCCTCCTCTGGACCCCTGCCTTGAACGAGGAATCCCTGACCACGTTGCTCACGAGTCTCTCACAGATGGGTTGCCCCTTGCTGCTCAGGAAGACGGGGTCGGAGACCTCTGCGCCTGCCTCCCTGCGTATGGCGACCTCCGAGCCCGTGATCTGCTGCCTCACGTTGAGCCACTCCTTAAGGAACTGCAGGCCCCTGGGCGGGAGGAAGTTGTAGTACTTCGTCTCCGTCTTCGGCCTCGTCAAATTGATCCTCACCGGACCCCTCTCGACGTCCCACTCCTCGTGGCGATCGCCGAGCGCCTTCGCCAGCTGGGGGTAGGCGTAGAAGTTGAACTGTGTGGTGAGGGTGGACTCGTCCATCCCCATGTACAGCAGGACGGCCAGGATCGCCTTGTCCCTCGCCGGCACGTGGCCGTCGTTCACGATCCTCCATATCTCCTCCGGCTTGACGTACTGCTCGCCCGTGCCGGGTGTGTCCAGCAGCATGTCCTTGCTGTAGACTACCTTCTCCCGCGGGAGGTCGGCCCTGTTCTTCCTGTAGAAGCCACGGATCACCTTTACGATGGAATTCTTCGTCTCCCTGCTCGCCCTCCACGAATTGAGGAACTCCCCGACGAGGTTGATGTGGTGGTACCTCCTGTCCTCGTTCTTAGCGCTCCTGTAGTCCTCCAGCATCTCCGTGATGGAGCCGAAGTATCCCTTCTGCTTCAGCCACTGCTCGTACCGGAACAATCGGCGGACCCAGGGATCCTTCGTCTTCTCGCTCCCCAGCTTGGAGAGCATCCTCTGGACGCTCGGGACGTTCCTGAACTCCTGCAGCCCCGGAGTGCGCTCATAACCGGTGACCTCCGTCCTCAAGGCGCCGGTGTGCTTCCTGAGGCGCCAGAGCATGGTGACGACGTAGTGTTCCTTCTTGCCTACCCGCAGCGCGACCTCGCTCCCTGTGAGCCCCGGGTTCTCCCTGACCACCCTGATGATTCCCGCAATGAGCGAGGGATTGTGAAACACGTCCCCCGGCCCCCCACCAAGCGGCGGGAAGACTGGCTCCTTCACGTAGAACCATCGCGCTATCCTCATACTAGGACGATATATCGGGCCCTGAATTTAACGGAGGTTGTCAGCGGGCCCGGAGGGATTCGAACCCTCGGTCTTCAGCTTCGGAGGCTGACGCCCTGATCCGTGCTGGGCGACGGGCCCGAGGAACCCGCATGCAACCGAGTTATGAAGGGTTGGTTGGCGCACAATCTCCGCGCTCGTCCACCCCACAACGGCTTTATCATCCGACTCTCGCTTGCCTGAAAGGAAGCCTTGTCCCAGAGCGAGCGGAGACTCGCGGCGCGCGCGCTCAAACGACAAACCCTTAATCCTGACGACCGAATGAGCGACTTCAAGCATGGACAAAGTCATGGGCAACACAAATTACAATGTACACCGGAAATCAGATGAGTCGATTAAAGCGACAAAGTGTACAAAGTGCGGCAAAGAGATTCCTCCTGGGCAAGAAGTGAAGAAGGGCTTCCTGATGAAGAAGAGCTATCACAGAGAATGCGCTGGCTGAAGAACCCCGCCCTAACCACGATCAACCACCGCGCGCGGAGCCTGTTAAATAGGAGACGCGTCCCCGCCGACCGCGAAGAGCATGGAATTCAAGAAGATACTGGTCGCATACGACGGGTCCAAGGACGCCAACAAAGCTGTGGAGGCGGCATGCGCTCTCTCGAAGGGCAAGGCCTCTGTCACTCTGCTTCACGTATACGCCATGCCAACAATGGCATACAGTGGCGCGGCGGGCTTGCCACAACCCACCGTCGGGCTCCTCAATGAAGAAGCAAAGAAGACAGCCGAGGCGGTGGCCAAAGAGGGGCTCAATCGCGCCGCGAGGAATGGGGTCAAAGCAAAAGGAGAGGTCATAGAAGGCATATCCGTTGTGGAAGCCATCGTCACCTATGCCTCCTCCGAGAAGTTCGACGTAATTGTCATCGGTACTAGGGGAAACACGGGCTTCAGGCGGCTCCTAGTGGGGAGCGTCTCGAGCGGCGTCTTGAATCATGCGCATTGCCCGGTACTGTTGGTTAGGTAGATTGTCTCTGTCAAGGACTTCATGGCGGCAGCGCGAGCCTGAAATTCAGCGCACACTCCGCACTTGAGTGCAAGTCGCCTACCCGAGCTCGTCTCAATTCCCTTCAGGAAGGGATTCGAACTTAAAGTCCAACTCCCCCCGCGCGCGCGTGCGCCCAGGACTTGTAGCCTACCATGACTTGTAGTCGCCTATCTTCCCAGGGAGCCCAGCCTTGCAACAACTGCAACCTTCGCTCGGCTTCATTCCCTTTGCGCTTCTACACGCAAAGGGACCCTGTGGAATGCCACCAGAATCGATTTAAGACACACCCTTTGCACTTTCTCGGAGCTCAGATGGTTGACCTAAAGAGGTTGTTCGCGGCCATAGACGAATGGGCCAAGACAGAGTTCCCAGACGCATACTTCAAACAACACGTCAGTCGGGAGAGTTATCGGTATACAGGGGTATCCTCGATATACCGTTTCTGGAAGTCGGCAGATGAGATAGCAGTCGAAGCGGCTATCCATTTTGAGATAGACCCCGAAGGTGGAGAAACGGAGCGGATCACTCTGCAACTCGATAACGATTACAAAGTGATTGGATTCGACCTCACGAAGATAGAGCATTAGCCATTAGCCATAGATTCGTCGATCTGGAGGTATGGATAGTGCAGGGTGCGGTCGTAACGGCCCGATTCAAGGTCAATCCGCGGAACTTGAATTGGGGCATATCCATGCCACCTTCGCGGGTCGAGCTTCATGTACACGCGGTATCTTCTGCCTTTGCTCCATACCCACCTCGCCCCAATCGTGCTTGCTATGGGGTGAAGTAATTTCAGGATGACAGAACTAGCGGATCTATCTATCAATGCCTAAATAATTGGACCCAGTCTGTGATTCGCTGGTGGAATGGTGGGACTCTTTGGAAGGAAGCACAGATGTCAAACGTGTGGTGCAAAATTCGACTCCGAAGGCAAACTGATGGAGCATGCGAAGCTGCACACGCAAGCGTCCTCTCAGCAGGCAGCTGGCACTTTCAAATGCGCCACGTGTGGGGCGACCTTCGCTTCTGAAGCCCACCTGGACGAGCACACGAGAAAGGACCACGTCGATTTCGCTGACTTGAACAAGTGATTGGAAAGGGTTCTGGAGTTCTCTGGATGCAATTATCTAATTCGAGTGGTGCAGGTGCCTCGTCCCGCACCGCTTCAGGTGTCTAGCGTATTTCTTATCGCTGATCAGCTTCCCGCATTTCTGACATATCGGCACGAAGCAAGACGGTCGCCCACTCGTAATAAGCATGCCCCCATGCCTCACCCAGTTTCCGTGCCTTAGAGTTTGGACGCAGGCCCTTCACACAGAACCTACAGAACGCCCTACTGCGTTGTTGAATGACTCCGAATAAGACTAGGTCTGTGTCAACTCACACAGGAGTGGCTCGCCAGCCAAACGGATGGATTTAGCACGGACACAGCAGTTGTTCAGTACACCTCGCCCTGCGAAATGGCTAAATCCAGATGGAGCCTACCCAACAGGTCGCATGTCCGGAATCAACGAGTTCCTGAGAATCTGCCCTTCCTGCGGAAAGAGGTTCCACGTCAAGTTGGTCGGCGAGAAACTCGTCGGGGTGGACATCGGAGAACGGACGACCGAGACCTTAGGGATGGCCTACCGGGTGGGCGGGATAGCGAACTCCTCCCAATCAACCGTGGAGGACGATGCGTATCGATACTCGTACAAATGCAGTGGCTGCGGACACGAATGGAGCGAGAAGTCCAACAAGACGCACGAGATGGGCGGCAGCCCCTCAGACTACACGGGAGACTAAGCTTCATCCTTCAACCTACTTCTCAAACCGTTATGCTCGAAGACATGTGGGCTCGCGCGTGCGCGAGGGCAGAGAACTGCGAACCGTTATACCTGGCCGGGGCACACTCCTGATGCTCCATCAGTTTGCCTTCAGAGTCGAGTTTTGCACCGCACGTTTGACATCTGTGCTTCCTTCCAAATATCATAGATTGAGTCGGAGCCAGTCCGAATGACCTTCCTGTGAACTTTCGTCTGGTGCGTGTGATTTTCAATTCCGCAAGCTTGGTCGGCTTCGGCTTCAGTCTATTGGTTTCTGTTTGTTTCGTTTGTTGGTTTGTCGGTCTGAGGCTTCTTCTTCTTCAGCTTCCTCCTCTTCACTCATCAAAATGTGCATGAGCCGAGATTATTTAAAGCCGGTGAGTTCTGGTTCTGCCAACTTGACGGTCGATTCGTTTCTCTCTCAACTCGCGGTTGATGCCATCCGCTGCAGACACCTCTCGTCGCGTGATTGAGTCGGGGCGGCTCTCGGAAGAGTCTGGTCGGAAAGACAGAAGGATGGGAACGGAGAGTCAGAAAGGGTCAGAAGAGCCGAAAACGCGAACGACGATTGGCCATCAGCCCTGAAGAGGTTGACTAATTCGAGTGGTGCAGGTGCCTCGTCCCACGCCGCTTCAGGTGTCTAGCGCATTTCTTATCGCTGATCAGCTTTCCGAGTTTCTGACATATCGGCACGTGGGAAGTGCTAATTACGAGTGGGCGACCGTCTCGCTTCGTAGTACTGATACAATCACTGCCTCGGGGCCGAGTAATGCCTTTCAACTCATGACCTGCGCATTCCTGAGATGCTCCTCTAGGATCTTTCTTTGCGTCTTTCGAAGCGATTCATGGAGAGCTGGAGGCGATATTCCCACCAATTTCGCAAGAGAGCGAATGTGGATTCTCTTCGGATCGTCAAAATA
>JBEKJM010000075.1:0-7224 GCA_050011215.1 Nitrososphaerales archaeon
CAAGACAATGGGCGACGCTTTCCTTGTCGAGTTCGACAGCGCGCTGAACGCAACTGAATGCGGAATAGAGATCCAGAGAGTTCTCCACGGTTACAACAAGCGGGCCACTCGAAAGCTGTTGGTAAGGATCGGGATACACATCGGCGACGTGATCCATCAGAAGGGCGACGTGTATGGAGACGCCGTCAACATTGCCTCCAGAATCGAACCCCTTGCTGAAGGTGGTGAGGTGTGCATATCGGAACAGGTCTACGACCAAGTCAGAAACAAGATTGCATACGAGATGGTCAGGCTCGATTCTCAGAATCTCAAGAACGTGACATTTCCTATCGACGTTTACAAGGTACAGATGCCCTGGGGCGAAAAAAGCAGAGCCGGGACCCCGGATGGCGGGCCTAACATCAGCCTAGTCAAGAGGTACGCTCCCCAAGAAAAAATCGGCAACCACGAATCCATGACGAAACTCGTTCTGAAACTGACTCTGAAGAACAAGATCGTCGTCGTAGCCCTCGCCAACGACCCAAAGATCCCGCGCGCCCTGGCGAGGTTCTCGGCACAGGTAGACTACTCGAGAGGCGAAACCCTTCACATAGTCTCAGGCATCGAAACGGTGAAGGTCGTCACCGACTACAAGAATCTGGAGAAATTGACGGCGATAGTACCGAAGAAGCGCATCCTGAACATAACGACCGACCTGGCAGAGATAGTCATCTCCTTGTCAGATTCCGTTCTCAACACCCCGGGCGTGGTCGCGACGATCAGCACACATCTGGCAAGGAGCGGAGTGAACCTCATCGAGTACATCACCTGCAGCCCGCACGCGATTGTTGTGGTCGAAGAGAAAGATGCGCTGAGGAGTTACAAGCTACTCGAGAACCTTGCGACCGGCCGGAAGGAATTAACCGTCTAGAGCATCCGACACGCGCGTTTCAGAGGTCAGCTGACAGGCCTGGACTAGACGGATTTTGGTGCGGGGGGTGGGAATCTGACCCAGCATGCTGGGCGGAAGTCTGTCAATGTCTGTTGCCTGGCCCAGCGTCAACTGAAAGAGGAACCTGTTTGGAATGAGTTAGTCCTGCCTACAGTCAACCCTCACTTTGAAGAGTAGTCTTAAGGCAGGGAATCGTCCTTTCTGGCGTCAGGGGGGAACAGTGTGCGTAAGGCGCTCTGGGTAATTGTCATCTTAGGTGTCCTCATTGTTCTCGATGTGGTTCTCGCGAATACTCCAGGTCCGGCGCCGACAAGCCAAGCCATTTCAAACGTCGAAGATAGCGCGAGCTTCAGACGAGTAGTTGGGAATGGGACATTCTCATACTATGAATACAGCGACAACCCATCCTGGGACGTGAGGTGCGGCCCGAGATCGCTCCTAGGGCTCTTGCACCCGATTGACCCCTTCCACGAATACACCACTGCCACACTCATCTTTTCGGTGCAGCCCAGCTACCGTTCCAATCAAACAGTAATCCCATTCCCTTTCCTTCTTCTTGTGCAGGTGAATCCCTCATCGGGGAAGATCTACAGCATTCAAACGGAACCATCAATCTGTGCATAGGTCGTCGGGCATCCTCCGGCAGGTGGGTTTCCTTACAGCCGTAAGAGTGCGGGGGGTGGGATTCGAACCCACGAACCCCTGAGGGATGGGAGCCTCAGTCCCACGCCGTTGACCATGCTGGGCGACCCCCGCACGGTTCTGACGCCGCATTCGGGAATTCTAAAAACCCTTGTGCTCGGGAAAATGGCTTTAACGGCTGACAGCGCGGGTCGAGATTGTGCCGGCGTAGCTCAGTCCAGCAGAGCACTCCTTTCAGGGCTCAGGCGCCTCGTAAGCGCGGGGTCGAGGGAGCAAAGCCCTCCGCCGGCTACTATTACCTTGATGACAAAGCCGTCTTTGTCGCGCGCGACCGGATGTTGGCACTCACGAATGAAATCCACTTTCAGAACCCGTTTGGGTGCGAGCCCCACCGGGCCCGTTACGTTGGGAGGTGGGTTACACCCGCTGGTTTCGTTCTACTCAATTCGCTCTGAATTGTTCGCTTGACGTATTCGCTGAAGGAGGTCGGTTGGCGGCCAAGCAGAGTCTTCAGGATTAGCGGGTTTCCCCAAAGTCCGTTGCGATCATAGTAGGCGAACATCTTCTCAAGGATCTCCAATTGGTAGCCACCTAGCCCGGCTGTTTGCGCCTGCTGCCTCCACATCTCCAAAGAAATCCGCGTTGCGTGAACCACCCGGTTGAGATGGCGACTCAGAATCTCGGCCATCTGGTTTGGAGTCAGGATTTCGGGACCCGCCAGCTCGTAGGTAGCGCCTACGTTGGTGGGATTTGTCAGAACATTGGCGGCAGCCTCCGCCACGTCTTCGAGATCAACCAGGCTTATGGGGGCATTCGCTGAATATGGAACCGGGTAGATGCCCCGTTCCAAGATATCGCTCAATTGCCCCTGCAGGTTCTGCATATAGGGCGCGGGCTGCAAGATCGAGAAGTTCAGGCCCGAGCCTAAAAGTACCTCTTCAACGCGCATCTTCATCCAGTGATGCGGCATCGATTCAACTTGAGGATGAAGGACCGAATGGAACACAAAGTGCCCAACGTTCGCCGAGACAGCGGAGGCGACAATTGAATTGCCTAGCTGAAACTCGTCCGGATTAACATTCGGACATATGTGGTAGACGCTTTCCGACCCGTCGACTGCCCGTTCGAGCGTATCCTTGGAACGCATGTCGCCCACTAGGACATCTGTGGCCCCTAACGATTCGACTTGGTGAACTTGCTCCTCTCGGTAAACGAGGGCTCGCACCAACTGCTTCTTCCTCACCAGAGCGGAGATTACCGCGCGACCCGTTTTGCCCGCAGCCCCCGTGACAAGAATCATTGAAGGACTTTCTGATTCTAGAGCTAATTAAGCTGCCGAGAAGCTTGCGATCATCGAAGCAGGCGTCTCGAATCCTAGCAGAGCATGTTTGTTGTGCCAAGCATTTGAGCCCTAATTGAGGTCTTGTGATCAGAACAGGCCCCACCGGGCCCGCGCGCGCAACAACAACCCTTCACTGGGACGAGGAACACTTAACGTTAGGGATACCCCGCTAGCAGGTGCACACTTGACCAAGATATGAGAACTAGCCCTTGGAATCATTATGGTGGCTGTATCGTTCCCTCTCTTGCTCATTTCAGTCTTCGTTACTAGCATCCTCCCAAGCGCAGGCGGCATTGCAATAGTCACCCTCTTTCTTGTAGCACTCGGCATCGGTCTCATGCATGACAGCACTTACCAACCCAAACGGAAAACCCTACCCCACAACCACCAACAACGCCCAAAGCATCAAACTACTGCATCAAATGCGGAACACAACTCGACAAGGGGGCAGAATTCTGTGGCTCATGCGGGAATCCAGTCCCAAACAGGCAAAACCCAAACTAGTCCAACACCATCAAAATCGCTGGTTCAAATCCGGCTGACCCTACTCCGCCGTAGGTTCTAGCCACGGATAGTGCCTAATTGGAAAGGGCTTCACACCCAAAGTCATTTATTCCCTCCGCCGGCTTCCACACCAATCTGTCCCGCCGTGCTCTACCAACGCTCGTAATGGACGACTTGGTTGGAAGGCCGTCTGCCCCTCTTCAACGACGGAGATCTCTTGTCCTTGGCTGGATGCCCGATGGAAATGACACCGACTGGATGGAAATGTCCAGGAATCTCCACCAACCTCTTCATTCCAGGCGGGTCGGTCACCCCTGAGAAGGCGGCTGCGAGCCCTGCGTCGACGGCGGCAAGAAGTATGATCATGCAGCCCGCCCCGATGTCGAAGAACCAGTACGGCGTGGGCCAGTCGATCTCCTTTCCGTTGTCTAGCTTGTCAGGCTCATTGTAACGGTCGTGGTAGAGCTTCTCGCTGACGCATGCGATGATGTCGAGGGGTGCTTCCGAGATCCATTCGTGGAAACCCGCCCCTTTGTATTCAGACTCTCCCTGCAGCTGGGCGACCTTCTTCTTCATTTCCCTCTTGGTCACGACGACGTACGCACTTCCTTGACTGAAGCCTGCGCTTGGGGCGTGCTGAGCCAGCTCCAGAATCCTGGCGACAGCGCTCTTGGTGACGGGCTGTCTGGTGAAGTGCCTGACCATCCGTCTCTTGCGGACGACCCTCTCGAATTCCAACATCATCAGCGCGACAGTGGGCCCTTCTTAGTCTTCCTCAAAGTGTCCTCGGGAGACTGCATGAAAGAGCAGACTACTTGACAGCCGCTGAAAAGTCGAGGTCCTTGTCTGCGCTTCTTGCATTCATCCCTACTCTGGCGGAAGTTCCTTGTACGCTAGAGATATGTCAATCCCCTTGCGCTTGTAGTAGGTCTTGGAACTGAGGTAGATTGCCGCGCCGAATAGGAAAGAGAATATCACGAAGCCGGAGGTCAAGGTAGTGAGACTCCATACGGCCGGGTTCGCCACAAACTCCCAAACGACGTAACCGAAGACGACGATGTTCAGCAGTCCAGCTACGCTCAGGATGGCTCTGGCAGAACCCGTCTCCTTCTTTAGCGCGTGAACGGTCGCGGTCAATCCGATGAAAATGAAGTAGATCATTGCGGCTATGATTGCGCCGAAGAGTGCAGACACCGTTCCGTAGTAGAAAGCTGCGAGTCCGACGAGAGTGACCGTCACGACGAGGCTGATTACCTGGGCTACCATTGGGGAGCCGAACCTAGGACTCACGTACGAGATCTTCGCGGGTAGGAACCTGTCGAACGATTGAGCCAGCAGGTACCTTGAGATCACGATTATTCCATAGGCGAGTATGCCTACGTTCCAGACGATCCAGCCGAGTCCAATCAACCAAGCGAGGTAAGTATTGCCCGCTACTCCCATGGCAAGAGTCCAGAAGTTGAACGTGTAGTAGACTGAGATGGACCAAGACGCGAATGCCTGATTGATGAAAGATATGCCGCCCACATAGTACAGTGTTGCGAACGATGACGTCAGGAGAACGAATGCGATGACTGCAGAAATTGGTATGTTCCATCTGATAGCGGTTCTTCCTTTGATCTCTGACGCGACAGCTGGTGCCGCGTTGACCCATGGGTAGGCGAATGCGAATATTAGCGGCAGTAGGAAGAGAGCAGGTGTCAACCAATTCGACGATGATTGGAAGGTACTGACGATGGCGTTATAGTTCAGGCTCGTGTTGACTGCTGCGATGTCGTGATATGGTGCAGGGACGTAAGGACTGACTGACCATCCTGCGGAGTTGACGTAGTTGACGACAGCGCTGTGTCCCGCCGACAGAAGGGTGAAGATCGCGATGAGAAGGGTCGCGATGCCGATGATAGTAAGAGCGGAGACTAGTTTGAAACCTATCTTGGGTTTGAAGACGTTGACCGCTATAAGGATGGCAAAGATGGCCGCGCCCACTTCAAATTGGGGAAGAGGAGTTCCACCAGAATTGCCGGGAAGGGACAGACCGAGGAACGTGCTATTGGTGAAGTTTGATTGGATGAAACCAACTGCTCCTATAGCGAAAACCGCACTCAGAACGATGAGCGCTAGATAAGCGGTGGTTTCAAGAGTATACCCCATAAAGGAAAGCGAGCTTCCCCAGAAGCCGCCGAAGGTCCGGGAGATCCAAATGTAGTCTCCACCCGTCCTTGGGAAGCGCCGTGTCATCATAGTGTAGATGACAATCTGAGGGACAGCGACCACGAATCCAAAGATGCAAGTGTAGGTGAAATTCAATCCAACGATACTCGGAATAAGGTAACCATAGAGCCCAAAGACCCCCAGGAGCGCGCCAATCGACATGTTGCTGAGGTTGAGCGCGATTGTATCAAAGAACGATGCGTTCTTGACCAATCCGGTGCTTTCCCTCACGAAAATCTTCGGCTGTACCGGCTGAGCTTTCGTCTGCTCAGAACTGGACAACAATAGGAACAAAAAGTTCAGGATATTTAATCGTGTATTAGCATGTTTGTGAGAAAACCATCTAACCTTGTAGAGACTAGTACCCGATTTCTGAGCTTGGCCGGAGGTGGCGCATCGACTTTACCCTGCCGCACCGCTTGCACTTGTAGAGCCCCCTGCCCCGAGGGTTGTAGTCTCTCGAGTCTCCGACCACCTCGTGTTCCGTCCGCATCATGCATTTTTCGCACCAGCGATACTCTGCCAAGCGAGCCCGGAATTGTCCGATGCTTTCTCAGTCAAAAGCCTTTGTCGCGTGCTGGGGTGATCGGACCACGGTCAACATTATCCTTGGCGGAATCCTGCTGGTCATCGCAGGGTTTGCTGGGCCGGGTTCTCGGTCCTCTCCGCCTCGGGGAAGCTTCCGCAACCGTCACGATATCGCTTCGGGCCAGTTTCGAGTCCAAGTCAGTCTTCGATGGTCGCCATGCAAGGGGCAAAAATTATATGGAAAGAGGCCGTGTGCAAGAAGAGAATGCAGAACTCCCAGCCACTGGTGAACTTCACTCCCGTCGCAAGGCAGAAGCTCGGCGAAGTGCTTGAAACAGAGAAGGCTGCAGATTCCTATCTGAGGATTGAGGTCTACCAGGGCGGAGGATGCGCCTGTAGCGGAGGCTACAGGTATGCCCTCAGTCTGGAGAAGGAGCCAGGCCAGTCCGACATCGTGGAAAACGTGGGCGGACTGAAGGTCATAGCCGGAAAGGCTAACGCCGATTTCATCAGAGGATCCAAGATCGACTTCGTCGAGAGTCTCCATCGGACGGGCTTCAAGATAGAGAACCCCAACGTGCACGCGGAAGCGTGCGGCTGTGGCGGTCACTGACAGGCTGGCGAAGCTCGAAAAGACGGAGGAGGTCGAGCACTCAGGAAGGGTCGCGACACCCACGCGGGGCGCTCTCCGCTGGCTCTAGCATCATGAGACGGCGTCCGAAGTCACCCTGGAGGGGATGAGGGGCCTGTAGATGGGAGCCTTTCTCATCGCTAAGGCTTAAGAACACTGGGGCTCGCGACGGAACTCATGAAGTACGTAGAAGGCTCAAGAAGAGTGTTTCTGAACACGGGCACACGCTTCCCGCGAGAGGTAATCTGGGCTGTGGGAGCAATCAAGTTCTCTGCCGCGAAGTCAAACGTCGCCTTGGGACTGCTCGACAGGGGAATGGGGCATGTGATTCAGGCCAAGGCCGAGGAACTGATGAAGGGAGACCACGACGCCATGGTCTCGGTGGACGTTTACCAGACGGGGTCCGGGACTGGCATCAACATGAATGCCAACGAG
>JBEKJM010000076.1:0-7170 GCA_050011215.1 Nitrososphaerales archaeon
GCCGCTGTCACACCTCTCCGTCTCTCCCTTCGACTATGCACTAAGGTTCCGACTGCTCTTCCCATGACTGTTCTCCCCACCTCTGCTGTCCGCTGGCCTAGCCATTGTTGCGTTCTCGGTCTGGACGTGCTGCGTCTGCCTGACCCGTCACTACTACCGCCTGCTGTGCCTACCACCTACCCTCTGCTACTGCAGCAGAGAGGTGTAACAGAGGTGTGCGCACGCGTAAAGAAGTAAAGAGGGTGCTTATCCAAAGGCATCTGGGTCGACCCTGAATTGGAGACAGGTCTTTTTGATTAGACGTATGAAGTTTGGCATACTCTCTGTGGCGGTATTATTGCTGCTGATATTGGCGTTCGTGTCTTGGAAGACCTATCTTTCGACGCCCGACCCAAATCTCACTCCTTCACTGGGCAACCCTCTCTGTGCCGGCATAGCGGCCAAGAATCTTCCCCTTGCCGCGGAATTGCAGGCGTGCAAAGAGTATCTTGCTCCGGTTCACTATTCTGTCTTCTTTGCCCCAAAATGGGTTCATGCTGAACTGGCTGAAGGGCTAACCGTCCTAGCTGGCCTCGTGGTTGCGGCTTCCGTTGGATGGCCTATGCCAGAGATGCTCAGAAGACCTAGACGATTGCTTCAGGATCGCATCAAAGTCGTGTTGATGATTGTCACGATTCTTGGACTGGCATGGTTTGCTTTTGTTGGGGTAATGGATGTGACACTTGCAGTTAGGGAGTATGAGAATTACTCTATCCCCTACATATCATCCGTGATGGGGCTCTGGGTGTATCACTCTTTTCTCACAGTCAGTGCGGGAATAGGTCTTCTAGCTGGAGGGTTTTCCTTCGGTCTTCTCAGGCTAGATGAAGGAATACTCGCTGCGTTCCAGTGGTCAATTTGGCTCGTCTCCTGTGCAATTGTATTCTTCCTCAGCGGAATTGCGGCTTTTGACTTTGGAGAATTAGGTCTCTACATAACTACCTTCAGCAGCAGTTGGAGGGTATTCGGGTTTCCGATTCTGAGCAACCTGTTCTGCTGGATGGTTTCAGCATTCTTGTTTCAATGGTCTGTTTCTGCCGTGAAGAGGAGAACGCCGTGAGCCACGCGCCTGTTCACGAGAAAGGTGGAATGAAGCCCAAGAGCGGTCGCTCAACGCGCCACAGCGAGCGACTAGAGGTATGGGCCGACTTCCTATTCTCCACGGACATTTCTCTTCAGTAATTGTCAAGACGCGCACGATGAGGCCATGCGGAACGGCTTAAGGCAGACGGACACGAAGACCACAGGCGCATGAGGGCTCTGCTCATCGCCGTTGTCTTGCTTCTGTGCGCCTCGGCGACCTTCGCTGTCATGGCGGTCAACTCCCCGCGCACCTGGCCTGCTTGCATCACGCACCCCAAGGGGAGCGGAGGAGGCTCAGGAGACAAGGCAGAGGCGTACGTCGTGCCGCTGGACGCGTCCCTCCCTGACTGTTCGACGGTAGTCTCTCAGTACAACTCGAGGGTCTGGACCTACCAATCTTATGCCGAGATAGCGGAGGGGCTCGCTGTGCTGGCGCTCCTCTTGCCCATGCTCACGGTGAAAAGGCTGGACTTCTCCTGGCTGCACAGGCCGCTCGCGCCCTGGTTCCCTCCGTCGTTGGTCCTGCCGCTCGCTCTTGTAGGCGTCTCCGTCTTCGCCCTTTACCCGATAGAGAGCGCGTTGTGGTATCAATTCCAATACAACCCCTCGCTTCTCTACATAGACCTACGGGCCGACCTGCTGTCGACAGGCCTCTCGATAGGGGTAGGAGCGGTGGTGATGTGGTGCCTCACGATGTTCGTCGTGTCCCTCTGCAAAGGGATAGTGAGTGCCTTCAAGTGGTTCGGCCTCCCGGCCATCATATACCTCGGCTGCATGGTGTTCGCGTTCGACCGCGGCGAGATGACGTTGCACGTGACAGGATTTGCGACATGGTTCTACTCCGGGTTCTGGGTCGTGAGCAACTGGCTCGTGTTGATAGTCACGTCCTTCCTATTTGTCTACGCATTGGCGTACAGGAGACTGGGGTTGCGTTGAAGCCCAAGAAACTGATTCTGCCTCCGCTCTGACTACTGGCAGATTCCCAGGTCGCTCGGCGCAAGCGTGCCGTACGGGGATCTCAGAAAGATTGAAAGGGTGTTCTCGGATTCGGACGAGCCGGATACGATGAACTTCCGCACATGAGGCGGTTCGGGGAGTGAAGGCGACGAGCTGGGCCATTCCATCGTGGAGGAGGGTCGTGTATGTTTGGACCATAACCAGCGTGGCCAACCTTTCTGCCCTGATTCTCACATTCATAGGCGTGAGCTTCCTGGGGCTTTCGGAGATGAATCCGGTGACCGCGGCCTACTTCCAGACCAACTCCTTGGACCTGCTGATCCTGAGAAACCTGTTCACGATGGTTATCTTGCTGTGCGAGTTGTATCTCGTGAGGGAGCTGTTCGTCGTCGTGTCGTCTGGTCGGTCGAGCGCGTCCAGAGGGCTTCTGTACCTCTTGTTCGTCGCATCGATAATTGTTCCCATGGCGATGACCTCTTCAGACTTCATCCACGATGCCGCAGTGGTGGCATCCAGGTTCATCTAGCCAAGAATTCGGGGAATGAAAGTGACGGCACGACCCTCTGACGAAAGGTAACAGTCCCCACCGCTTCTCGGTGCGGTCTGCGGTTCGGTGCGTCTCTTCCGCACAATCTATTGCGTTGAAGTCCCGGCGACCGCATACTTCTATGAAGAGTCGAGTTCCTGCGCAGCCCCACGGACCTGCCGCGTCACGTCGGGCTACCTGTCGAGGTAGATTGAATCTCCCTTCACTTTGACTTTGTAGGTCTTTAGTGGTTTGATGTCAATCTCAGCCATTATCTCGCTCGTCTTCTGGAACATGGCGATCATTTCTGGTGGCATCTTTTGCATAATCTCGGGGGACATTCTCATCTGTATGCCCCCGACGTTCTTCCCTGTGGTCACGTCGAACTTCGCTCCGTGGAGCGGACAGGTGACGATGCCTCCCTCCAGGGTTCCCCTCGAGAGGCTCGCCCTCTGGTGACCGCAGTCGCTCTGCGTCGCGTATGTCTTGCCACCGACATTGGAAAGGAGGATGCTTTCGTCGAATGCGGTGACGCGTTTCATCGTCCCGACGGGGATTTCACTCACTCGTGCTACTTCAAGAGACATTTCTGCTATCGGACGTACAGGATTGGTCAGCCGATATAAGGACAGTGACCTCAACTTCGAATGAGTGCAGTCAAGAGTAGTAGGAATGTTGAGTGATGAATGGATGACTCCGTACCCCCAACTATCGGCATCGCACTCTGAACTGCAAGTCAGCGCGCGCGACCTAGGCTTCTCCGAGACAGACCGACTGCACGAGCTAATCGACCAGGAGTAAGAGTGAATAAGTCGAAGTGAAAATGACCAAGCAGGGGGAGGAGAGTGGAAGGAAAAATGACTTACAGGAAGACCGCAAGAATTGCAGGAGTGCTATGGATAATCGCGACGGCTGCAAGCCTAGCAAGCGTGCCATTCTTGGGGCCTATCAATGATTCGAATTATCTTGTCAGTGTCGCTGCAAATGCAAACCAAGTATCAACGGGAATCCTTCTTGCGTTTGTCGCCGCTATCGCATCTGCCAGCATTGCGATTTCGCTGTATCCAGTACTGAGGAGATACAATGAAGGTCTGGCTCTTGGGGCTGTCGGTCTCAGGCTCATCGAGGGAGTATTCTACATTGTTGGTATAGTCTGCCTGCTATCAATTGTGACATTGAGTCAAGGATTTGTAAAGGCTGCAGCTCCGGATCCGTCGTTTCAGACTTCAGGCACAGTCTTGCTAGCCGCATATCATTCGGCTGGCAATGTGGCGTCCCTGTTGGCTTTTTGCTTGGGCGCTACGTTGTATTACCTGGTATTCTATCAAGCAAGACTCGTCCCCCGATGGTTGTCGGGTTGGGGTCTTGTTGGGACCGCCTTGGGCATGGTAGCAGGCCTGTTGGGCATGTTCGGCATCATCGGTCCTCTGTCGACGCCCCAAGCCATCTTGGCTCTTCCAATAGCCGTGCAAGAAATGGCCATCGCGGTATGGCTGATATTCAAAGGATTCAACCCATCTGCAGTTGCTTCCGAGCTGCACTGAATCCACTCTCCAGAACTGTTGGGGGCCGGCCCCACCGGGCCCGCGCGCGCCACACATGTGTCAGGGACCCGGAGGCGGCGGGCATCCCGTGTCGATGCCGAACCAGGAGTCTGACACGGGAGGCGGCGAATATTGATAGATTGCACCCCAGCACCAGAGGAAGTCTGTTAGCGACTTGAACTGATACACCTCCGAACAGCCATGCGGATTACATTCCGTTCCAGTGGATTGCCCACTCGGAAGCGACTGCACAGCTGGCGCATAGAACAGAAGTAACAATCCGACGATGACAACAACAGTGACGATTTTTCCCCGAGTCCTGAGCCCCGTCTTCCTACTGAATAGGTCTGAGGCAAATGCAATGAAACTCAGCAGAAGAAGAGACAGAAAGATACCCTCAGTAGATTGCCAGAGAGACAAGGTTGCTCCTGTGATTAGGACAGCCCACGCTGCAATGAAGAATGCAAGACCCACTTTCTGGACTCTGTCCAGCGCTATCATGGTGTCAAAGGCTTTGGCTTGGGTCTTATTTCTGCTCTTAAGACCGATTTCGAGAGTGCTCAAGACATGCCCTTCCCCGCATGCTGAGCGCGCGTTGGATTCTAATCCACTTATGTGCCAGGGAATCCCACTTCCCGCACATGAACACGACCGTAGTGCGGTCTCGCGTTCAAGGTTTGTACCTATTTTCGGTCCAAGTCCCTCCCGGGGGGCAGACCTGTCGCATGCGGGGGGCTACAAACAGTGTTTGCCAGCGTCAGGATTCGCTTGAGCCTAGAATTCGGGTGATGAAGATGACGGCACGACCTTCTGACGAAAAGTGACAGTCCCCGACGCTTCTCTCCCTAGATTGAGAAAGGGCCCGCCCCCAGGCCGTCCGAGAGGGTGGCTAGAAGAGGAGGAAGGGCGTCGATAGCGAGCCGAGCGAAGCCGTCTTCAAGTGACGAGGTTTGAGAGCGAACGGTTCAGTCGCTCGGTATCTCTTCCGACTTCCTCTTCGTCGCTACCCCGCGGAAGGCGACTGCGGCGGGATGGAGGTGGCTCCATACGACCTCAAGCTGAGAAACAGGAATGCGACCACCAGCCAAATCGCGAGGTCAGCAGCCAGACCAGTCTGGTCAAAGGACCAGAAATTGGGACCACATGACCCAGTCTGCGCAGAGTAGGGCGTATTGTAGAACTCAAACCGAATCGGGAAACCATAGGCGTGGGACAGGCTGCATCCATGCGAATCTACTGGAGAGATGGTCGGGAAGCCTGACGCGAGGAATGTTAGGAAGAACATCACCGCGGTGATAGCTACCGCGAGGATCACTGAGTATACCAGGTTCCTGACTAGGTGCAGGTAATTCACAGTTCCCGCAGTGGGCTTGGGCTCGTAAATGGGCATTGCTCTCGTGGCTTGACAATGCCAGGAATCCACTCTTGCGCGCGCCGTGCCCCAACGACGCCTCGATTGGCCTTCCGACGCCACTAGGACCACTGGTTCGAGTCCGGTTGACTCGTGCATATTCCGAACATTCATTCACGCTTATTAGGCGAAAACTTCCTGACTTACGCTGAGCATGGGCTTCTGTCCGAACTGCGGCAAAGACGTCTCCCCTCAAGCAGCATCCTGTCCCAACTGCGGACACTCTCTTCAAGCGCAATCAGCGCCATCGCCATCCAAGTCAACTGGTGCGTTTTCGCCCAGGAATCTGGCATACTACTCCATCATCTGTGGGTTAGCAGCCCTTCTGTTGATACCCATTCCCATGATGGTTCTAGCCTCAGTCTTCGGAGTCTTGGCGATTGTGAAGGGTGAAGTCAAGCTGGGCGCGATTGGTCTCGGCATCGTCCTTGTCTGGATTCTCGCGATCTACCTTCTCTACGTAGAATAGAACCTAACTAGTCATGCTCAGACCAAAGGTGGGGCACCAGCGCCATCAAGATCGCTAGGCCGCTCTGATGATGTGTGTATTTCCAGCCCGAACCAACGAAGCCTTGCCATCATTCGAAACGGGTAAATCTCTCGGGCGGGCAGACCTAAGGAGCCCTTGCCGTTAGGAATGTGCCCACAATGCCACTGGCCGTTCACCAAAAAACTGGAGGAGAAGGAGTTCGTCAATCATGATTTCGCCATGGCGCAAGGCGAACCCTCTGCCCTTGCGGGAGCGACCAGAGCCAACGCCTGGCAGCCATATTCCGTAAGGAAAGAGTTCTCCAGATACCGATACCACTACAGGTGCGTGCACTGTGGTCATGAATGGGCAGAAATCAAGACGATAGTTACTGACGCCTAGAGATGCCTTCAGGGGAGGTTGGGTCGGCGCTATCCGGCCCCTCCAAAATCACTGGGCCGTTCTGAGCAGTAGGCGTAAATCCAGCCGAACCTGCAATCTAAGGCATGAGAAATGAGGTAGTCGCCGCCTTTGTGATTCTCCTAGTTATTGCCAGTGCAGGGGTGGGGTATCTCGTCGGCTATTCTGGCCAGCATACTACCACTTTGGTCTCAACTACAACTCTACCCGCTACTTATGTCAACAAGAACGTCTTCGTGATGAATGTGAACGGGTCGTTCTATTACGCAGATGACATCTCATCCGATGTAGTTGTTCAGAACCCCGGATATGCCTACATTCGTAATGCCTCAGTGACTTTTGATGGGGTGAAGTTCGAGACAATCTGTCCACAAGGATACTCAGGTTGCCCGGTGCCGTCAGGAAGCACGACCACCCAAACAGTGATACAAGTACGGCTTGGGGTCTACAGGTTCAACATGACCTTTCCTGATAGCACCACCGAGACTGCGCAAGGCTTCATTGGGGACGCAACCTACACCTTCGCTCTATCGAATCATGTCAGCTCTAGAGCGGGGATGCTCATTGAGTATATCGAATACAACTGCCCGAACGACTTCCCACCTTACCAAACCATGCGAGAAAGCCCACAGGCTTCAGTCGTGGGATGAATCGCATTGGTGCTTAAATAGAAAATCAACCCATGAGGGATGTGGACCTACACGTAGGGCAGGACATGCCC
>JBEKJM010000077.1:0-7057 GCA_050011215.1 Nitrososphaerales archaeon
GTGACGATTTCCATCTTCAACACACTTCCCCAGACCAACGTAATCAGGACCGCGAACGACCGCCACAAGTACGCGAGCAACTTCCAATTCCTGGGAGTTCCCGTTGCCCTTTGGGCTCCGTGCTTCTATGACCTTCCAACGCAGATGGTCGTTCTGAAGGGCGACTACGACCTGAGCGGACTGCAGGCTACTGCTAACGTCCCCTTCTACTACATGTGCATGGAAGCGGTTAACGTCGACCACGTCATCTTCCAGCCGACGAGCGACCAAGCCAGCCTCACTGGCATCTACGATGTTGACAGTTCGAACCAAACACTGGGCCCCTTCACCCTGGCGCAGAACTTCACTACAGGTGGCTACTGGAACCTTCAGAGTCTCGCAGGGGAACTCAACATTCCGATTATTGGCAGTGGGGCAAACCCAAACACTCCCCCGGACTCCACTCCCTTCGTTCCCGGCCAGTATACTGTGGCGGCAGCAGACGAATGGGGACAGGTGGCAATACTCCACTTCTCAGTCCACTAACCATTTAGCACTCTGAAGCTACGAATGAGCCCGCGCGTCAGGCGACGAACCTTCGGTTTTTCTCCCGAACCCTCTTTACAACGGCGACACTAGCGCGCGCAATAGCGTTGTCACGCAGATTCAAAAACCTATAGCGAAGGAGCAGGCGCATGCTTCAGGAAGTGGGGCCGCCTCGGCAGGGCCGACCGCTTCGTCGGGTAATGGGATTACTCAGACCTGACTCTTTGAAGACTTCAGAGCAGCTCGTCTTTCTCAGTCTTCAACTCTAACTCGGTTCCTCCAGCCCATATCGAGTCCTCGACTTCGTCGATTTCACCAAAACCACATCATGCTTCTCGCTCGGTCGCTTCGCTCCCTCGCTCGTTCAACGCATTCCTGCTTTCGCGAGAATCATGCGACTCGACGTGATGTCTGCAATCTGTGCAGCGACGAATCTGCTTGGCTCTGCGCCTGAAGCGATACGAAACTCCAGCAGCATAGCATGAAACGGGCAGTAATCAGCGTCATCCATCGCCCAATACACACTGCCGTCACAGTTGTGCTCAATACAGCCCATGCAGTATCGACGCATCTCCTATCCTCCGTCGAACACCAGCGGCCGCCTGAGCCTCACGGAGATCGTCCCGCCCTCCGCCTCAATCTCCGCCTGAGTCTTCAGCCCGCCGTAGTAGTCTATCTCCATCTCGCAGCCGCACTTGTCGCAGTACATCTTCCTCGCTTGCTTGATGCGAATCAGCTTCTTCGGAAGCTCCACGTGAAGACGCTTCATGAACGGTGAGTCCTTCGCCAGACTCCTCGAAGACAGCCAGCCGTAGTAGCGGACTCTCGGCCTCCGATTCTTCTCCAGCAGCGCCGAGCGAACATGCTCCACATCGTAGCCCTCCGGGTAGCCGTACCGCCTGACGAAGCGCTCGAAGTCCTCGACGTTCCCTCGGAACATGTACCGAACCCTGTGCCGAAGCTCGTCCTCTCCGGACTCGTACCTGACGAACAAGTCCATATCGACGGCGTCCGACTTGCCAAAACGCGCCTCCAAGAGCTCACGCCAGCCCGCCCGGAACCGGACGAAGTTCTTGTCGTCATCGATGAACATTCTGTCGAACCTAACTATTGAGTCATCAGCGACGTTCACCCCGAAGCCGAAGGTGACGCCGTGAACATGGAAGTGCCTCCTGTCGGCCGCATGCTCTTTCCTCATGCCGAAGGGGTCGCTGCTGTGGATGAAGCTAGGAACAACAAGGGTTCCCATCCTGACGCTCTCGTGTCTTTCTATGCGAAGGAAGCTCTTGAGGTATCCCTCAACGTACTTCCTCGCCATGACCGCCACCTCGTCCAAGTCCGCTAGGGTCATTCTCCGCCTCATGTCTGGGGGAACAGTCACTTCCCAGCGCCAGAATCTCTCCTTCGCACGAGCAGCCAGACAGATTTCCCGAACCACCCGAACGAGGTCTTCGGTCAGCTCCATCGTCCTACGATACGAGTCGGCAGAGCAAAGAGAATCCTTCCGGCACATGTTCTTCACATGAGTCGTATGCTGCTCTTGACCGAGACACTTGGCAGTCCAGAACATCCTTCCGCACCCCATCAGAAGCTCGTAGGAAGCAGGGTCGACCTCCTTCACGATGCGCATCCAGTTCTTGTCTTTGGGGCGCGCATGGAACGTCTTAGCGTCCACGCTCACTCTAGTGCTATGGATACTCGATAATGTCCAGCTCATCTGATTGTGAGGGGTCGCCCCGCAACGGACAGGGAAGAATTCAGCGGGGTCTCGTTAATATTCATTACTAAGTACCGGCAATCGGCACTATTCTGTTTCACCGCTCAACGAAACTCTCTAAACTCTCTCCGTCAGGCCAAGCTGCCGCAGGCTTGGAACTCGCCCCAATTCGTAAATAACACATTCTGGCACAGATGGTTAGAATTGAAGGACAGGAAGTCCTCGCAAATTCCGCTGGCTGTCCTGCTTTTCTTCACAGTTCTGGGTTCCGCGTTTGCCTTTTCGGCCGTCCCAGTCTCCGCAATGGTTCCTCTTCCGTGCGGCACCGTCATCACGACGAACACGACTCTGAAGGCGAACATCGGCAGCGTCAGCACTCCATGTATGGGGACGGGTCTCGTCATCGGAGCCAGTGGCATAACTCTCAACTGTGCCGGGCACACACTAACAGGTTCAGGTACCGGCGTTGGGATCAATATCACTGGGCAAGACTACGTCGTCGTCAAGAACTGTAAGGTTACGGGATTCCTCTATGGTTTCTTCCTAAACGGGACGGTATACAACACGCTCACCAGGAACACTGCGAAGAGCAACTTGTGGTATGGCTTCTACCTTCAGTACTCTTCAGGCAACACGCTCACCGGGAACACGGAGAACAGCCCTTACAGCGATGGATTCTACCTCATTAACTCCAACAGCAACACTCTCAAGGGGAACACGGCGAAGGGGAACCCTACGGGCTTCTCCCTCTACTTCTCCCCTGACAACACTCTCAAGAAGAACACGGCGAACAACGGCTGGGAAGGCTTCTATCTTTACGAGTCGTCATACAACACTCTGACCGGGAACACGGCAAACAATAACACCGCCTACTATGGCGGATTCTACCTTCTCACCTCTAACGGCAACGTTCTCACCGGGAACACGGCAAACAAGAACTTGTACGATGGATTCTTCTTGGATGAGTCTAACGGTAGCACGCTCACCGGGAATACGGCAAACAAGAATCGCGGTATCGGTTTCAGCTCTTACTTTTCCTTCAGCAACGCCTTCACCAAGAACACTGCGAACAACAACAGCGCTCCAGGCTTCTACTTCTACGCCTCTAACAGCAGCACTCTCACCAAGAACACGGCGAACAAGAACAGCTACGATGGCTTCGAGCTTTGGTTCTCATCTGGTAGCACTTTCACTAAGAACACTGCGAACAACAACAAGTGGGACGGCTTCGACCTCGAATTCTCTCACAACAACGCTCTCACCAGCAACACAGCGATCAAGAATGCACAGTACGGCTACTACGACCTCTCTTCAGGCTCGGGAACAAAGGGGACAGCGAACACCTACACTAACAACCTCTGCAAGGGCAACGGCGTAGCTGGTTCCAACCCGTACAGCCTCGGCGCACCCCAACCGTAGACTGCTCGAACTCGCGCCCATAAGCCGCTGAAGACACTGACTGCTTAACCCCATAGGAACACAGTCACTAGTCCTCCTAGACAAAGAGAGCGCCTAGAAGACTTCCAGCGACGCTCGGAGCCGCGCTTCGCACGGACGAACTCGCGTCGCACTCAAAATGATGTAAATTCTTCAACTTTTCGCAGAGCTTATCAACGATGCTCTCCTGTCACACTTCGATGCAATCGCAAGGCGATAGCATGACAGACGAGAAAAACAACCAATCGTCAGAAACGCATCGCGTGCCTTATAACATAGACTTAGAGGAGTCATATACGGATTATGAGCAAGCGAGAAGTCGAAACGCTTACTCCCGCGGAAGTCGTCCAGATAGTTGGGAGGACAGGAGTCGCAGGAGAGATCACTCAAGTGAGAGTTAAGATACTCGAAGGCAAAGAGAAGGGTCGAATCCTGACAAGGAATGTGAAGGGCCCGATAAAGCTCGCCGACGTGCTTATCTTGCGAGAGACTGAGCGCGAGGCGAGGAAGCTCAAGTAGAGTTCATCTTGGAGTTCTAGGAGTAAGGTCCGCCTACTGCTTTTATAGCATGATTCAACGGGGTTTCAGAACGGATTAGGAGAAAGGGTGTTTACTTGATATGTACGTTCCAAAGAGATGCACTTTCTGTGGCAAAGAGGTCCGTCTCGGTTCCGGAATCCTCTTTGCAAAGAATGACGGTTCCACCAGATCATACTGCTCCATGAAGTGCAGGGTCAACGACATGAAGCTCGGACGCGATCCGAGAAAGCTGAAGTGGGCCAGAAGGGGCAAGGAGCAATGAGCGCTCCTGAAGAGACCCTGATTGTGGTGAAACCAGACGCGGTCAGACGCGGCCTGGTCGGCGAGATCCTGAAGAGGTTCGAGGTGAAGGGCTTCACGATAAGGAAGCTCCACATGCTCACGATGTCTAGGGTCCAGGCTGAGGACTTCTATTCTGTCCACAGAGAAAAGCCCTTTTTTGGGGAGCTCGTCTCGTTCATCACATCGGGCCCTGTCGTCGGCGCCGTCCTCTCGGGAAGAGACGCCGTGGCCACGGTAAGGCGGATGGTAGGGGCAACCAAGAGCTGGGAGGCTGCGGCCGGAACGATCAGGGGAGACCTCGGTCTAGGGCTGACCGACAACACGATTCATGCTTCTGACTCCTCAGACAGCTTCAAGAAGGAGTACGCAGCGTTCTTCGGCAAATCGGCCGGGTGAAGGGGCAATAAGAGAGGAGCTGGGTGACCATGCCGGAAGCGAGAGCGGGGCTGCGCCAGCCTGTCGTAGTCGTCCTAGGGCACGTCGACAGCGGCAAGACGTCACTCCTAGACGCCCTTAGGGGCACGGCAGTTCAGGCCCGGGAAGTCGGCGGGATTACGCAGGAAATAGGGGCAAGCTTCTTTCCTCTCGAAACGCTCGAGCAGATCTGCGGCCCGCTCCTCGACAGGGCGGGAGGCGAGCTTCGAATCCCGGGCCTGTTGATGATTGACACACCCGGCCACGCGGTATTCTCCAACCTCAGACTCAGGGGAGGCTCTGCGGCGGACATTGCGATTGTGGTCGTCGATGTGCTGAAAGGCCTGGAGAATCAGACCCTGGAGAGCATCGACATTCTGAAGCAGCGGAAAGTCCCGTTCCTGGTGGCGTTGAACAAGGTCGACATGATCAAGGGGTGGAAGAAAGGAAGCAAGGGCCCGCTGCAGTCGGTCCTGAACGACCAGCCTCCCGAGTGGAACGACGAGCTCGAGGAGAGGCTCTACAACGTCGTCGGCGGCCTCTCGAGGCTCGGGTTCCAGTCGGATGCCTACTATAGGGTCAAGGAATTCCGTCAGCAGGTGACCATCGTTCCGGTCTCGGCCCGGGCGAAGATCGGCATCCCAGAACTCCTCGCCGTCCTCATAGGCCTCTCGCAGCACTTCCTGAAGGGGAGGCTCAGGGTGGCCGACGAAGGCCGAGGAGGCAAGGGGATAATCCTTGAGATGCAGGAGGAAACGGGCATCGGAGAAACTGCGAACATCGTACTGACCGAGGGATGCCTGCGCGTCGGCGACTCCATCGGCCTCGTAAGGCGAGACGGAGCGTTCAAGTCGAAGGTGAAGGCCCTCTTCATGCCCAAGCCCCTCGACGAGATGCGGGACCCGCGCGACAAGTTCACTCCGGTCGATTCCGTCTATGCCGCAGCGGGGGTCAAGCTCGTCTCCGCCGACCTGGCGGGAGTGGTGGCCGGGACCTCCGTGGCTTCGTTCGAGACCGACGAACAGTTCGTCGCTCTCAAGGGCGAGATGGAGAAGGAGCTCACGAACATCCTCGTGAAGACGGAGAACATGGGGGTGATTGTGAAGGCGGCGAGCGTGGGCGGACTAGAGGCCCTGCTCAGGATGCTAGAAGAGAGGGGGATTCCTGTGAGGCGGGCCGACATTGGAGACATCACGAAGAACGACATCGTCGAGGCCGAGGTTGTCGGGGAACACGACCCTTACCTCGCTGCGATTCTGGGCTTCGACTCGAAAGTCCTGCCTGAGGCGGAGGAGTTCGTGGGGTCCATGCAGATCTTCGTTTCTGAAGTGATCTACGAAGTGATTGACAACTATGCGAACTGGGCAGCGGCCAAGAGGGAGTCGGACCAAAAGAGCGCCCTCTCCAGCATGACCCGCCCGTGCAAGCTGCGGGTCCTCCCGGGTGCCTTCTTCCGAAGGAACGACCCTGCTGTCTTCGGGGTAGAAGTGCTAGCAGGCCAGCTAAAGCCCAAGGTCAAACTGATGTCAGGCGACGGTCGAGAGCTCGGAACGGTCGAGCAGATTCAGGACAACGGCAAGGCCGTCGTCGAAGCGAAGCAGGGAGACAGCGTCGCGATATCGGTCGACGGTCCCACACTGGGCAGGCAGGTCAAGGAGGAGGACACGCTCTACACGCTGCCGAGGAGTCACGAAGCGCGCATGCTGCGGACCAAGTTCCTCGGCTCCCTCACGGAAGACGAGGTGAAGGCGCTCGAGGAGATAATCAAGATAGAAGGACTAAGCGACCCGATGTACGCGTTCTAGGCGTAGAGCGTAGCAAGAACCCAGAACGCGACTTGCAACGCCTCATCACCTCCTTACCGCAAGCTCCTCAACACTCACAGATACTCTCTAAACTCTCTCCGCTAGCGTTCGCTCGACTGAAGATCCTTACCTCTCCTAGGCTTCTGATTGTTTATATTCTCGCCACTAGCGGAGCCCCTGAATGGCCCAGTTCAAGCTGGTTCTGTCCGATTCCAAGACCGGGAAGTCGGAGGTCCATGAGCTGAAGGACAACAATGCACAGCTTCTGGTCGGTAGGAAGATCGGCGAGGCCGTTGACGGGATTCCTATGGGTCTCAGCGGCAAGATGGTCATTACG
>JBEKJM010000078.1:0-6983 GCA_050011215.1 Nitrososphaerales archaeon
GGGTTGATTTTCTATTTAAGCACCAATGCGATTCATCCCACGACTGAAGCCTGTGGGCTTTCTCGCATGGTTTGGTAACCCGTGGTTACGCACCGAAATAGATGCTGGTTATCCCACTAAAGATTGCTAGGGCGCCAAGTACGAAAGTGAGGAGCGCAATCCGCTTGCTTCCTGCAACTTTGAGAAGTGCCCTGATAAAGACGAGACCGACCAAGGCCGCGATCGTGATTGCCAGCAGGATTGCGGGTAACGTAAGGATGTCGACAACCGAGCCGATGTTGGCCCCCGGGAGTAGCACTGTGACGCCGGCGGCTCCTATCGATGCTGGTATCAAGGCCAAGAACGAAAGCCTAAATGATTCTTCGGGCTTGATGCCCATTAGTAGCATGGCGGAAACGGTCGCCCCCGACCTGCTCACACCTGGGAATGCCGCTATTCCCTGGGCAATTCCGATTATCACCATGTCTCGATTCCTCAGGTCAGCGAGACTCCTTGTCGGCGTTCGTCTCCCCCGTGCAAGAGTTATGAGAATTCCGTCACCCACTAACACGCATCCGAGGATGATCATCGGGATCCCGAGTGCCGGGCCTGTCGCCCAATCTGAGACCACCGTGTAGATCAGTATTCCCAGTACCGCCGTGATTGCGGTAGCAATAAAGAGGAACTTCAGGAGCATCCGTTCCTCCTGATCTCCCCTCCCTATCAGGGCCTTGAGGACCCCGAAGACTTGCCTCCTGAAATAGACGACCGCAGCGATAAATGTTCCTCCCTCGAGGAAGAGTCCAAGGGCGTAGCTCTGTTTGAGTTTCAAGATGGGTAAGAAGTAGTACGACGCTATGATGATCTGCGTCTTACTGCTTATGGGGAGCCATTCGGACACTCCTTGTATCATTCCAAAGAGTACTCCAAGAAGCCAGTTGTTCGCCGAACCCTACCCCCAGAATTTCGGACGTCGCTGGCTCCGATTATTTAAGAAATCTTCGCGAGGCTACCGGGCGAAGAAAACCTGTACTGTTCTGTCCGTTTGTCAAGTTTAAAGATACATGGACCACATCTACATGAGACTCAAGTGCGCAACGAAACCCTGACCAATGTATTCTGGGGACTCTTCCTCATCTGGTTCGGCGTTGTCACGGCCTTCCTCAACGGCAATCCGGTCGGCAGCATCAACCACCCTGTCTTCGCACTCGGCACTGGAATCCTATTCATTCTGCTGAACCTCGCTCGGTCTCTCCTGAGGCTGAAGCTGAGTGTGTTGACGATTGGACTCGGCTTCCTCGTAGCCATCGTCTACGCTCCGGTGGTCTTCTTCAAGGTTCAGCTCCCGTTCCTGCCTGCGCTATTAGTGATAGCTGGGATCGCCTTGGTAATAGGCGCATTCAGGACGAGGAACTATCAGTCGTTTTAGCCCGCGTAAGCCTGCCCAAGGTATCCCCCCAGGTCTCTTCTCGGTCACTTGAAGCCGTGCGATCTCGTATGGACTACATACAGCTCTTCATACGGTGTGACGAAGGAACAGAATGGGCACTTGAAGAGATTTGGAGGGAGCTTCTCCGTAATCCTTCTTCGTGATACCGCAGAATCAGACGGATTCACCAAGAGAGAATCGCCTAGCTTCAGGAGGTTGGGTGGGAGCTTCTCCGTGGCCCTCTTTCGCGACGCCGCTATGGGGTCAGCCGAGTGCACCACGAGGGAGTCGCCCATGCGCTCGACGGAGTAGAATTCGTGCCCCTTCCTTTGCCTCACAAACGCCGAGACGACTGACTCAACCACCTCCTTGTCCAACTGCCCCTTTCCGAAGAAATCGATGACGATCTTCTCTCCGTCCACCAGGGCGATTCCTTGACCATTCAACGAGTCGCTGACTGCTGATGCCAACGCCAACTCCTCGTCCATCGTGAGCTCTCTACAGTCAATGAGGAAAGGGACAGACTTCATGCTTCCACCTCTTCAGCACTGATATCATGGTTGATATCGATATCGATGCGGCAGGACAATGCTCCCACAGCGTTGTCAGGTTCCACACAATGGAGCCAGGGGCCTAGCTCTGAACCAGGTCGTTCCAACCCTTGGCCACCTGCCACGTCTGCCTTACGAACCCGCTCTGGGGCGCTCGCTCCGGTATCGGCTGCAGCCTCAGCTGGTAAACGGCCATGGTCTTCCGCCTCTTCTGGTCCCAGATCAGGACGTCTTTTTCCACGAACCCCATGTCAAGGAGTTTTCTCAGCAACTTCGTGTAGAAGTTGTGGTAACTGTACTTGACGCCGAGTTTCCCTGATTGGAGCTCCTTGGCGAAGAACCTCATCTCCCGTTTGGTCATTGACAGCGTGTTTACTTGCTTCATCCTCGCGATTGCCAGCTTCGCGGCCTTGAGGGTCTCCTTTCTGTCGCCGAAGAGAACAGCCAGGGCGTCCCCGCTGTTCAGATTCTTCTCGTTCCAGTACAGCTTGATGCTCTTGGGCAACGACAAAGCGCCCTCGCACCCCATCAGATAAAATCATTTGCCGCTGCTGTCGGCCGAGAACTGTCTCACACGTGGTAACAGTGTTTATACGAATCACAGTCAGTACCGTTCTTCTTGGAGCCCGAACGGATGTCTTCCATCCGCAGACACGCCACAAGGACAAACATCGCCATTGCCGCTTCCCTGTTCATCGTGGCAATCGTGAGTTTCTCCGGAGGGTTGTTTTACCCACAGATAGTCAGTCAAGTGAACTCCTACAGCGCTCCCAATGGCTATTCAGGCTTGATAGTCGATTACGTCACCGTCAACGGGCCGGCGATTAACGGTGGGGCGTACCAGTCGTCTTGCTGCCCTAACTCTATCTGCTCGGGGCTGAACGGGTTCGGGGTGGACCGCATCATCGCTCTGAACCAGCAGAATCCGCCCGTGATCGCGTGCGGCTTCCGAGTCCTAGCGAACACCACTGGGTACCTGTTGTTAATTGTATTCAACACCGACTGGGATATCGGTTACAGAGTCTCGTTCAGCACGTCCTCGAGCGACAAGACCGTCACTTTCGTTTCAATGCCCGACTGCACAACCGACTGCATTGTCAATCCCATTACGGCCCAGACCTTCAGGATAGGATTCGCAGCTTCTGCGGACCACAACTCCGCCGAATATGTGACGCTCACTATAACCGTCAGAGGCTTCTGCAACTGCTAATACGGCCGAAGGCAGAACGCTTCCGAGATGCCAGTCAGAAGGCAAAGCATGCGCAGTTACTGTCCACGCTGGGCATGATCAATCCCGGTGCGCTCGTCGTCCTTTGGCTCGAAGCGTTCGGGCCATGAGTCCTCACCTGTGTCTTCTGCCCCGGCTTACTCGTAACCATAACGTGGACTCTAGCGAGATGAGCAGACCACGGTCCATCCAGAAGAGGAACGAGTTCGCTGGACCCAGCCTGCCAGTTTCCGGGATTAGCCGCCATGCAGGCCCAGGCGCAGATGCAAGGAGTTACCCTGCAGGGGGACCGAAACAGATGACCTTTCCACACCTATAGTGTCCTCAGAGGGTAACAGACCAGCACTTGGGGGCAAACAAGCACGGAGGCTGAGCCCCCCTATTTTGCAAAGTCAGCTCGTGTCCCTGCAGAGGAACTTCTCTTGGCCTGCCTGCGAGGGCCGCCAGCGTGCTAGGCCCCGAACGAATCCTAGCCCCGGAAGTGCATTTCTTAGGGTGTGACACCATGCCTATTCTGCCCCACTTATGCGTGACAGGGAAGAAGATCGTTCGAGAAATCGGCGAGTCCCGCGTGTTCGGCAGAACGGCGGAGAGATCGGAAGGTGTGGCAAGTCTCGGCCTCGCCGTTCCACGAAGCGGTTGCATTACCCAGTTGTCAGTCGGGCTCCAAGTCGAAACCTCTCTTCTTGGAAGCCCTTTCTCCATCCGCTGGCGCATTTGTGGCTCAAACACATGCAAGACACCTGATACCTGGCGATTTGTTCGTTCGAAAAGTGAAAAACGCCTCCTCGGTCATCATCCCAGAACAATCCTGTGTCTGTCATTGGGCTCCTAGCGACGACCTTTGCCCGACGTTTAATAGGGATGGCCGCGGTCTTCCCGTACGAAATCTTGAAGTTACTTCATCCTGAATTGCTTCGAAAAAGAAGGGTAGGTCCTAGGAAAAGATTGACTCTTATTCCTAAGACGCCTTGCTTGACAGACTTGACTTCTTCTTGGCTAGGAATGCTAATCCGAGGAAGCTGACTGCGACAACTATCATAGGCATCCCGAACTGAGGAACGCCGGTTGTCGGTGGTGTGATTGGTGCAGTCGAAGGGAACGATAGTACCTGGGCAGCCCAAGTGAGACAGTCACCGCCACTGCCTGTTATCGTCGCGTTATCCTGTGTCGAACCCAATGCCACTGGTACACTGTATGTCTTGGTGTCCCAGAGATTTCCGTAGCTCCACGTTGCTGTTGAGGTCTTCGGATCACTCCCGGAGAACGCGTTGGCATCGATTGTTGCGTTGTTCCACGCCGCCGTGTTGTATGGGAGCTGACCGTCCGCGATTACGAAGGTTGTAGTTGCAACGGTTGCAATGGTCGCCCCGTGATCGAACACACTGGTCAGCGAACCTCCGTTGGTCTCAGTATAGGTTCCTGTATAGACGTAAACCTGGTTAGTGACTGCCGCCGCAGGCACATATATCACGATCAGGCTTGCGCCTTCGTCGAGTGGTGCTTCGGCTGCGCTCCAGGGGTCACTACCGTCAGTTATCCCTGAGGGAAAGTTCTTCAGGTTGTTGATTCCGTTTACAACCAAGGATGTCACATCGGCCGCGTATACCGAGAGGTTTCCATTCCCCCAGCATGGGCTCAAGTCAGTGGACTGGAACGTACCAGTTATGTTGACACCGTTGAACGTACCTGCACTGCTGATTTGGGTCGGATAGATGTACCCCCAGACTAGGTACGCTTTGAATAAAGTCCCAGTCCAGGTAATAGAGATGTTGCCATAGCCTTGGTTTCTCATGGCGGCGCCTGCCGCCACATAGCTGTAGTCGCCTGAATAGGCTGCATATGCTGTAGGATTCAATGGAGGATCAGGTGTGGTAGCGGTGCTAACCGGAGCGCCCAGGGTGGCTGCTGATACTGATGGTGCAATCGAGAGGATGATCAATGCTGCTAGAGAGAGTACGATTCTTGATCTTATGTGCGTCATTCTCTTCTTCTAAACGCGAAGGTGGATAGAGAGGTAATAAGCCTTGGGAACCACAACCTAATCCATATGAATCTGAAATTCACATGTCCCGAACAAGTTTGGGGTTGGGGCGCGACAGTCACCTAATAGCGATGCGCAACCCTGACAGAACTTCCCTAATTCGAAGTGACGGTGAACAAAGGAAGCGCCATTCCTAGCTAGAGCGACCAGTGGCCTGGTGGTCCACTTCATTCCAATCCTCCTTCATGGCGAACCAACCCAGTCTATCTACCTTGATATCGTGGTCGATATGACCAAAGTGAACCTTGCGACTTGTTCAAGGACTCACAGAACGCGCCCTCTTGGACCGACGCTTCGCTTCTCTCATTGCCCGTAGCAAGCCGAGCAGGCCACTCAACGACCCCGAGCGCCCGCGCGATTGAACCCCTGCTGACGCCCGTCTTCTACACACGCAGAGCCGGCAAAAGGTTCGTTGACCTGGCAAGATGGAATCCAATCTTCTTTACGCCGCCACTCATCGCTCTTAAGACGGACCTCAGGGCTAAATAGCGCACCTGCGAGACAAGGGTCCATGAAGATGGGATACGGAATGTGGATTCTGGTCCTGGGCATCCTGGCCCTCATTGTAGGTGGGGCGATGGAAGCAGCGAGTTACCACAAGACCATAGGGTTGGGCGGCATCGGACTGGGGATAATCCTAGTCATCATCGGCATTGCATGGTGGATGATGAAGGACAGTAAGGCCCCGAAGACTGCGGCCCCTCAGCCAACGCAGCCAGCAAAGACTCCGTAGACGTCACGAGACGGCGAAGAGCGGATTGGGACGAAAATGCCCTATGCGCTCCTTATTTCGTTCTTGACTAGTAGTGGGGCCCAACCCGCATAGCGGGAGTTGTCGGAATGGGTACAAACACAGATTCGCAGCGCGAAGTTCTGCGGGACGAGGTAGAGAAAGCGGGTATTTTGATTAGAATTCCTTGACCTTCGGCGGAGTCCCATGGCCTTGGCCCACGTGTCATTCTGTTACGGCGTCGAGGACGAGCCCGATCACTTGATCGAGCGCTTTGCGGGTGTGTGCATCTTCGCCAATGGCTCTACCTCTTCAAGTCGGATGTAATCAGCCACTTCCAAGAAGCAATCTGCCGATTCGCCCTATGATCGACGGTGGAGAGGCAGACTGGAAGTACAGGTCCAGGTTGATCAAACCTTTCGGATAGTTGGGACCAGCGCCTGGCCTCAGGAGCGGCCTGTTGCTACACTGGGCGGCGATGGCAGCCAGGAACCTAGCTCCATCCTCTGCTGAGGGCCCCGGGGAGGCGTGAAAGGCCATGATCTCGCCGGCGTCGACATCTCTAGCGAGCCAGAGGTAGAAGCTGCGCCCTTCAAGATGCACATCCGCGCCGTCGATGGCGACCTCCCGCCGGAACTTCTTGCTCTCCTCGGGAAGGCTGGTCAGCATGGCTAGATAGGCGTCCCTTGCTGCGATGTACGACAGGCCGCCGACCATCGACGCAACGTCCCGGTAGGAGTAGCCGGCGTTACAGAGTGCGGCCGCGACCACCTTCTTCGTCGAAGGCAACCTGTTTCTCCGGAAGGCGCCCATCGACGAGGCCCATCCTGTTAAGATAGACACCGGCCCGGCCTGTTGGAGTGGAACCATTTCGTGCGTTAAGCTAAGGCGTGGTGTATGCTTAGGCCATGAGCCCAAATTGTCTTAACAGACTGGTTTACGGAATTCCACAAGGCTGGAAGCGATACGGCGGTCGATTTCGGTTCTAACCGCCCAAGAAGACGACGAAGATGATCGCCAAT
>JBEKJM010000079.1:0-6935 GCA_050011215.1 Nitrososphaerales archaeon
CCAGCCGTTCTCATGGGTCGCCGCGACCTTTGCTACAATCCCCCGACGACTCATCTCCCTGTCCATGAGCCCCTCGAGGTAAAACGTGTCCTGCATCTCCCTGCCAGGATGGTCCTGCGGAATGAAGAGCGCGTCGAAGTTCCAGAACGCCGGGTTGACGCTGCTTCCCTCCAGCTCTGTGAAACCCATGGAGATGTAGGTTTCTCTTATTTCTCTGATGAAATCCCTGACAGGGTGCCTCCGGCCGGGATAGAACCTGGGAGCCTTCGCCTCGACATCGATTGGCCTCAGTCTCTTTCCGCGCCAGGCTCCGGAAGCGATAATCTCCGGAGAGAGCCTATCCAAGGAGTTCTCGGCCTCTTTCGCGGTTGCGGCCTTCATTCCCGCTTCAGTTATGGAAATCGACGAATTGCGGACGGTCGACTTCCTGAGGACCCCTCGCTTTACCAGTTCGACCAGGACTGTTCGCTCAGCATCCGAAAACGATGCCTCGTCCGCGCCTCTTAAGACCGAAGCCATGATTGAACCGAGGGCCCGAGGCCCGTCCCTGTCAGCGATTCTGACGACGGGAGGGGACTGCCCCTGGTCGAGACTGACCCATCCAGAGGCCCTTGCCCGCCCGAAGGCTGCGGAGAATTCGCTCTCAGAGGCGAACTTTGACTTCAGCGCGTCAATGGTGAGTGGCTCAGGCGACTCAACGACCACGTTAACCAAGGTGAGCTCGGGCGGAGGATGGCCGATAATGAGACTCTCCACTTCTGCTTCCTTGATTGTCACCAGACCCTTGGAGGAGAGCCACTGCAGCGAACGTCTCACCTGGTCCGTCTTGAGCCCCGTCTTACTCACTAGAGCCTCGAAACTGAGTCTGCCTTCTCTGGCCAAGGAGGCGAGGACCTTCCTCTCAATCGGGTGGAGCGAGGTCGACATGTCTCTCTTACCTTCCAGTGGATGCGAGGTAGTTCCGGCTCTTCGCGAGGAGCTCTTTCGCGTCATTCATCAGCGCTTCCCGCCGCTTGAGATGGTCTTCGAGGAACTTCTTTACCAGGCTCGCAGCCTCCTGCTTGCATTCGCCGCACATCCTGGTTCCTTTGACGCACTCTCGGTAGACCCGCTGCGAGTGTTCGTCGTCGATTGCGAAGTGGAAGCGGTAGAGGTCATAGACGGGGCAGATGTCGGCCCTCCCCCCCAAGCGTTTCTGCTCCTCGATTGTCGCCCTTCCGCCAGTGAAGGCGCTGAGCACCCGCTTCGAGGCCTCGTTCGGAGTGTCGTCCAATGTGAATCCTGACTCCGGGACCCTCTTTGACATCTTATAGCCCCCAGTGAGAGCGAGTTGCAACCTGTGGTAGACTGCTGAGGGAGGGACAAATCCGAATTCGTCGCTGTACCTGGCCGCGAGGTCCCTCGCGAGCCTGATGTGGGGGTCTTGATCGGCCCCAACTGGCACGAGGACTGGCTTTGGGCCGCCGAGGTCCGACAGCTGCGGCATCAAGATGTCGCCCGCCTGGACCAATGCGGAAAGATAGAGGCCTATCTGTCTCTCTCCGTAAATCGCCCTAAGCATGTTGTTAGTAACGCCTCGGGAGAAGATGGTGGACATCCGCATCACTCTCAGCTCCTCGCTCTGCTTGTAGACTACGGCCCTTCTTGGATCTAGGCCCAAGGCGAGCATGTCAGCGACGTTCTTGATAGCTATCTTCGAAGTGTCCTTGAAGGACAAACCGTTGTCCGCGTATGCTTCGACGTCGGCTATTGCATAGAACACCGTTGCTTTCTTGGACAGGGATTGGAAGTAGACCATGTCGTCGGCGGTCATCTTGTTCCCGAGATGGAAGCTCCCGTCTGGCTTGATTCCACTCATCACTGCATAGGGTTTGTTCTTGTCTATGGCGTCAAGGACCCTCGCAAGGTCACGCTGTCCGAAGTCGATCTCCCGACTAAGATGGTGACTGAGTCTCTTGAAGCGCTGGAGCAGCGGGGCTACAGGCTCAATTCCGAATTCAGACTGAAGCCTGGAATAGTCTTTGATTGTACTTGAGCCCCACGGGTCAAGCCTGTCCTTCTCCACAATGCGCTTGCCTGCACGGGTTCAGATATTATCCCTTTCGAGGATCTTCCTCACCTCGAGGGGCTGGGCTTCAGGAGTCTCCCTTCAGTATCTATCTCGCCCTTCCTAATGCGGGTCGATGAAATGGGCCTGTCGTCGCCCGCGAGAACGTAGTCCACGACCTCCACCTTGAGAGGTGGGCACCCCTTCGTCGCCCTGAGCGCGTTCGCTATCGGGACCACGGCCACGGTCTCTCTGCTGACGACTATCACCTCGACATCAGGCGAGGCGATTCCTGGGCCAAAGTGGTCGTCGAGCTTGGCGATGACATACCTCCTTCCTGGGAACCTTGAATGGAGAAAGCGCTCTAGAACTTCCACTCTTTCCAGGTACGACTGATCTGGTGACTTTCCCTCCCTTAAGGTAAAGGCATCGGAGGTGACCCCGATTACGACGACGTCGCCGAGTGAGAAACCCCTTGTGAGGAGAGCTACATGCCCCTTGTGGAGGTGGTCGAAGGTCCCTCCTGTGGCCACGGCTTTGTATTTCATTGAGCAGACCTCCCGTCTGGAATCAGTTGAAATACCTCAGGCTTGTCGGTCAGACGAACGAAATAAAGGATTTGTGAAATGAGTTGACGTTGGTGGAAGAGCAGTACAGGGAGTCGGGTAGAATCACGAATGAGGTCAGGGCGCTCGTGAAGGCGCGCGTCCGACCCGGGATGGGGTACCTTGAAACCTGCCTGTTCGTGGAGAAGGAGATCGAGGCGCGGGGCGGAAGACCGGCGTTCCCGACGGGTATCGGTGTTAACCGGGTCACTGCACACTACGCCCCTCAAGACGACGACAAATCGGTTTTCCAAGAGAGCGACCTGATTAAGGTCGACTTTGGGGTGCACATCGATGGGTACATCACTGACACGGCCGTCAGCACAACGTTCAACCCGGACTACCGACTGCTCCTCGAAGCGACCGAAAGGGCGCTCGGCGCGGCAATCGAGACAGCCAAGAGAGAGGTGAGGACGGGCGAGATTGGCAGGGAGATCTATCGAGAAGCATCTCGTTTCGGTTTCAAGACCATCGAGAACCTGACGGGACACACTCTGGGTAGATACGTGGTCCACGCAGGAAAGAGCATCCCGAACATCTACGTGCCAGGAATGCAGTCGCTGAAGAAAGGGGACGTCTTCGCGATCGAGCCGTTCGTCACCCTGGGTTCCGCGGCCGGCTACGTGGTCGACTCGCCCTCCCAGACGATCTTCTCCCTGGCGGTGAGGAAGAGGACTGGGGTTGCGGAGCTGGACAGGTTCGCGGAAATGGTCTGGGAGGAGCGCAAGACCCTTCCCTTCACCCCCCGCTGGTACGCCGACAAGTTCGACAGGAACAAGCTAGGAGGAATCCTGGGGCGACTGATGGAAAAGCGGATTGTCAGGTCGTACCCCACTCTAGTAGAGGCTTCGGGGAACCCTGTAGCGCAGTTCGAGCAGACTATGGCGCTCGACGAGGACGGACTGATCGTTCTAACCTGAAGGCTTCGAGCTTTCCGCGTAGACGAGGCTGACCCGAGTCTGATTGCCGCACTTCGTGCACTTCGAGCCTTCCTTGGTGATGTAATCCCCCACTACGAAGGCCCTCTTCGTCTTCTGATTGCAGACTGGGCATTCCTCTATGGAGTAGACCAGAAGTTTGGACTTCCTGTCCGTTCCCGGCACTGAACTCATCATTGGGCCACACCCAGCGTGTTGCCGATTCCCACGACGATGACGTCGTCTCCTTCCTTCGTTTTCTCCTCTATCACCCTCTGCAGCGTCTGGACGACCTTCTCCGAAGCCTCCGCGATCTCCTTCCGCATTACGGTGATTGCCTCAAGGATGCTCTGTTTCACCAAGATCGCGTACAGTGGGATCCTGTCCTTGGTAGCAACCTCTTCTATCTGGAACTTCTCGACACCTATGCCGCCGATGGCGGCGCCCACGCCCTCCGCGATCTCTCCTGTCTTCTCGCCTTCGAGCTTCAGAGCCGCATCGATCATTATGATTGCGCTCGGCTTGACCCCCATCTCTTCTATCACCTTCTTGATCGCGACGCCCGGCTGACCGACGTACGCCATCGGACCGTCGGCCTTGACCACGTACAGCTTCCTTCCCTTGTATTCGGCGATCGCCATTACGGTGTCCTTCGCGATTGCGCGCTTCTCCTTGCCCACCATGAACCTCGACACCGCCACGCAACCTATCCCGTCGCCGACCGGCTGGCCCACCTTGAACGAGTCGACCGCGTTGAGCAGCGCGTCACACTCCTGCATTATCATCGGCATCAGCATCTGCAGCTGAATGAGGGTGAAGTACGAGTTTGTCTTCTTCCCCAGGATGTAGTAGTGCCTCACGATCTTGTGAATCATGTTGAGCGCGGTGGCGACCTCGAGCAGGTTCTCCGATATCGAGACGGTGACCGGGTTGTTCTGGGCGACGAGGGCCGTGACTTCGGCTCTGACCCTGTCGTTGTTGGTCGTCACTATGTGGTCGATCTTGTTCATTATGCCCTGTGGGTCTGTGTTGACCGGCATTATCGTGACGTAGTCGAGGAACTGGTCGATCCTCTGAGTGGGGTCGCTGGGCGCCTTGCCCACGTTGACGAGGTAGTCGATCGCCTCCTTCCTTGACTTCTCCTTCATCACCTTCAGCTTGCCGAGGCCTCTTCCAATCTCGTTGAGGGCGAAGTAGACCTGAATCCTCGTTCCGAAGGCGAACTGGAACACAAAGATACCCATGAAGAATATGATGTACAAGAGGGTGCCAGTGTCGGTACCCGACAACTGAAGCGCCACGCTAGGGAACAGAGACAAACGAGATTCGAAAAATCGGCGGCCGTCGCCCGGACTTAAACATTCCTACCAGAAATCTGAGAAATGAGAGACTAGGAGGATTTGATTGGTCGCCGGCATCACCACTTCCCGAGTCCTCTCGGAACTCAGTAACACGGTGACGACGCGTGGTTTTACTTCCAGGGTCGGAACGAGTCTGGGTAGAGCCCACACGCTATGGCCGGCTTAAGTGGGGAGGCCCGGATACAGTAGATTAACGTTTCTGGCTCGCGCGCGCTCTCCGAGAGTTTTATACGGTCGGCAGGGCGTCAGAGCGCCGTGCAGAGGAAGCTCCTAGACATACTCGCCTGCCCGATAGACAAGCACTATCCAATCGAGCTCCTTGAGTTCAACGCAAGCGGAGATGTAATCGTTGACGGCGTCCTGCTGTGCTCGGAGTGCGGCCGTTACTATCCCATAGTCGAGGAGATTCCGGTGATGCTCCCTGACAACCTCAGAAACAAGAAGGAGGACCTCGCCTTCCTGGAGAAGTGGGGTAGCCGCCTCCCGGAGAAGGTTCTCCATGGGGGGAAACCATGGAGCCTGTAATAACACGGCCCAGCACAGAGAAGAAGTTTCAGATTCGGGAAACCTGATATAAGAACGGTCTCGAGGGCGCTTCCACGAGGGATAGATAGTGCCAAGAAACGTTCTGATAATGGGTGCGGCCGGAAGAGACTTCCACAACTTCAATGTGTTCTTCCGCAACAACCCCGACTTCAGGGTGGTGGCCTTCACCGCGACGCAGATCCCGTACATATCGAACAGAACCTATCCGGCTTCTCTCGCTGGCAGGCTGTACCCCAAGGGAATCCCAATCAGGCCCGAGGACGAGCTCGGAGACCTGATTGTGTCGGAGAAGGTCACCGACGTCTACTTCTCGTACAGCGACGTTTCGAACCAGTATGTGATGGACAAGGCATCGGTCGCCCAGTCGAAGGGCGCGAGCTACCACCTGCTCGGACCAGCCGACACCATGATCAGGTCGAAGAAGCCAGTGGTCGCCGTCGTTGCTACGAGGACCGGTGCGGGCAAGAGCACGATTAGCCGTAGAGTGGCCAATCTGCTGCTGGAGAGGGGACTGAAACCGGTCGTGATCAGGCACCCCATGCCCTACGGGGACCTCTCGATTGCTGTGCAGAGGTTCGCCACGCACGGAGACCTGGACAGGTTCCACGCGACGATTGAGGAGAGGGAGGAGTATGAAGGTCACATCGACAAGGGGCTCGTGGTCTACGCTGGCGTCGATTACCAGGCGATTCTGAACGAGGCAGAGAAGGAAGGCGACGTAATTCTATGGGACGGCGGGAACAACGATTTCAGCTTCTATGCGCCGGACCTGAACATAGTCGTCGCTGACCCGGTCAGGGTCGGAGACGAGTCGGTGTACTATCCGGGCGAAACCAATGTGAGGATGGCGGACGTCATCGTCGTCAACAAGGTGAATATAGTTGCCAAGAAGGCGGTAGACCAGCTGATTCAGAACTGCCGCGCGCTCAATCCCAGAGCGAAGATCGTGAAGACGAAGTCCGAGGCAGTCCTGGACAAGCCGGAGCTTGTCAGGAAGAAGAGGATTCTTGCTGTGGAGGACGGGCCGTCCGTCACCCATGGCGGGCTGTCCATCGGCGCAGGGGCTGTCGCCGCGAAGGCCGTCGGGGCAACGCTGGTCGACCCCAGGAGCAAGGCGGTGGGTTCGATAAAGGGCGCGTTTCAGAGGTTCCCGAAGCTCGGGAAGGTGTTGCCTGCCCTTGGCTACAGCGAGGGGCAGCTCAAGGAGCTGGAACAAAGTATCAACGCAGTCGAGTGCGACGCGGTTGTCCTCGGAACGCCCTCTGACCTGACAAGAATGATAAAGATCAGGAAACCTGTGGCCCGTGTCACTTACGAGGCCGTTGAGGTCGGGAAGCCCTCGCTCGGCGAATTCCTTGACCTGAAGAAGCTGAAGGGCCGTTAGTGAAGAAACCATAAAGCTACGACGCGGCGCCCTCGCAGAACGTGTGGGGACGTAGCCCAGCTAGGTGGAGACTAC
>JBEKJM010000080.1:0-6469 GCA_050011215.1 Nitrososphaerales archaeon
AGGGGGGCTCAGAGGTCTTCAAGATTGACTACTATGGGAAGCCGGCCTTCCTGCGGCAAGACCCCCAGCTTCACAGGCAGCTCACGATAGCTGGAGGGTTCGACAGGATATACGATCTCGGGACCAACTGGCGGGCGGAGCTTTCCCACACTCCGCGTCATCTGAGCGAGCACCGCACGATCGCGCCCGAGATGGCGTTCATCTCTGACGAGAGGGACACCATGAGAGTTGAGGAGCAGATGGTGGCCCACGGGATCAGAAGTGCCCTGAAGGACTGCAGCGCCGAGCTCACTACTCTCAAGGTTGACCTCGAGGTTCCGAAGATGCCCTTCCCAGAACTGGACTTCCCCGAGGTCTATGACACGATGGCTAAGCTTGGTAGGGAGCTGCAGCGGAACCAGGACATAGACGACCCCTCTCTGCGGGCCCTGGCCGCACACGTAAAGAAGGAGACGGGGTCGGACTTCTTTTTCCTGAACCGGTTCCCATCGGCGGCCAAGCCCTTCTACGTGATGAGGGTCGATGATGAGCCCGAGTTCGCCAGGTCTGTCGACCTGGTCTACAAGGGACTAGAGCTCTCGTCAGGAGGCCAGCGGGAACACAGAGAAGAGAGGATCATCGCCCAGATCAGGGAGAAGGGCTTCAGCGCAGAGAGCCTAAGGTGGTTCACGGAACCCTTCCGATACGGAGTTCCACCCCATGGGGGCTACTCATTCGGGATCGAGCGATTCGTGGCATACCTCCTTGGACTCCAGAACATCAAGGAAGCCGTTCTCTTCCCCAGGGACGCAGAGACTCTTCAGCCCTAGGAGCTAGGAGTACTGGCTGAGAGCAGCCTCGCGCTCGGTCTCGACCAGGAGCTCGATTCCCCTCGCCTGCCTGACGGCCTCTCTGAGCTTGTCGAAATCCCCGATGCGCCGCTCGCTCCGACGTGCAGGGACGATGACCTTTGTCTTCTTGCCACCGTCCGGGAGCCACACCGTGTTGACGGTCAGGACCTTCGCGGGGAAGAAGATGTCTTCCAGAAACTTACGGTCGGAGCTACCCGCCGCGACGACCCAAACCTTGCCCTGCAGGGCCCCCTCTAGCTCGGCGTAGACTGAGGAGTTTGACCTGATTGCGGCGAGGTCCTGCCGCTCGAACTCAAGGACATAGGCGCCTCCTACCTCAAATGCTCGCTTTAGAGTGACCCTGCCAAGCTCGGGGAGCTTGTCAGCGAGCATTACGACCGCCTTCGACGCCTCCACGTCCGCCTTCGATATCTCTCCTCTGTGGAGCCTCGACTCGCAGTTGGCGCAAAGCATCCCAGTCTTCGCGTCGAAGTTGCAAATCGGGAGCCTGACCGGCAATTTCTGGCCAACCCGTGCCTTCCCAACGGATAAGATTATCGTCGCGACCGCCACTAGTCTCTTCACCTCTGGAAGCTCAGCTACCGCTGCTCGTACGAGAATCTGCTCGCGGCACGATATTCTGATTCAGCTTGCTACTTCTGGAGCTCGATTTCTATCGAGGAGACGTTGCTCATGTCGCCTGTCACCGTGCTCTTGACCTGCTCAGTGTTGAGGGAAATGTGTTTCACAGTGATGTCTGTGGCGAACCGCTTCGTGACTATCTGAGCGACGTCCACCGCCCGCGAGATGGCCCTTCCTCTTGCCTTCACGGTGACGATGTTCGTCCCGTTCTGGATCTGGGTCAGACAGGCCAGAACATAGGCCATCACTGGCTTCTTGCCGACGAAGATCGTGTTCGGTTCTCTCGGTTCTCTTTGTTCGATTGGTTCTTCGGTCATGTGAGTAGGGATTTCGACCCCCTCGGGGTCTATATATCCGTGATGGCCTTCTGATGAATACGACTCGAGCACGGAAGCGCTAGGTTTATCGCCGGACCTTGGACGGGCTTCGGTATGAGGCTCTTCGAATACCAGGCCAAGGAACTCTTCAGGGCCTACGCAATCCCGGTTCCGAAGTCGGTCTTGGCCCCTGACGTGGCGGCTGTCGGAGACGCCTTCAAGACGCTCCGTCATCCGGTCGTCCTCAAGGCTCAGGTCCTCGCCGGAGGAAGGGGAAAGGCCGGTGGAGTCGTCACGGTTGATGACGAGGTCGCGGCCCGGAGGGAGGCGGCAAGAATCTTTGATCTCTCAATCGGCGGCGAGAAGCCTGCCTCCATCCTCGTCGAAGAGTCGTATCCCCATCAGTCGGAGCTCTACCTGTCTGTGTCGCTGGACAGGGGCGAGAGGTCGTTCGTCGCGATAGCCGCATCGGCTGGAGGAATCGATGTTGAATCACTTTCAGGCAAGGTCATCAGGAAGGTTCCACTGGAGGGAATCGATGAGAAGTTCGCGCACGAGGTCGCCGCCCGAGTGGGACTCAAAGAGCCTGGCGCCGGACAATTCGTCACGATACTTCTCGCACTGGAACGGCTCTCGCGTGAGAAGGAGTGCGAGCTCGCGGAAATCAACCCTCTCGCGGTGGGAGAGGATGGCATCCTCCTTGCCCTCGATGCGAAAATGATAGTGGATGACAACGCCCTATTCAGGCATCCAGAATTCGCGAAGCTGCACCTGGAGGACGAGCTTGAAGGGGAGGCCTCCAAGCAGGGCTTCGCCTTTGTCCGGCTGGAAGGGGACATCGGAGTTGTCGGGAACGGCGCGGGCCTCGTCCTCTCGACCCTCGACCTCGTGGGCGATGCCGGGGGGAAGGCAGCATGCTTCTTGGACCTTGGCGGAGGCGCCCAGCAGGAAAGGGTCGAAGCGGCGCTCAGGTTGGTGAACAAGTTGCCAGAGGTGCAAAGGATCCTCGTCAACATCTATGGGGGCATCACTCGGACCACGGACGTGGCGGAAGGGATCATGACCGTGCTGTCGGAGGGTCCAGTTAAGCCGCTTTACGCGAGGGTCAGTGGCGCAGATGAGGATTCGGCGCGGAAGCTCCTCGAAGGAACCCCTGTCAGTCTATTCAAGTCGGCCCCCGAGGCCGTGGCTGCGGTGGTGAAACCCTCTTGATGCTTCCCCGGAAGGGCGACCCGATAATCATCCAGAACATCACTGGGAAGTACGGTCGGTTCCACGCTAGACTGATGCTCGACTATGGGACGAATATTGCGGCCGGCGCAACTCCAGGTAAGGGAGGTCAGACCGTGGAGGGAGTTCCCGTCTTCAGCAAGGTCGCAGAAGCTGTCGAGAAGACGGGCGCGAAGGCTTCGGTCCTCTTCGTTCCGGCCGAGTTTGCCTACGGGGCAGGCGAGGAGGCGATTCTTGCGGGTGTCAAACTACTCGTGATCATAACCGAGCACATCCCAGTCCGCGATACGCTGCGACTGGTGCAGCTCGCGAACAAGAACGGAGCCTCGATTGTTGGGCCGAACTGCCCAGGGCTGATAGTTCCTTCGGCGCAAGTCAAGATGGGCATCATGCCGGTGACCTCTTTCGCGCCAGGGAACGTGGCGCTCTTCTCGCGGAGTGGGACCCTGATGTACGAGATCGCCGGGCAGCTCACCAAGGGCGGGTTTGGGCAGTCTGTGGCCCTCGGAATCGGAGGGGATCCTGTGAACGGCACCAGCGCCACTGAGTGTCTCGACTTCGTCGAAGGGCTCGCGGACACGAAGGCGGTCGTGGTGGTGGGAGAGATCGGGGGTGACGCGGAGGAAAGACTCGCCGCGCACATATCAAAGTCAGTCAGAAAGAAGCCTGTCGTAGCCTACATTGCGGGAAGGCACGCGCCTAAGGAGAAGAAGTTGGGCCATGCGGGTGCAATCATCTACGGCAACTACGGAACCGCGGAGTCGAAGATCAAGGCCCTGACGGCGGCAGGCGTCGGCGTGGCGATGACCCCCATGGAGGTCCCTTCCCTTGTCGCGAAGGCCCTAAGGTGAGAACGTCTATCCGCCGAAGATTTCACGGACTCCTCCAGTCGTTGAGAAGTGGGTCAGGTAGACGATGATCGCTGCGAGGCAAGGGCTTCGATAATCGTGAATGTCGGCATAGATGAAAGATGTCACTTTATCCGGAAAAGCATAGCTCCGCAGGATCTGCACCTTCCTTGTAGTGCCTTTCTCCCGTTCTTGAGGGTGACAGTATGAATACCAATGATCTCTTTCTTCGCCCTTTCCTTCACGCAATACGCCTGTAGGCGCGGTCGCCGCTGTACCAGGAACACGATGGGAACCGCTATCACCCAGAAGATGATCGCGGAAATCACCAGTGCGAACACGATCAGGTCCATCATCTTTCAATCAATGCCTGCGCCTGGAGATGGTTGCGTTGTATCTGAACTCGGCCATGCTGGCGTCGGTTGCAGCGGACATGGGCTCTTGTGCGTCTGCCTCGACCTGGGCCGCAGTTTGATAATTCTCTTTGAGTGACTCGACGACTGCTTCCAGATTCTCTCCGGGGGCCGGACAGACCTTCCTGATGTTGTTCATGATCTCCCTCTCAAGATTCTGGGCGGACGCGCCCAGTAGCTCATGGAGGAGCTCGACGAAGCTCCTAGGATAGTCCGGTATGTCATCCTCGCGAAAGCCGTACCTATTCTCCAAAAGGCTGAGTATGGCCTGCTTGCCATCGCGACCCAGCGTGTTCAGGCTAACGTCAGCTGCGCGAAGTACGACCTTACGGTAGCCGTTCTCCTTCTGAGAATCCGTCTGCTCTTCCTTCTGAGAATCCGTCTGCTCTTCCTTCTGAGGGTCCATGTGTTCCTTCTGAGAATCCGTCTGCTCTTCCTTCTGAGAATCCGTCTGCTCTTCCTTCTGAGAATCCGTCTGCTCTTCCTTCTGAGAATCCGTCTGCTCCCCGGTCTCATCCGGGGATTCCACCTGCTCTTCCTTCGGGAGGTCCGGCTGTGAGAATGAAGGTCTTGCCGCCCTGCCAAGAATCTGGGGAATCGAGCTCTCGGGTGATGTGGCGGGTTCGGAGATTATTCCTTCAATTATCCTGATCCACTTTTGCAGCTCGTCGCCCTCCGAGATGCCCTGATAGTCTATCGTCAGGCCCGAGACCCTGTTCTTGAGGAGGACCAGGTCGACCTTCAGCCCTTCGCTACGAACGTTTATCATAGTTGGCTCACCGTTCTCCTGAGGTCCATCCTCAGACCTCTCCAGGCGTTGCGGCTGCGAGGCTGGGAACTTAGCCGCCTCGCCAAGAATCTGGGGAATCGATCCCTCGGGTGACGGGGCGGAGCCCGAGAGCATCCCGTCAATGATCCTGAGCCACTTATGGAGTTCTTTGTTCTCCGAGATGCCCTGATAGTCTATCGTCAGGCCCGAGACCCTGTTCTTGAGGAGGACCAGGTCGACCTTCAGCCCTTCGCTACGAACGTTTATCATAGTTGGCTCACCGTTCTCCTGAAGTCCCTCGCTTGGTACGTCTTCTGTTGCCTGACCTGACGGACCTTCAGACAATGTCTATCCTCCCGCAGTCTACATTAGCCCTGCCCAGGGGGAACCGTTCCAGAGCTGAGACCGATGTTTCTGTCATGCTTGGGCACCCCGATTGCATATCTGGATTAGACGGATTCTTTGTATAAGCATGCTGGAGCCCCAACCTGAATTTCTACTTCATTGAGATTCGATTCCTCTTCTGCTGAGAAGCAATGATTGGCTAGGCTCCATAATCACATATGATTGAAGCTAGCCAGGAGGCTCTCTAGTCTAAGGTCAACCCGTCGGCAAAGCGAAAGCTTCTTAGTTATCGTATGAAAGGCGTCAATGCCAACTCGGTAGAATCATTATGCCAATTGCTGACGCGACCAAGAAGCAGATAGCACAAAAGAGACGCCTGTTCCTTCAGGTCTGTCTTCGATGCGGTGCCAGGAACCCTCTAGACGCTGACCGGTGCAGGAAGTGCAAGTCTTCTGACCTCAGACTCAAGAACAGGTCTGTCGGACTCAAGAAATAAGACAAATACCGGTTCGTTTGGTCACAGGGAACTAGGGCCCGTGGTCTAGCCTGGTTAGGACGTCAGGTCGTATCCCGTCAGGCTCTCACACGGCGAATCGAGCGCGTAGGGCGCTCACGCCAGAATCCCCGGTTCAAATCCGGGCGGGCCCACCAAAGATCAGCCCAGAATGAGCTCCGATGTGACCACGACTACATAAGCGCTCAGCAGACAATTACGGCAAACTACTGCGGGCAGATTCGAACTCTTTTTGGGTGAGAGGGGGGTCCTTACTCCCCGAGTCTGCCTCTCTGGGTCCTGCTGTATCTCCCTCGCCGGCGCGAATTCCTGTTGATCTCTCCTTTCCCTCTCTTTCCTTGAATGTACCTGTTCGTCCGGACGGGACCTCTTGAGCTATTACCTCGGGGTTCCGCGACTACACCAGGAGGCGTGGAACGAGGTTCATCGTGATGAATGGACTCGACCTGGGCGAGTGTCAACCTGTCCGCATCGTACTCTATCGTCGCCGTGTCTGAAATGTAGTTGATGTCGACCCGGAGTACTCCGTCGAGCCGGTCAGCCGCGCGCCTGAGCTGCTGG
>JBEKJM010000081.1:0-10966 GCA_050011215.1 Nitrososphaerales archaeon
CCCAGTACTAGTCGACGTCTCGCTGACGGCAGGAAAGGATGAGCTGGTCGCGATAACCGGGCCGTCAGGCTGTGGCAAGTCCACTCTTCTCAGGATCATGGGAGGCCTGAGCAAGGCCACTGCGGGGACTGTGAAGATCTTGAACTCTGAAGTGACGGGCCCGCGAAACGACATCACCATGGTCTTTCAGAACTTCGTGCTGCTTCCATGGCGGACTTCGTTGGAGAATGTCCTCTTCGGTCTGAGCTCGCGGAAGGATCTCACGGCCGAACAGAAGAAAGAGAAGGCCGAGAAGGCACTCGAGGAGACAGGGTTGATGGGGTTCGAGAACGTTTACCCGGGGGAGCTTTCGGGGGGGATGAAGCAGAGGGTAGGGGTGGCCCGAGCCCTCGCAACGGACCCGGAAGTCATGCTCATGGATGAACCATTCAGCTCTCTCGACGACCTTACCGCTGAGAGGCTCAGGAAGGAAATCCACGAACTCCTGATCAACCCCTCGACTTCCGTCAAGACGGTCATCATGGTCAGCCACAACGTGGAGGAAATCATCGAACTAGCCGACAAGGTCGTCGTGCTTTCACAGAGACCCGCGCACGTGGTCGGCGAGATAAGAATCGACCTACCGAGACCAAGGAACAAGAAGTCTGAAGAATTCTTCACATGGGTGGACAAGGTGTATTCGTTCTTATCATGACCAGCCGACATCCCCTTAAGCCGGGCACCGGCGCTAGGAGGCGCAGGAACAATTGGTAGAACCAGGAAGGCCTCTCCCTATAGCGCTCGTAATGCCGGGAAACGTAAGGGCCGGACAGGTAATCAGTTTGGTCGAAGTAACGGGTGGGCTAGGACCCAAGGTGGATGTATCCAGGCTCGCAGACGAGATGGACTACGACATAGCGGTTCTGCTGAGCACACTGGATGCAGCAGAGATGCTCGGCCTGGTGAGGAGCGAGAGAGGAGACGTCTGCCTCACGGAACTCGGGCTCAAGTTCCAGAAGACGTCCAGGAACAAGGTCAGGATGCTCAAGGACAGGCTGGCTGCCATCGAACCATTCCGCACGGCCTTGGAGCTTGCCTCCAAAGGCAAGCCGGTGACCTCAGGGCAGGTGGCAGAATCGCTCTCCGAGATAGGCATCAAGTGGCACTACCAGCCAGAACTCAACGAATCGCTCATCAATGCGCTCCTAGTGCACTGGACCATCTACGGCGGGCTCATGAGGTACGACGGGAAGTCAGGCAAGTTCCAGAAGGCTTAGCCGTCGACGCCCCCGGACGAATAGATTGCCTTCCCGTTGACGAAGGTCGCCGTTATCCGCACCTTCCTGACCATCGCCGGGTGCATCCCCTCCAGGTCCGAATCAAGCAGGGTGAGGTTCGCGCCCGCACCCTCGGTCAGTCCTGACCCGACCTCGTCGAAGCCGTTGGAGCTGGCATTCGACATGTAGAGCTCCAATGCCTCTTCGAGGGAAAGTGACTCTTGGGGCGCGAAGCCGCCTCTGGTCATCGCGGCCCAGACCCCCAGGAGGGGGCTCATCTGCTCTATCGGGGAGTCCGAGCCTCCTGACGTCACGATTCCCGCGGCCAACATCGATTCCAGCGGGTACAGGTCATTGACCCGGTCTTCGCCGAGCCTACTGGCGGCCCAGGCGTCAGACGTGATGAACAGAGGTTGGACCGCAGCCCTGATGCCGTACTTTGCCATCTTTGGCAGCAAGTCCTTTCGAAGCAGGCTCGCGTGCTCTATTCTGTGTCTCCTTGGATTCTTGGCTCCGGACACTCGCGAGAGTGCCCGGATTGCCTGCTCGATCGCCCTGTCTCCGATGGCGTGTATGATTACCTGGAAGCCTGCCGCGTCGGCCTCTTCGACGATGCTCCCAAGCTCCTCGTCGGTGTGCCTCAGGATCCCGCTGTTGCTTGGTTCGTCTGTATAGGGCTGGCGTAGGGCGGCGGTCCTGGCCCCGAGGGAGCCGTCAGCGTAGACCTTCACGCCGTTGATCCTGACCATGTCGTCGGCGAGCTTCGAAGGGAGCCCCCTCTCTCTTACGTATTCCATCGCCTCTTCCGGGATGTACACCCTGTAGCGCAAAGAAAGAGCACCCGTGGAATGCAAGCTCGCGAAGGCCTCGAGCTCCTCGCGGTAGCCTGTCGGCGATAAGACAGAATGGAGAGTTGTGATCCCGCACCTCGCAGCTTCTGCTTCAGCAGACAACAGGTCGCCGGTGCAGACCTCGACGGTCCGAGGAGTCCAGCCCTGGACGACCTCCAGGGCTCCCTCCTTGACGATTCCCGTGAGGCGCCCCCCGTCGTCCCTCATGAATTCAGGCCCCCGCCTGTCCTCGAAGGCCAGCGTCTTGATCGCGACGGTGTTGAGGAGGGCCATGTGGCCGCAGACCCTGGTGAGGGCGACCGGGTTACGGTCGGACAGGTCATCGATGTCAGACCGGTCAGGCATCCTGCCCTCGCTGAAGGCTTCCTGGTCCCAGCCCATCCCCGTCACCCACTCGCCCGCCTTCGATCTCCGCACTCTCGCGAACAGCCGAAGGCGGAGGCCGGCAATGCTTCCCGTCCCTCTGAGGTCGACGTTACGCTTCAGCCAACCGAACTCGAAGGGGTGGCAGTGGGTGTCGGTGAAGCCCGGAAAGAGCGTGGCCCCGTTCGCATCAAGCCGCTTCACTCCGCTTGGGGCATCCGGGCTCGCACTGTCGAACAGCTCAACAATCTTCCCGCCCTCGACCATCAATGAACCAATCTTTCTGCCACCGAGCTTGCAGTTCTCGATCAGGACACTCATTCTCTTAGCGCCTCCTTGGCGAATTCCGCAGATGGGATCTTTCTTCTCGTGCGAGCCAGCGCGCGTAGGTCCTCCGGAGTGTCCACGTCGAACATGACCCCCTCACTACAGCACACGGCGAGTGACAGGCCTGTCCTCGCGGCTCCGCGGACGTGATTCCAGAAGCTGTCCGAGTCGTAGCTCAGGGCCGGCGCGGCCCTTCCCGAGAAGGCGAGCAGGTTGGTGCCATCGAAAGAGCGGGACGGGGAGATGACGCAATCGAAGACACGCTTCAGGGTGAGCGCCGTCTTGACCTCATCGGGGGCGAGCAGAGGCAGATCCGACGGGGCAATTATGAAATCACGATCTCGTCCGAGCGCCCTCACGCCAATCTCAACCGCGGCGTTGACTCCTTCATCTCGAGGCTCAGCGATCACCCTTGCCCCCAGCCCTCGCGCGAGGGCAAGCACCTCCAGGTCAGACGAGATGACGTAGCATCTCGGCAACAGGCCAAGCCTCCGGAAGACTCCGAGCACCTCTGCAAGCATCAGCTCCGCCAGCCGGCGCCTCTGGTCCGCGTCCAAGACCTTGGAGAGCCTCGATTTACTCCGGCCGGCCTTGAAGGGGATCAGAACCGCTGTCCGATTCAGGCTTTGAGCATCTCCTTCGCTATCCTCTTCTCCTCGGAGCGGTTCCTCATCAAGGTGTCTGAGGGAACGCACATGATTCCGAGCTCTTCGATTTCGCTCGCGACATCCTCGTCACGCCTGTTGATGACCAGCGAGTCAAGAAACCCGGAGTACCTCTGCGCCACCCCAACAGAATCGGAGCGCATCCCAACCGCTCTCATCAGCTTGGCTGCAGGACCGCTGAAGGGGACCCTGCCCACCATTGGGGAGAGCGCCGTCACCCTTGCCTTGGTCCGGGAGAGTCTCCTTGAGAATCCAGGGACCGCAAGCATCGGCCCGATGCTGGTCACAGGATTGGCTGGACAGATGACGACCCTGTCGGCCCTCTTGATGGCCCTCTCGACCTCCACGGTGATCCTGGCCTCGGAGGACCCCCTGTAGGCCACCCCCCTGACTGCAGGCAGGCCCCGGTCTCGGACCCAGAACTCCTGAAGGTGCACGTAGCCGGCGGGAGTGAGGATACGCGTCTCGACCGGGTCGTCGGTCAGGGGCAAGATCGCCTGGGCGACGCGAAAGGCCTTCCGGAGCCTCTCTGTGGCTGAGGTCAGAGTCAGACCTTCGCGCAGCATCCTGCTTCTCACTATCTGGGTGGCGATGTCCATGTCTCCGAGCGCGAACCATGTCGGCTCACCGATCCGGCCCAGCTGCGCGAGCGTCCGGAACGTGTCCCCCTCAATGCCCCAGCCCTGCCTCCCGTTCGCAAGCCCGGCCAGCGTGTACATCGCGATATCAAGGTCCGGGCAGACGTAGAGTCCGTGCACCCAGAAGTTGTCTCCGACGTTAGCCACAACGGTGAGGTCCAAGTCCAGCGCGGCCAGCCCTCTCAGCAGCTTTGCCGAGCCAGTTCCTCCGGCCAGTGCAACTACCCTCAACCTATCACCTGAAGAGGTCTCTTTTCCTCTGCATGATCAGAGACTTGACTCCGCCCTCTCCGTCGGCATACTTTACGCCGCGGACAACGGCCACTGGGACCCTGTCGAGCTTGCCCTTCGCGAGCTCGGCCGCGCCAGCGACCTCGTCAACGACCGCGGGCTCGGTCACCTTTAGGGCATAGCCGAACCTGTCGACCCTGCCCCTGAAAGAAACCAGTGGATCTATCCCTGAACACCCTATGGCCACGTCGGTCTGACCCCGCCTCCAGGGCCGACCGAAGGTGTCGGTTACGATTACGGCCAGGTGCCTTCCTGTCCGGTCTTCCAGGGCTTTCCTGATCCTCCGCGCGCTCAGGTCCGAGTCGGCTGGAAGCAGGCTGGCGTACCCATTCCCCACATTGGACTGATCGACGCCTGAGTTCGCGCACACGAAACCGTGCTTCGTCTCCGTAATCACGACACCGTGCCCGGACCTTACCACCCTTACCGACTCTCTCAGGACCAGCTCCATGAGCCGTGGGTCCTTGCTTTCCGCCCTTGCTAGAGCCCTAGCACGCCTCCCCGGAACCACCTCACTCAGCCTGACCACTTGTCCTTCGGCCTTGGACACAATCTTGTGCGTGACCACCACGATGTCTCTGTCCTGCAGTCGGACTCCTGAACGCCTCAATGCCGCAATCACCAGTCCTGCAACGTCCGATCCCTTGCCCACTTCAGGCAGACCCCTGAGAGGGAAGACCTCAACCTTTCCCAAGTCGCTCCGCTCGACCAAGCTGCGACTGCGCGATAAATGCTGCCCTAACACCAACCTGTTCAGGACACGACTGCGCAAAGAAGATACGGCTGCACAAAGGAATACGCCCGGTCGCTGAGTCGGCAGCTAGCCGCTGGCGCCGGCGCTTGGGTGACTTCGGACCAAGAGCTGAACGGCCGCATCAGACCTCTTTCCGAGAAGACTAGGATTTAATACGCGGAAAGAGCCCGTGCCACTAGTTTGCCGAGCACCGAAGACGTGATCAAGGCACTTTCATCGGTCAGGGACCCAGAACTGGGCAGGGACCTGGTGTCCCTACGGATGATCGAGGGCGTCACCGTAGACGGCGGGAGGGTCACTTTCACACTCAATCTCACGACGCCGGCCTGCCCGCTGAGGACTAGACTCGAGGTTGCCGCGAGAGAGGCAGTGAAGAGCATCCCAGGCGTGACCGAGGTGCAGATGAAGACTAGCTCGGTCGTTTTCGCGACCAGAGACACCTCCCAATCAGAGATGCTCCAGGGAGTCAAGAACATCATCGCGGTAGCGAGCGGGAAGGGTGGAGTGGGGAAGTCGACAGTCACAGTGAACCTGGCCGTTGCGCTCGCGGCCTCAGGTGCGAAGGTCGGTATACTTGATGCGGACGTCTACGGGCCGAACATACCGCATATGATGGGCGTGAACCAGGACGCGGAGGTCAGAGACGAGCTCATAATCCCGCCAGTGGCTCACGGAGTCAAGGTGGCCTCGCTGGGCTTCTTCTATAAGGACGTGACGCCCGTAATCTGGAGAGGGCCCCTCGTTGCGGGCGCCGTGAAGCAGCTGCTCACACAGGTCGACTGGGGGGATCTCGACTATCTGATTTGCGACCTTCCTCCCGGTTGCCTCCCCAAGGGCACCCTCGTGCTTACAGCCAATAATGTTCCCAAACCGATTGAAGAGTTGAAGGTAGGCGAATTCGTGCTCAGCTATGACGGCAAGGAATTGGTTCCCCGGCGAATACTCGGGATCATTCCTCAAGGTCCGCAGAGAGTATTCAAGCTGAAGACTCCCAACAGGACAATACTGACGAGCGGGAACCATCCGTTCCTGAAATACCACAGAACGAACAGTTGGAAGAGAGTGGATCAGCTCAAGGCTGGGGATAGGCTGGTGGTTTCAAACTGCCTAGAGTCTGGAATCCCCTTGCTACTACCCGATATCCCTCACAGGCCACAGTTCCTCACACTTCCGAGGGAAACGAACGAAGATTTCATGCAGGTGGCTGGACACTATATGGGTGATGGATTCATCAGGAGGCAAAGGGATCGAAATCAGGATGCCATGGGTGACCTGGACCACAAAGCCAGGGCGAAACACGTTCCACAGTGGGTCTTTGGAACCCCGTTACGTCAAAGGATGGCCTTTCTACGAGGCTACGCAGAGGCAGACGCTCACGTAAGGCACAGAGAATCCACCAAGATACTTCCAGATTGGAAAGGAAGGTACCAGGTCGTCAGGATCATTCAGGACACAGTCGCTGTGGAAAGTACGAATGAAATGTTGGTCCGCCAACTGCATGAATTGTGCTTAATGAGCGGCCTCAGAGCCACCAACGTTCGTGAGGTCGTAGCGGACGAACAGTCATTGCCAGAGGGCAGGTCGATCCGCAACAGCAGGTCTTTCGCATTCCAATACTCGTTAAAGGAAGACAGGGCCCCTTTCAAGCTCGCACGGGTGAGGTCTATCGAGGAGGTCGGAGAAATGCAGACCTACGACCTTCAGGTAGATGAATACCAGAACTTCGTGGCGAACGGCTTCATTGTCCATAACACCGGCGACGCGTCCCTGACGCTGGCCCAGACCGTCCCACTGAGCGGCGTCGTGATAGTGACGACGCCCCAGGAGGCGGCCCTGAGCATAGCGGCCAAGGCGTTGGCGATGTTCAGGAGGCTCGACGTCCCCATCCTGGGAGTCGTCGAGAACATGAGTTACTTCGTCTGTCCGCACTGCGGCGAGCGTTCCTACATATTCTCCAAGGGAGGAGGAAGGAAGATCGCTTCAGAGCAGAATGTCGACTTCCTCGGGGAGATCCCGCTGGTCGTAGCGGTCAGAGAGCAGACCGACGCGGGGGTCCCCATTACGATAGCGAGGCCCGAGTCGCCGGAGGCCAACATCTTCAGAGAGTTCGCGTTCAGGGTCGCGGGGATGGTCAGTATCGTGGCCTTCTCGAAGATGAAGAAATGATGGGCGAAGAGCATCGCCTTCTCACTTACACGGAGCGAAGGAGGAAGGCCTGTAGGAGGCGGCGTGATCCCTACAAGAAGCCGCGGCGAAATCCATTCGTGGGCAATGTCTTAGAAGTCTACTCGAGATTCAACAAGTAGATAACTAAGATAACCTTCACAAGGGAGAGTCAGTGTCTGTATTTAGGACGTTCTTCCGCCATCGTCCTTCATGCGGGCGCAGGTTCGAAATCAGACTGATCTCCAAGGCAGAGGTAAGCGACAAAGGCGAGACTTGGAAGACCAGCCAGTCAGCCGTAGGGATGGGCGGTCGGAGAGAGAACAACCTAATGCTTGAAGGGAACACCCTGTGACCGTCGAGGTTCCGGGGATTGAAGAAGTCAAGGAATTCAAGTATAACTACAAATGCAAGCATTGCGGTCACGAGTGGTCTGAGGAAAGGCTCAAGACGACTGAGAGTGAAGGCAACCCCGAATACGAGGGCGATTGAGCAGCCGATTTAGAACTGGACCGTCTCAGATGTCATAGAGCCTCTACCAATACAAAAGACGTCGACGCCAGGGTCGAACCTTGCTCTTTGTGTCCCGATTTCAATTCACAGCGAAAGTCTTTTCAACTTAACGTGAGAAGTCGTAGTCGACACCTCAGACCATGTCTGGCAAACTACCGAAAGCGCTTCGCCTGATGGGATGGAGAAGGATTGATCTACTATGCGACTCGGAGAGGGAGAGTGACTCTGGTGAAGCGACAGAGGAGGTGCGGGTTGGACCCAAGGCCGAGGTGGCCCAAGATTGAAGATTACCAGGCGTGAATGGGCGAAGATCGGGGCCGAGGTCGTCCTAATCCTGCTCGCTCTCTCCGCTGTAGTGGCCTTGCTCGGTTAGAAATCCGTCTTGAGTCAGAATCGGTGGAAGGCAGAACACTGCTCTTCAGGCATCGGTTCGGGACTCCGCATCAAGACAAAATGACCCAAGCCCAAGTCCAGACTCTCCCCTGGAGGGCCCGGCATGGAGTCGAGATTATCAGCGGACTGCCACTGCGTCGATTTCGACCCTCGCGCCCTTCGGGAGCGCTTGGACCTGGACTGTGGTTCGGGCAGGATAGGGAGGCGAGAAGTGTTTCGAGTACTCCTCGTTCATCTGCGAAAACTCAGTGAGGTCGACCATGAAGACATTCGTTTTCACGACATTCTTCATGCCGAGACCCGAGGCGCCGAGCACCGCCTCGAGGTTCTGAAGGACTCTTTTAGTCTGATTGACTATCCCTTGCTCCAGGCTCCCTGTAGAGGGGTCGAGACCGAGTTGTCCGGCGCAGTAGATCGCTCCAGCGTCAATGGCCTGCGAATACGGTCCCACAGGGGCAGGAGCGCCCGCAGCTCTCACTTCGCGGTTCAACGGCGTCCGGCGCTGATTGTCAGCTTAAATCGGTTTTGAGAAGCGGGTGGCAGGGGATGGGCGGGAGCCCCGCGGTCACTTCAACATCCGGAGGAGCCCCTCGTAGATTTCTGACTCTTCATCGTACTCGAGCCTCTCCTTCCTATCCATGTCTTCCAGCATCGTGGAGATTCGCCTGCCCTTTCGCGATACGAGGATGATTCTTCTTCCCGCCTTGTAGGCGGCCATGACCTCCATTCCCACGCCCGTGCTCGGGCTTGTCACGTCGGCGACCATCACATCAGCGTTCTCCGAACCGGTCCTGTCCCGGTCGAAGACATTCACTGCAGAGGGAGCGGCGACTTCCATGGGGTCTAGGTTCCAGGGTGAAGCAACCACGCTGCCCGAGTCACTGATCGCCCTCGCCATCAGTCGGGCCCTCTCGATCGACCTGTTGGAAACCAGCGGCACGGCTAGGTAGACTTTCAATGTGGGGACAGGCAAACGACGGGAGTTTATGCCTTACTGGAGAGTCGCGTTCAGCGGAGGCGAACGGACCGTACTATGGTCGCACTTGGAGGGACTGTGGGCATAACAATAGGTAGCTCCGCAGACGTGACACGTGTAGTAGAACCCGATCCCGAGGCTCCGGCCGCATAAGCCGCATGTAGGCGCAGGCTTCTGCGTCTGGCTCGTGTACATGCTTGTACCCAAGGGTCTTTCGCGTTGTCGGTCTGTATTAAGCAGTTATACAATATTTGCATATCAGATATGGAGGGATATGTGAAATTGGCATTCACCTTCCACCGTCAGGAAAGTGAACGAAAAGGCGCCCGGTCCACCGCTTCCTGACCACCCGTCTAGCGCTTGTACCCTATTTTGCGGAGAAACTCGTGCCGTTCCGTCTTGTCTGACTCCGTTTCCGAGCCTCTTGGCGAAACTCCATCGACGATACCCAGGATGCCCCTGCCCTTGCCCGTGTCCGCCACTATGACCGTGACTGGGTTGGACGTGGCACAGTATATCCCCGCGATCTCCTCCACATTCTTGATCCGGTTGAGGACGTTAATGGGGAAGGCCCCCGCTAGCACCACCACGAAGCAGTGTCCGGCCCCCAGCAAGCTCGCGAAATTCCGGGCAGTGGAAGTGGCCTCCTCGTCAGAGCCATCGCACCTGATGAGCGCCTTTCCGGATGCCTCGCAGAAGGCGACCCCAAACTTGATTCCGGGCATCGAAGTAACCAGGGCCTCGTACACGTCCTCGACGGTCTTGATGAAATGGCTTTGTCCGAGGATCAACTGACCACCCTCGGGAACTGCCAGCAGCACCTCCTCAACTTTCATGCCCCAATACCAGCGCCCGAGGGCTCAAAACCCTTTTGATTCCCTGGACACGGGAGATACTTACGAGACTGGCGAGAGAGACATGTGGCCAGCTACTTCTAGACCGTGATCAGGTCGAGTCGGATGAAACAAAGCTTTATGCCAATTCAGCGTGCAGCGTGAGCAGTGCCCAGGATAATAGATGCGCACATTCACCTCTCCGAACGGAAAGACGATCGACTCATCCCGTACGCCAGCCGAAATGGACTGAGGTACGACCTGAATGAGCTCCTCCGACTGATGCGGTCGAAGGGCGTGGGCGTTGGACTTCTCCTCAGCTCAGTAGGAGAGAGGGGAGTCCCGTTCCCGAATGAAGACGTCCTAGGGCTCTGCGCGAGGAGCCATGGCAGACTTCTTCCAGTGATCACCGCAGAACCGTCTGCCAAGAAGGTGCGGAATGCGGTGGAGCTCGCCAGACGCAACGAGAGCCTCGTCAAAGCCTTCAAGATCATGCTTGGATACGCAGAGGCACGCGCGGGCGACCCTGTCTTCAACCCGCTGTATGACTACGCTGAATCAGCTGACCTTCCTGTCATGTTCCATACCGGAGACACGGCCGACGCACGAGGTAGCCTGATTCGCGCTCACCCGTTGACCCTGGACGCTCTCGCAAATGAGCGTGACCAACTGAGAATCGTGGCCTGTCACTTTGGCAATCCTTGGATCGACGATGTCGCCGAGCTGATATACAAGCATCAGAACGTATACGCCGACATCTCTGGTCTGATCGCTGGCGGGAGCAAGTACGCAGGGCAATACACTGATTCGCTAGCAGAGAAGTTGAGCCGTGCGATTTACTTCGCGGGCGGAGCCGACAAGGTAATCTTCGGGAGCGATTATCCGGTCACTCATCCTTCTGTGGCGATCTCCCTTGTGGAGAAGCTTGAAATCGATTCGACAG
>JBEKJM010000082.1:0-6343 GCA_050011215.1 Nitrososphaerales archaeon
GGCTCTTGCTATCTGCGACTTCGATGCCTTGTCGTCGACCAGGAAGCAGAGCTTGTTCTCCTTCTCGATCTGGTCGAAGGTCCTCTCAGTGACGTAGGGCCGCCTCAGAAGCTTCTGCGCGTCTTCAAGACGCATGTGAAGATTCTACCTCCGTTTCTCTTGCGCTTAGAGTCCCCAATGCCGATTCAGTCCACAGCGTCAATCTTCCGGGAACGCCCCCCGGCGCGAGGTCCATCACGCTAAGACTGTCCACCCTCGCGACTCCGACTCCCGGGATGCCGCCTGCCGCCTTGCCGACCCCTCTGTCGTTGGTCACCACGATCAGTGGTCCGACCCTGGTCCGGTACACTCGCCCGCGGAGCCTCGACTTCCCGGTTCTCCTCTTCGATCCCTCGTCGACCCGCTTCAGTTCTGCGCCGAGCTCCATCTTCCCCAGGAACGACATCAGTTCTGTGGTCTTCTCCAAGGTCTCTATGTCGTCTGTGACCACGAGCGGCAGTTCGAGCTTCTTGACTCGATGACCGCGTGCCTTCACGGCCTCGAGGCTCGCGGTGTATGCGATGGCCGAGTCCGTCGCCAGGCGCCTCTCCTTCCTGTTGATGCCAAGATAAATCACCTTTTCTGACCTCGGCGGATGGGCCAGGCGCCCTTTCACTACGCTTGCGACACCTCCGGCTAATCCACCCCTGGAGTACCTCTCCCCCTTCACCCTGGGGATTCTGGACCTTCCTGTGCCCGTCGGGGGGCTGTGTGTCTCAGCCGTCGTCCTCTCGCCCGCCATCGGGTCCCTGCCCTTAGGCTGGAATCCATGAGAGCCAACGAGCCAAAACGCTCGTTTGACCAGGTCAGGCCTCAGTTGCGTGGAGAAGACTTCAGGGACATCGATCTTCCCTCCCGGCTTACCATCCAGACCAACGACTTCTGTCTTCATCTAGCTCATCTTCCTATCATCGGACTCAGCTCGACGACCTGAGGCGGCGCCTGACTCTTCGTGACCCCTCTCGCCCTGAATCTGACCATCACGAACCTTCGGGCCGGACCTGGCACGGAACCTCTGAGGACCGCATAGTCGCCCCTCACCTCGCCGAAGTGTAGGAAGCCGCCAGCAGGGGTTATCGGCTTCTCGGCAGCGTTCGCCGCCAGCAGAATCCTCTTTCCGGTCTCTGTCCTCTGGTGGAACCCCATCTGCCCCGCTCTGGCAATCGTGTACATGACCGCTGCGGGGTGCCAGGGGCCTATCACTCCTACGGCTCTGACGCTCTTCCTAGACTTGTGCTGCTTCCTCTTGACCCCGAACCGAGTGACCGGACCCTCGAACCCTTTGCCTTTCGTAATCCCCAGCACATCGACGTACATGCCAGCCTTGAAGACGTCCGCAAATCTCACTTTCTTCCCGATCAACCCAAGAACATAATCTGCCTGTGACTTCACGTCCGCTCCCGCAACCCCGACCTCCATCACGATGGGCTCCTTCTGGGAGAGCCCGACGTCGTGAGGGACCGTCGAAATCATCGCGGCTACGCGCCTGGCGCGTTGTAGCGGGAGTTTCTCCGACGTCTGACCCGCTGCCTTCACATCCGCGATCGGCAGGTCGCGTCCGTCCTCATGACTGTAGAGGCGCAGCCCGACCACCTCAGCCTCCGGCAGCGACAGCACGCTGGACATGTTGAATAACGGCTTGCCGAAGTTCGGGGTCTTTGCCCTGTCGTCGACGGTGATGACGTGAATCGTGCCTGCCTTGAATGCCGGGAACCCTAGGATTGTGGGCTTCTCGCTTTCGATCTTGGGCCAGGTCCTTATCCTTGGGAGTAGGCTCTTGGCACGCCCTCTAGGCCTGTACGCAAGACTTCCTCTGCGTGGCGCGCTATGCTTGCGGTGACCCAACTCACGCTAACCTTTCCCGAACCCCGTTTCTCGGTTTGCACTTAAGCTTTCTCAGACCACGAGCGTATTCATGAGGTTGAGACCGGCGAAGATTGCCTCTTCTGCCCTCACGGTTTCTACATGCTGGTCCGCGAAGAGGTTCACCACATAGTCGGACTTCCGTGCCAGCTCGGGACCGACAATGTCAAAGAGGCCTCTTGAGGGTGAACCAAAGATGAGCTTCACACCCCCGGCCTTGAGGACTGCGCTCCTCAGGCTGGGGATCAGCGACTGGAGTGAGTTCCCGAACCTCGAGGTAGCCACCCTGAGCGCGAACCTCTGATCGGAGAAGACTTCCTCCACCGTGCTGGTCTCGACGGAATAGCCCCAGTATTCGTTGACTTGGTCCCGCGGAATCAACTCCGCGGCCAGCGGAGCCGTGGACGCGATCCTGACCGTCACTCTTCGGTTAGCCCCAATCCTTCCCTGGAATCGAGGGTTCTTGTCGAGGCCGATGTCGACGGTCCCGTCTGAGTTGGTGATTCCCTCCCTCACGTCTCCCACGACGAGCTTCTCCAACGGCACCTTGGGCTTGTGTGAGGGTATCCGCAGAGGGGGAAGGAGGCCGGCGTACCTGAGCATATCGTCAAGGGGGTACAGCCTCCTCCGGAGGTACTGGGGGGTTTCGAGGTACTCCAGCACCTTTGTGATCAGCGTCGGCTCGCCGCGTCTCTTGTCGTCCCTGAAGACCTGGATGACGTCGACGCCGTAGATGGAACAGGCTCTCGCGATCAGGCCCAGCTTGGCAGTCTTGTCCCTGGGCGCGTCCCTTTCTTCTAGCACCGTGTCGGGGAAGGCCACTGCGAGCTGCCTTCCAAGGAGAGCCATCGAACCAGGAGTCTCTCTCCTGCGTTAATTCAGCTTTCTGCAAGGAAGCGAGTTCGGTTCGATACACAGATGAACAGAGCTCGGTAGGGATTGGACTCGTGGAACTGAAGGGGGGGAAACGAAAGAAGAGGATCAACTGGGTCTATTCGGTCTTCCCGGTCGCGCTTGCCACTGGCCCGCTGAGCACGCTGATTCAGCTGTACCTCATCGAACTGAACGGGGTCACCCTGGGCACCATCTACAGCGGTCTGGCTATCGCCATCTTCAACGGGGTCAGCATCCCTGCCGCGATCTTCTGGGGCTTTACGACCGACAGGCTGCACAGCCGCCGAGGTCTCATAGCGGCCAGCTATGCGGTCATGGCGGTGGTGCTCGTCTCGTTCTATTTCGACAGGTCGACCGCCGGGACGATCGCCACGTACTCGGTCTTCTCCTTCGTCTCTGTGGCCTCTGCGACGCCGCTCAACCTCCTGATCATGGAGACTGAGGAGAAGGGGAAGTGGGCGAGCGCCTTCGCCAAGCTCTCCATGATGTCGAGTGTCGGATACGTCGGCGGTCTCGTCTTGAGCACGCTGTGGTCAGAGAAGTTCTCACTGATTCTGCTTTCGGTCCCATTAGGTTTCTGCGCCTTGGCCTCGGCGGCCCTCTCGGTAATCACCATCGCAGAGCCCGCCTTCATCCTCGAAAGGGAGAACGTCGCCATGAGGAGATCGAGCTTCTTCAACAGGCTGCTCACCCTCCCGGTCTTCTTCATCAGAGCACCGAAGGCCTCGGACTTCACGAGGGTCTTCAGAGGGCTCCGTTCGAGTCTCACCAGCTACGTCCCGCTCTTCTACATATCCACGGTCCTGTTCTATCTGTCCAGCGGCCTCTTCAACACCTCCTTTGTGCCAGCCATGTCCGCCTTCTCCATCACAGAAGTCGAGACCTTTGCGGTCATCCTGGCCGGGGCGGTGGCCCAGACCCTTGCCTTCCAGGGGGCCGGGCGTTACGTGAGCGCTCAGTCGCTGGTGACGACCAGCGCCCAGGGGCTGCTCCTCCGCGGATGGTCCTACATCGTGATCGGGGCGGCCGCGCTGCTCCTGGCTGGACCCTTGTTCATCGTTCCGGCCCTCGTCATGTACCCGATTGCCGGCGGGATAGCCTTCGCAGTCTACTACACCTCTTCGAACACGATGATGTTCAACACCGTCCAGAGGAAGAACCCCGGTGCGGCTCTCGGCGTCTATTCGGCGGTCGTCGGAATAGCCACCATGGGAGGGTCCCTCGCGTCAGGGTTCATTTCGGTGTACCTTGGATTCTACACGACCTTCGTGCTCGCCGGAGTCCTTCTCTTCGCGGCGGTCTGGATCGTCGCGCGACTGCCGAAGTCGCCAGGCACTGATTCGGGGTCCCACCAGTAGACGCCAAGAAGCGCTCTTCTAAAATATCGGTCGTCTCGACGTCCGACCGAAATTGGTAAGCAAGCGATTCAGGGTCGCAGGACGGGTGAGCAGTTCGAACCTTCGGGCCATCAAGCCCGTTCTGGAGCAGCTCATCAAGACGGGCTCCGTCAGAGAGGCAGAAGGCGAGTTCATCGTCGAGGCAGAGATGGAAGGCGACAGCGCAAAGGAGTTGAACCGCCTCACTCTTTCCGCATTGAGAAGAGTGGAGAAGAGGACGCGGCTGCGCTCCGAGTGGACCTCCGAGAACGGAACGACGCAGAAGTTCTTCGACTACGTCCTGAAGAAGACGACCAAGACCAACCCCTCATCATAGGCTGTTCAATCTTGGGCGAATCATCAAGCAGCGCGGCGACAACTGGGACGGTCGGCGTCGTGTCAGCTGCCGAACGGCGTTATCGCAACGTCGCAATCATCGTCGTCATGTTGGGGGTGTCGATGAGCGGCATCGACACCTCGGCGGTCGTCCTCGGCTTGCCGCGCATGACGCTTGACCTCAACTACCCGCTCATCAACATGGTGTGGGTAATCATGGCATACCTTCTCGTGATTACGATACTCGGCACCCAGGTCGGCAGGCTGGGCGACATGTTCGGCAGGGTCAGGATGTACAACCTAGGGTTCGCCTCGTTCACCATAGGCTCACTGCTGTGCGGCCTCTCGGCCAGCGGGCCCCAGCTCATCGGCTTCCGCGCGGTCCAGGGGCTGGGCGGTGCCCTGATCTACTCGAACAGCGGGGCGATCATCGCCGACACCTTCCCGCAGAACGAGAGGGGGAAGGCATACGGAATCACGGGGACGGGCTATTCGCTGGGCGCGATACTGGGAATCCTCGTCGGCGGCGCCTTCGTGACCTTCCTGAGCTGGCGCTATATCTTCTTCATCAACCTCCCCATCGGGGTCGTCGCAACCGCCGTGGGTTTCCTGATGCTGAGGGAACGCTCCCCAAGAATCAAGGCTAGGTTCGACATCGGTGGGATGACCATTCTGGGCGCTTCGCTCTTCTTCCTGCTTTTTGGATTGACCAACATCACGGGGTCGGGTTTCGCTCCGGAGTATGCCGCCGAAGTCGTGGTAGGCCTCGCGTTGCTGCCCGCATTCGTCGTATACGAAAGATGGTACTCTTCCCCGCTGCTCGACCTCTCCTTGCTGAAGCAGAGAGTTCTGACCGCGTCTATCTTCGCGGCCTTCCTTCAGTCGCTGGCCAGTTTCGCCGTACTGTTTCTGGTTGTCATGTATCTGCAGGGGGTGCGCGGGATGGCTCCCTGGAACGCTTCGCTGCTGCTCGTACCAGGCTACATACTCGGCGGAATGGTCGCGCCATTCTCGGGGAGACTGTCTGACAGGATGGGTGCCCGCGTCGTGGCATCGACCGGGCTCGCTCTGCAGGCTTGCGGCTTTCTGGTCTATCTTACACTTGGTTTGGCGACCTCGACGTACGTCGTAATACTCGGTGCCATCCTCAACGGAGCCGGGAGCAGCACATTCTTCCCCGCCAACAACAGCGCTGTCATGGCGAGCGCCCCGAGTCGGTCCTACGGCGTAGTCTCTGGCCTGCTCCGGACGTTCTCCAACATAGGCATGGTCTGCAGCTTCGCCGCCGCCCTGTTGGTCGCTTCCCTGTCAATGACGCGTCAGTTGGCCTTCCAAATCTTCCTCGGTGCGGGGTTCCAAAGCCCGCTCTCATCGCAGCTCTCTTCGGCCTTCGTGAATGGAATGCATGCAGCCTTGGCCGGGTCCATATCGGTGATCATCGTCGCCCTGATCCTGTCAGTCCTGCGGGGGAAGGAGGCGCGTACGTTGAAGCCTCCAGCAACGGTGTGAAGATAGAAGGCTCTCGGTGGAGTCTACCTCACGACAGATGGGGGCCGGCTACTCACAGCCATTCAAAGGAAGGGTTCTGAACCAATAGTGGTGTGGACCGGGGGGAGTCCATTTAACTAGTCAAGTGGAACTTCGAACGGTGTTTTCTTGATCTCACACATCCCCTTGTGGGGACGTAGCCCGGCTAGTAAAACATCAGACGTAAAACCTAGCTCTTCGATCTATTACTCTCTCGCTGAGCGGACTTGTGGAGTCGGTGTAGCTCGGCAATCTTATCCTTGTATTCTTTCTTCTTCTTCTTGTTTCCTTGCACGCGCGCTTGGTCG
>JBEKJM010000083.1:0-6154 GCA_050011215.1 Nitrososphaerales archaeon
TGACGATCGCTGCGATGCCGGCGTCCTTCAGCTTGCCCATGGCGTCGAGACACGCCTCCGCGAGCGTCTCGTTGGTGGTGTGAACCTTCATGGCCTCAGTGAGGTGCTGGAGCGCTCCCTCGGGCCATGCCTTGGCGAGCGATAGAGCAGCTTCGCACTTGACATAGGGACTCTGGTCAGTCTGCAGGAGGGTAACCAACAGCGACCTAGCGCTCTCGTCCTTGAAGTTGCCGAGAGCCTCTGCAAGGGCCCGTCTAGTCCTCCGGTCTGCAGGCATCCCAACCTCCAGCAGCGCCGAAAGGGCCTCGGATGTCCCAACCTCACCGAGCGCCCTCAGCGCGCTCGCGTTCACGTCCCAGAACTGAGTCTTCTTGGCTGCCCGCGCGAGCGCGCCGACAGCGACGCTTGCCTTGGCTTCTCCAATGTTCTTCGCTGCCTCGGCCCTGCTCGAAGCGTCCGTGCTCCCCTCCAGCTGGTTGACGAGGAGTTCGACGCTCTTCCTGAACCGGACCTTCTTCAGCAACCAGTGCTCCGGGTCGAATTCGACGATGGTAGGTTTCGATGCTAGGTTGAAGGAGAATGTCTGGTCGCCCGAGTCCAACATGGCCGTCTTCTTCGTCCGGACTCCGTCCACGTACATCACAACGTCGCAAGGCAGCTTGAAGATGGGCGTCTGCATCTCCAGCTTCTGTGTCTGCCTGATGCGCAGAGTCGCCATCTTTGAGACCTCATCCCAGGCGTATTCAATCTCGAACTCTGGGAAGCCTGTCTTGAGGAACGCTTGCACGAAGAACTCCTCGAGGGAGCGCCCGCTGGCCTCCTCCATCGACTTTCGGAAATCGTGGGTGTCGGCGTTCGAAAACAAATGGGCCTTCAGGTAGGAGGAGATGCCTTCGAAGAACGCCCCGTCTCCAAGGACGTGCCTCAGCTCGTGGAGCATCCACGCGCCCTTCGCATAGATCGCCATGCCGAAGAGGTCGTCGGCGTAGACGAAGTCCTTCTCTACGGTCGGCCTCCTGAACTCGTTCGTGTCCTCTTCAAAGAAGCTGTCGGCCTTCACGCCCAAGTCCCATCTGAACTGGTCAATCCCTCTCGTCCGTTCGATGTACATCGCCTGCATGTAGTCGGCGAACCCTTCGTTCAGCCAGGCGTGCGACCAGTCCACGCACGTCACGAGGTCCCCAAACCACTGGTGCGCCAGCTCGTGTGCGACCAGGTTGGTCGGATTTCTGTTGGGCGTGGAGTAGGACGCTTGGAAGTCCTCTTCGGAGTTCGCATCAGGGTAGTAGAGCGTCGTCAGCGTGGTAGCGTTGAAGTTCTCCATACCGCCGAAGATGAAGTCCTCGACCGTCGTCTGAGCGTACTTGGAGTAGGGGTACCTAACTCCGGTTATCTCGTTGAAGACCTTGATCATTCTGGGCGTCTCACCGAAGTACCGCAGGACGTCCGTCCTCTTCGGTTCGGGAAAGTGGTATTGGAGCTGGACCCCTTCGGCCTCTTGCTTCACCTCGCCGAACCTCCCTGCCACGAACGATGTGAGGTAACTAGGGTGAGGCAGCTCCTCCTTCCAGTGAAACGTCACGGCATCTCCATTTTCCTGTTCAGAAACCAGTTTCCCGTTCGAGATGACCCTGAGCCCCTTCGGCACGGTGAGCAGGAGCTCGCTCGTGAACTTGTCGTTCGGGTGGTCGTAACAGGGGAACCAGTACCTAGCGAATTCCGCCTCCGAGTGTGTCCAGGCCTGGACTTCCTTCTCGGGGTGTTCCCTGTCGGGCTCTATGAAGTAAATGCCCTCGGAGGGCGTGCTGGAGTAGGTTATCTTCACAGCGTGACTCCCCGAAAGCGGCCCGGGTGGGTTGATCGTCAGTTTCTCCTGGTCGTACTCGAATTCACACTTCGATCCGTCTATGCTGGCTTCGTGGATCTCCATACCGCAGGCGTCAAGAACAACTCTCTTGAGCCCCTGCCCGATCGGGACAATCGCAAGCGTGCATGATCCCGCAATCCTCTTTCTGGAAATGTCGAGCGACAGCTCGATCCTCACATGCTGGGTGTGGAAGTCCTTCTCGGGCGTGTAGTGTATCGTCGACTCGGGAAGATGGAATGACCTGTACGCGCCGACGGCCATCGAACGACAAGGCACCTCTCGACGCTTCAAAAGACTTTCGAGCTGTACCCTCCGTTGATTCGCGGCAAAGGCCGATTTCGTCGCCCGGACTGTCAAAACGGGTCAGGCCGTGATCATGGCCTCGGCCGTTCTCGGCATGGTACCGCTCCGGGAGTGAGACGTAAGCCTAGATGTATCCCCAGCTGAGCAGCATGTCGCAGTCGTGGGTCCAGCGGTGCCCGATGTCGTTCCTGTAGAACATATTCGGTATCATCACGTTCCTCACGTTTTGGTACGCCTCTTCGGTGGCGTCCGCCATTGTCGCCCCTGAGCCTGTGACTACGAGAGCGTACCCCGAATTGCCCGCGATGTGCCAGTCCCCCTCCTCCAGCTTCACCTCGCCGATGTGTATGCCATTCAGAGACTGGCGCCTGAAGAGGATGGTCGCACCCTCAGAGTACTTCTTGAACGCCTTGTCGTCCTCGAAGGGCCAGGGTGGAATCGTCACCACAACTCCGACCTGGTACCCCTTCTTGGCCTTCAGTTGAGCGTCCTTTCCTTGTGCGAGCTCGTAGAGGAAGGTCCCCCATTCACTGGTGATCCCTTCCATCTGGATGCTGATGGTCGGGTAGCCAAGTCTCGAGGTCCATTCTAGGGGCCAGATGCCCTTACCGTTGGCGATGCAGTTGATGTCGATGTACCCGACGTACTTGCTGGCGGCGAGCTTCTCCTTCATCTTGAGAAGGGTCCTGTCGAAAACGGGGTTGGCCTTGGTCCAGTAGATCGAGGTGTTGCCGCACCAGTAGGGCTTGCCATTTCGCCTGACGTACATTATGTGATTCTTGACGGTTGCACAGTAGACCGTTCCGGCATAGTCTACGACTTCGATGTCCCTCCTATCGATCCAGGAATCGGCTTTTCTGACTCTTTCGATGACCTCGTATTGGATTCGCGACGCGTCAGCGTAATGGTCTACGATCCACCTTCTTCCGGGTCTCTGCCTCGACTTGGCAATACCGAGCTTCCCCACTTTCAGCAATAGCTCCTGTATGTCGTCTGCGAGCCTCTTTGATGAAGTGTAGAAGATTCGGAAGTCATGCCTCATTTTCGTGCCGTCGCCGAGGGTGAACCATTCTAGGAAGATCCCTATCTGTCGAGGGGTCAGCTGTTTGATGAAGTCCGGGACGAACTTATCAGGCGCTTTTCCAAATTGCGACAGGTAGGTTCCGAGCTGTTTGTTGTGGCATACAAACTCGCCGTCGTATTCGATAAACCTGAATGGAACCTTGTTCAACAGATCTGCAATCTTAGCAGCTTTTTCGCCCTGCTTCTGTGCGATCCCTGTTCTGAAGCTACCAGAACTGTCCGAGGAGTAGCCGTCTGCCAGCCATATCCCGAAGAAAGCCAACCATGTGTCCATGGGAATCTCGAGCGTTCCAGTCTCTTGAATGACCACTTGCCTACCCTCGTAATGACCCATCGCCACTGAAGGGAGTGTGAACACTGCTCGCTCCACTCCGATCCATGTTCCAGTTCTCTTGATTAGTGATTGCGCTTCGAGGTCCTTCGCCCTCACAAACTTGAACCTGTTTCTCTGCAACCTAGCGTCTTGCTGCGACTCCACGTACATGTTGTGGTCAGGCGTAACCATGATGTCCAAGGCCCTGTTCCTGATTGAGACCAGCTTCTTGTGATGGTCAAAGGAAACCTTGGCCGATGGCCTCTGGTATTCGATGACATGGGTTGAGGGATTCAGAGTGCAGATTTCGTCCTCCGTCGCAAGGTCTCTGAACAGTTTCCAGCCATTGTTCGTGAGGACTTCCGTCTGTTCGTCGTAGCATCCCATCTCGCCCGTGCTCGGCCCGAGCTCACTGGGGAAGAGCCTCTTGTGCTCGAAATTGACGCAGATGGGAAGGACGAAGTCTTTGCCGTTGAAGAACGCCCCGACAGCTATCTCGACGCCCTCAGCGTACTTCTGAATCAGGAACTCCTTGATCTTCTTCGACCAGTTGGCCTTGTAGTGTTCGAGGACTTGGACGACATCCTTTCCGTCCGCATCCTGCCCACTGAACAGCAGTTCCTTCTCGTTCTGGGCCTTTCCGCTCGGCTTCAGGACGTACCTATCGGGGTTGTTCTTCACCATGTCAATCGCGGCGTCGAACGACGTGAAGTTCCAGCTCGGCAGTGTGTCGACCCCGGCCAGGTTAAGCTCAGACTGCCCGTACTCCCTGTCCAACTCGAGCTTGTCGGTATAGGTGGACCCCCCGAAGACGAGCTTTCCTTCCCCGCGAAGCTGCTCGGCCTTCGACCCGAACCCGATGTCGTCGAAGACGATTACATCGGCCCAATCCTTGAGCGATTCCCACTCGTCGACTTTTTCGAAGAAGCCGAGGCCGACGTCCTTTTCTCCCTGGCTATGGCAGTACATCTTGACCTCGTGGCCCTCCTTCTTGAGTTGCCACGCGAGGTCGACCGACAGGCTTTCGTCTGTCACGAAGAGAAACTTCATCCGCTCCACTTCGAAATCATCGGTGTTATTATCCGTAGCGCAGATGATCTGTCAACTTGGAGTCAATATTGGCTCGGATGACTTGGACAACCAAGTTGATTTGGAAGCAATCGTTGGCGGGGCCGCAGCGATCCTCTGCGTGAACCGTGCACAGACGGGCTCAGATTAGCGATCAGCTCGGGATGAAGCCCTTGGTTGCGCGTCGGACTATCAATTCGAATCTCCATCCTTTGTCCTATCCCGCCTGGCTATGTACCTGGAGCTCAACATGAACCCAAGGAAGAGGAACACCGTCCCGCCCAGCTCGAACTCGAAGAAGGCGTCGGGGTAGTCAAGGAATCCCAGCATGGAGCCTCCCAGCATTGGAAGTATGCCGCCGATGACGATGAATAGGTTGTAGTTCCTGCTCCTGTCCCACAGGAAGCTGAGGAGGGCTCCTCCGATCAGGGCCAGGCCGCCGACGGCGTTCAAGACTATGGCATAGATCCTTACGGACATAGGGAGGGCGGTCGACGCCCCCATGAATCCATTTGCCAGCGGCCCGCTGAAACTGCTGGCCAGGGACTGCGCGTCGATGGACGCGGAGAGTCCAGTCACCGCTAGGGCGAGAGAGAACACCACGACGAACCCTAGGAAGAGCTTTGCGAAGGTCCTCCTCGCCAGAAGCCACACGACCCCTGCGCCCAGGAGGCCCACCAGGGGGGCGGCAAGGACATAGTAGACTCTGAAAAGGAGCGGGCTGGCGCCGAGCACGTCGCCGTTCATCAAGAACTCCATACAGGCGGACGCAGAATAGAAGAGCAGCGCGACCGACCAGAGCAGTTGGTGAGTCTTCCGCCGACGCTGGTACTGGAGGGCCACCAAGAGGAAGAAGGCAAAGGATACGACGGCAGTTACAAGAGGAAGGTAATCAGGCAACCCTGACCGCAGACGCAGCCGACGCTTGGGGGCTTAAAGCCTGTTGTATCACAGAGGTCAGAAGGCGACCGCTCATCGTGGTTTCGGGCACTCTTCGCGGCGAATCCTCGGCAGGAAGCCTCGGCTGCCGCAAGACTAAACGCCTTAGGGACACGGCTTAAATCGAGTACTCCTGGCGCGACCAAATCATGCGCGTTCGGGACTACAATTCAGTGCCGTCCTACCTCAAAGAGTTCTCCGTGAAAGTTCCTGAGTCGTTCAACTGGGGATTCGACGTCATAGACAGGTTGGGAAGCGAGGAAGGCAGTGGGACCGCGCTGGTCTTCGCCAATGACGAAGGGGATGTCAGGAAGTACTCGTTCTCGGAAATCTCGAAGGAGAGCAGCCGGATTGCCAACCTCTTCGCAAAGCGAGGCCTCAAGAAGGGAGATTCCGTCATGCTGATGCTCCCCAACACGCCGATGCTCTGGCTGGCAGTGGTTGCGCTGATAAAGGAGGGGGTCGTGATTGTGCCCTCGGCGCCAACGCTGACCGCCAAGGACCTTGAGTACAGGATCTCTGCGGCCGAGGTGAAGGGGGTGGTCACGGACGCCGACAACGCGAAGAAGTTCGGCGACGTC
>JBEKJM010000084.1:0-5932 GCA_050011215.1 Nitrososphaerales archaeon
GGCATGTCCTGCCCTACGTGTAGGTCCACATCCCTCATGGGTTGATTTTCTATTTAAGCACCAATGCGATTCATCCCACGACTGAAGCCTGTGGGCTTTCTCGCATGGTTTGGTAAGGAGGGCTTCAATGAAATCCTGTCCAATTCATCGATGCCTGAGCCCGAAGCTCCCGCTCGGAAGGGTCCAGGCCGGGACGCGTCAGTTCAGGTAGGCGCCCGTCCCGATCGCAAGAGCTCCGTTCAGTCGATTGTGAACCAGGGGTACCATCGAACATCCGTGGCCGCGCTCTTGTCTGAGAAGGCGGGGTGGGACTCGGATTCAACCCTGCGAGCCTTTGCTATGAAAAGTACGAGAGGTACTGAATCACCGAAATCGAAGCGGCGAGTCCGAGACACAGAACGAGGTAGATTCCGTCAGATCGCTTCCCCTTCAGCAGCGTCGAGTATCCGACAAAGACAGGGAAGGCGGGCAATAACAATCTTGGGATGGAAAGTGCGGGAAACCCAACGAAGAACAATAGCGGCACGATCACTGACAGACAGTATGCAAAGAGAAATACCCTGTACCTGATCTCCGTCTTCAAAAGACAAAATGCCCCGAGCAAGTAGAACACTTCGAACAGCAGGTTCCTGACCAGCCAGTAGGTCGGTGTCAGAAGAATCCCAGAAACCGCCCAAGGTTGGCAAGTGAATGAGCCCTGTCCGCCAGGACATAGCAAGTAGTAAGCCTGCGCCAAAGGGTTTGCGAACCCTACTCCCCATGGCGATTCCAGCCGCACAAACCCAAGGTAGTCTCCCGTCGCTACTTTGAACCACAGAAGTATCAGCCCACCCGTTACCAACGGGAGAGTGTAGAAGAGAAGGTTCCTCAATCGCCATTTCACCAGGAGGGCAAAGAAGAACGACGGAAGGGTCCAAGCGAGATTAAAGAAAGTGAGGACAGCACCGCTCAAGCCTATCGAAGACTTGATTATGCTGTCTCTCATCAAAAGCAAGAGCGAGGATGCGAGAAACACCAACGCGATTACGTCAGAATACGCAACCGTCGTGAAGACTAGATACGTCGGAAAGAGCTCTGCGAAGAGGGCCGTTCTGTAGCCGAACGCCTCGTACAGCAATAGGGGGAAGACGAAGCTGAGTGAGTTTGTCACGAGAAGACCGGAGACCCACGCGTTCCCGACGAAAGAGTAGACTAGTTTGATGATAGCGGGGTAGACGGGAGAAAAGACATAGGGGGCTGATGGTCCGTATCCCTGTGTCGCTATGATTTCGTAGTAGTTGCTGTCCCACTTGGTGCCCATCCCTTGAAGTACGCTAGCAGGATTCTCGAAGAGAAAGACGGCGAGGATTACGACCACCTTTCCGATAGCTAGAACCAGAACGAGTCGGAACACTCGAGAAGCCCATAGGCTTCGGAGTTTGCTCTGGTTGAGGCTTGTTTCTCGGGCCTCCCAGTTCATGTCTCTCCATGCTATCACTTGGGTTGATTTGATAAACACTCCAAGACGTCCCATCTCTGGATTTGATTAGACCCTGTTCGCTCCATTGTTGTCTGAGTCCGAGATTCACCCTCCAGATAATGACCTTGCGGGGACTTGGTTCAGAAAGACACCCCACCGAAGAATCGGGTCCGGTAGGACTTGACTGTTAACGAGGCGGAGCGTTCACGGGAGCGGGCCGCTATGCCCAGCGTCTCCTAGCCGTTTTTCTTCGATAGCCATTCGAGGATCTTTTGAACGGATCTCTTCGTTCTTCTCAGATGCTTCCGATTATTAGGGTTCGACTTGTCCTGGTCTCCCCTAGGATACCGAGGAACGTGGACGAAGCCAACAGGCCCGGCCACCTTTGCCCGTCCAGACGTGAGATGCATGCCAGCATAGAAGGCTTCCTCGCAGAGGAACCTGCCTGCATTCTCAGATCTCTCGAATTTGATTTCCGAATCCTGCAAAGCTTGTCTGACATCTCGGGCAAGGGGCGAAGAGTACTCCGGTGGACCGCCGATGATGACCTCGGTCCCTACCTCTGCTCCGGGTCTATTGTTTGCCTCGTCGGCGACTCCCTTGGCGCGCTGGTTGTGGGCCTTCTCCTCCACTCTGATTGTCCTTCCGCGGCACTCTCCTAGCTCTAGAGTGGCTGCGAGCTGGTGACCTTCTCTCTGAATTTCCTCGATCGCCCCCTTGATCACTGTCTCGGGCTTTCCCCATTCCACCGGAATCAACACCGAACGAATCTCTACACCGTTAAACTCTTGCCCGTCGAAGGAATCAGCTGCGTCACCTGCAGCATTAGCCCTCCTGCCCGCGAATGGTTTGAAGCCAATCACCAGTATCGTCCTGTGCCGGCCTCTTGCCCCACCCATGTGTCCCGGCGTCGGACCTGTGGGGATTCATATGTGTCTTTTTTCCCTTCAGCAAGAGCTTCCCAGGCGCGCGGAAGTGCTTGAGCACGGGAATCGGTACTCCGGTTGAGACGCTGCATCCGCCGCTGGTGCCTCGACATAGAACAATCATCCGAATTCCTTTGTTTCATATAGGCAGATGGTGCGACCGATGCATCCTTGTTTCCACCTCTAACTGTCTTGGTAGCTGTCCTGCTCTATGTGATAGCAGACATGACCACAACTAGCATCGGGCTCAGACTGGGTATGCCTGAAAGAAACCGCATTCCGAGATGGTTCTTCGACAGATTCGGACGGGTGAGAGGGCCAATCGTCTACACTCCGTTCGAAGTTCTATTGGTCTACGCTTGCTTGTCACTAGCCTACATCATTCTGTTACCCGCCTGGGGGCAGACAACTTCGATGTCCATCGTATTCGATATTGCGGTTACCCTCACGGTGGTTGTGGTTGTTAACAATACCACAAAGGTGGTTCTCAAGCGGAGGAAGCTTAAGAGGGCGGCTGACTCGTCTGTCAAGTAGACAGGTTGGTCCAACTCCCCCTGACAAGATCCGATAAAGCAGGCGGGTCGTCATTGGCCCCGATGCGACTGCAAAGTCACGAATCCTCCTGACTCCAGGAGGGCCCCAGCGAGATGCCTAGCTGGGGGCAGGTGAGGACTTCAACCGGACAGTATCGGATGCTGTGAAAGGTATCAACGGCCGATTCTCCCACATGAACCGTGTGGCAGTTTCGTTTCGAGTCTCAAGCTGATGGAGCAGGGCGCGAGCCTTGAGCAGCCGAATGGCTTCCAGATTCAATGGTACCGGTAGTAGCAGGATGCCAATTTGGTAACTAGACTAATAGCCTGCCGAGTTGGACGTAAATCTGATAGGGGCAGAAGACTCTCAAGTGGGCAGCTTTCTGGCGACCTTTTGAGTTTACGAAGGTACTTCAAGACCTGCCCCTGTCAAGGACACCCACCCCTGTCCATGTCGTTTTCTGAGAAGCCCCGCCTACAATCTCTGCATCGGTGATCCATTCGCTCCGAGACCGCAGACGTGGTGTCGAAGGCGAGCCCTGTCATACATGAGTCAGGGGGAATCTGAGGACGAGGGGATGTCCGCAGACTGCGAGGTAATTCACGACACCGTGGAGGTCACCCACCTCCTCTCGCTGAGGTGGTGGAAGAACCTCACGGGCAGAACGGTCGGGTCGGGTCCTGTCAGCTCTTGTAGGCCCCGAATGATAGGGATTCCTTCGACCTGAACGGGAATGACAAGACGGGTTCGAATTGGCCTGGCCGGACGAGTGGCGTGAGGGTATCCCAATCACCACGCGGTCTGGAAGTCCTGTACCGATGCCTGGGAGTACTGGAAGGTCATCGTCTTGGCTTCAGGGTTGACCGTCGCTCCTGCGTTGGGGTAGTTCTCACCCCACCTCCAAAGGGCCTTCCAGAAAGATATGTCACCTTGAAAGAATTCCGCGTGGTCGATGCACGCCCTCGTCGAATTCAGCACAATCGAGGGGCACGCGATCGTTACCCTCCATCCTGAATGGCCGATTGGGAAGGCGCTCATGACGCCGAACTGGAAGAAGGGCCACCCACCGGGCGAAGGCGTAGAAGACGACCCCAACCATCCGGCGTCGAAGTAGGGATTCTGCTGCCTGGTGGCCTGGTAAGACGCGACGAGCCGGGTCTCGTTGCTCGAGCTGTAGAACCAGGAGAGCGCGTCGTTCTCCCATCTCACGGAGAGCTGAAAGTCGCTTTCGAGCGATGAATTGACGCGTGTCGATGAGAAGTACATCAGATGCTTCCAGGTGTGCCCTCCGCAGGCGAGGATGGTGTCACACACCTCCCAGGCGCTGGCGGCGAAAACCTCGCTTGCGTTGTGATAAAGGAAGACGTCCGCCCTGTAGCCGTAGTCGATCCCGTCCACGCAGCAATTGGGGGAGTGGATTCCAATCCCTGCCGCGAGGAAATTGTCAGATTGGATGCTCGAGACGTTTGTTCCCTGGAAGCTGAAATTCGCGGACACGCCCGTCGTCCGGACGTTGGGGTCGGAGTTGAACCCGCCTACTACCACTGGGGTCAGAAAGTAGGACGAATTGGTGACCAGGTTTGGCGCCGTCCCGTTCACAGCATCTAGCGGGACGACCACCATTGAAAGCAAGACGATTCCGACCAACCCCGCCGTCAGGGCTTTCGACCTCACCAGTCGACGGACTGCTTCCCTCCCACCCACAGGACCGAGAGCGCCGATAAGACTTGCAGCCACGACACAGGCAATTAGGGTCTCCATGAGCGGAATCGCCTGCTGGATGTACTGCGGATCGGCCACGAAATTCGCCACGTTCATCATCGCCGGCACTTCATGCACGTCGTTCAACTGATAGCGCTTCTCGATGTACTCCCACCACGTCGAACCGGTCTTGATCGCAACGGTGTGCCCGTTCAGGTCGGCGAAGGAATGGATCGGCGAGTCCTTGCGCACCATGATGCCTTGCGGATCGTGCTGCATCGTGGCGGCCACGGCGACGAGCGGCTGCCCGTCCGCGATGGACTCGAGAATCTTGTCCGACGAGCTCATCCCAAATTGCGCCGCGCCCGCCGCCACCTGCTCCTCGACCACCACATACGGCCCGCCCGGGCGGATCGTCACGTCGAGGCCTGCGTCCTTGTAATAGCCCTTCACCAGCGCGGTGTAGAAGCCTCCGTGCTCCGGCTGGGGATACCAATCCGCTTGAAGCGTCACTTTCGTGAGTCCCGCGCCGCTCGACAATCGGTGGCAGCCGCCAACGGCCAGGCTCGCAAGAATAAGGATGCAGCAGGAGAAGTGCGAGGGGAGAACCTTGCGCATGTGGCAGGGTAACACAGCGCCCGGCGTCGCCGGAAGCTTCAACCCGGCCGAGTCACCACCCCAAATTGCGCGCCGACTTCACCTCGCGCGCTGGTTTCTGTAGGGGCACGGCACGCCGTGCCCGGCGAACATCCTTGGCGCGATGCTGCCCATTCAGTGATGGCGCGCGCCGCCAGCCGTCCCTCTGTCCTCCCTCTCCACGCCCGTGATAGAATTCCCCGTGGCGCGCCTCAAACCGAGACGCACGAGTCAAACCCTTCTGGATGAAGAGCGTATGCGTGCGCTCTACCGCTTCACCGCCCGCACAATGAACACGCCGCGCCCGGTCCCTTTCGGCGCGCTCATCGTCCACACGCGAACCGGCAAGCCGCTCATGCGGGCCACCAATGCCGTGATGCGCGAGCACGATCCCTCTTCCCACGCCGAGGTCCGCACCGTTCGCCTCGCGTGCAAGAAACTCAAGCGCCCCTCGCTCGCCGGTTACACGATGTATTCCACGTGCGAGCCGTGCCCGATGTGCATGGCCAACGCGCTCTGGGCGCGCCTCGATCGCGTCGAACACGACCAGAGCGCGCGCGTCGATAAACTGACCGATCGCATAGACCACGAAACGGCCGCCCGCCTAGCCGATCTGGCGGGGCGAATCGACAAGCTCGAGAAGAAGCCGCCCGCCGTCGTCGCGGTCGCCCCGACG
>JBEKJM010000085.1:0-5795 GCA_050011215.1 Nitrososphaerales archaeon
GCCACGGGCACGGGAGAGGAGATAATCAAGAACTCGCTCTGCCTGAGGGCCTGTGAGTACTTAGTGAAGGCGGGCGCTCCGGGCGCAGCGAGGCGAGCCATTGATCTGATGACGAGAGCAAGCGGCAGAGGCACGGCGGGGATAATCACAGTAGATCTCAAAGGCCGGGTGGGGGCAGCGCTCAACACAGAAGCGATGGGCAGGGCCTGGTATGATCAAGTGAGGGGCAGGCCCGTAGTCCAGATCTGAGAATCCCATTCCGTCTGCTTCCACATTGTTGGACCAAGAAGAAGAGCAACTCCGGCCGACCGAAGAGTAGATGAACCGAGAATTCCGTTTCGTTAAATGGACACGAGTCGTCCTCCCCTCGCTGTGGAGCGTCTTCAGGAACCCCCCTATGTTCTTGGCCAGGAGGAGGGCTCATGCCGCCGAACCGCAACTGCGCCAAGCTCTCTTTAAATCGCGCCCGGATGGGATACCCTGTCTGATTGAGGACATTCTGCATCTCGCACGTAAAGGACGTCGACGGACTAGGGTCGGCCGCGCTGGTCGTCGCCGCGACCGGAGCCGAGGTTCTTCTTTCGGATTACGACGACCTGCTCGACAACCTGACTCTAGTGCCGCAAGGCACTGAGAAGTTCGTGCTCTGCGACCTGGGGGCAGACAACGCCAACCTGGAAGGGTTCCTGAAGAGCCTGAAGAAGATCGCTGAACGCACGGAGGTGACCTACATCGACCACCATTTCATGGCACCGGCCACGAAGAGGAGGCTGAGGCGAATCGGCGTCAGGCTCGTCCACGACGAAGACGAGTGCTCGAGCATGCTCGCCTACCTCACATTCAAGGGCTCGCTGCCGGAGCGGGCTCGCCTTATCGCCCTATGCGGGGCCGTCACCGACTACACGGACGACTCGCCCGAAACGAAGAGGCTGATGGAGCGTGCGGACAGACAGTTCGTGCTCCTGGAGGCGACGATGCTCGCCTACGCTGTCGCAAGGAAGGGCGGGCAGGACGGCTTCCCGGAGAAGGTCGTTTCCGAGCTCTCGAAGATGAAACAGCCCCACGAGATCGAGGGCGTCCCGCGCCTCGCCGTCGACCAGCTGGTCGAAGTCGCGCAGCTGGGAGAAAGGGTCAAAGAACACGGGACGAAGATGGGCAGGCTGGCGTACATGGTAACGGACCAGCATTCGACCGGCAACGTCGCGAAGCTGCTCGTCGGGGCCTTCGAGGTCCCAGTTGGAGTCGCTCTCAAGGAGAAGCGGCCGGGCTGGTACGAGGTGAGCCTCAGGTCGACCTCGGAGTGCAGGGTCCACCTCGGGAAGACGATTGACAGGATTGCGGCCAGACTGGGCGGGAACGGGGGAGGTCACAGGAAGGCGGCGGGGTGCAGTATCCCGGTCTCCAAGGCCGATGCGATGCTGAGCGAGCTGTCGAAGAAGGTCTAGCCTAGTCTCTTCTGACGCACTTCACGACTATCGAGCCACCTAGCTGCGTCTTCTCGAGCTCGACCCTCTCGAAACGACTCGACAGGAGAGCCTTCAATTCAGAGTTGTGGAGCACGAGCACGTAAGTGTCGTAGATCGACCCGTACCTCAGGCCCACGGCGCCCGCGGTGGCCAGACCGACGATGCTCGGGACCAGCACCAGATAGAGGGCCACGGCCAGGGCGGCGACCGCGGAATCCGGCTTTCCCAAATCGCAGAAACCGAGCCTCCCCGAAGGCTTCAGGACTCTCGACAGCTGCCCGATCGCCCTCGGAAGGTCCTGCGCGTCCCTGAGCGCGAACCCCGAAACGACGGCGTCGAAGACCTCCTCCCGGAAGGGAAGGAACTCGAAGACAGCCCTGACCCTGTTGGGGAAGTGCGATGCGGCCAGCATCGCCTGAGAGACGTCGAGAAGGACTGGCTCGCCGCCCTTCGCCGCGACCAGCCTTGACATCTCCCCCGGACCCGCCCCTAGGTCAAGGACGAGCGAGCCCCTTCCGACCGCGAACGCGACGGTCCTGACCCTCATCCGCCCGTCCGCGCGGATCGCGATCCTGCTCGAGGCCTCCTCGTAGGATGGAACGAGCTCCTGTAACGAGTTCACTACGTAGGCCCACCTGCCTTGAAGGCCCGGCCTCCTGCGCTTCATCAAGAGAGTGCGTCCGTCCGTGCAGGCGATAAACGCTTCCGGAGACCGCTACTCGGTCCTATCGAACCTTTTCATCACGTTTGCAATCTGGTTTACAACGTCCGACGCTACGATGTGCAGCCCCAACTGCCTCGCCGCCTCGGCCCCGGCAGACCCGTTGACGAAGGCGGCGGCGCAGGCGGCCTCGAACGGGGGAACCCCCTTCGAGAGCAGCCCCGCCGTAATTCCGGTCAGGACGTCACCCGTTCCCCCGACGGTCATGGCCGGGGAGTGAGTCGCGTTGAGACCGACCCTGCTGCCGTCGGTCACGATGTCCGTCGCTCCCTTGAGAAGAACGGTCAGACCCGCCTCCTTTGCGCACGAAGCCGCAATGTCGACCCTCCCATCGAGGTCCGTGGGCAGCTCCTTCCCGAAGAGCCTCCGGAACTCCATCGCGTGAGGCGTCACCACCGCGTTGGCGCTCTTGATCGACGCCAGCGCCTCGGGGCGGAGCGCGTCCGCGTCGACGACTATCGCCTTCCCGGCGCCCTTGAACTCGTTTAAGGCGCGGGCCACCTCGTGGGGGTTCTGCGGACCCAGGCCCGGCCCGACCGCGAAGGCGTCGATGTCCCTGACCCAGGCGAGGAGCTTCGAGACATTGCCCCGGGTCAGCTTCGCGTCGGGGAGTGGCACGACTATGAGGTCGGGAGAGAGCGCCCTGACCGAGGGGGCTATCGACGCCGGGACTGCCACGTACACAAGGTCGACCCCGGACCTCATCGCTCCCATCGCGCACAGGAAGGGGGCACCGTGGTAGAGCCTGCTCCCGCCGACCACGCAGACGGACCCGTTCATTCTCTTGTGAGAGTCTTTCAGCCTGGCTGGGATGACTTTTGAGACGAAGGCCCCTTCAATCGTGATGGTGCGCATGGCTATCAGGCCTAGTAGCTGTACCGCCTCGATTTCTGCTCGAGGGTAACCAGGGACTCGATGGGACAGGTCAGGCCGAGCCTGCTCTTCAGCTTGGGCATCGCCTGTTCAACCGAGGCGATGGCGAAGATCCCGACTACCTTGGCCCGCATTCTCTCCACGAGGACCGTGAGCGCTTCGATGGTTTTCCCGGAGCGGACCATGTCGTCGACGATCAGGACGTGGTTGCCCTTCTTGATGGCCGACTTCGCCAGGTAGAGGTACTTTACAGTCGATGGCGAGTACACCGCTTTCTGCTCCAGGAACTCCTGGACGCCGAGGTCTCGCTCGTCTCGAGCGACGGCCAGGCTGACGTTGAACTCGCCCGCGACTTCCGTCGCCAGAGGAACCCCGTCCACCTCCATGGTGAGTACCCTGTCTACGGAGACCAGGCTGAATTCGCTGTAGACGACCTTGGCAATCTGCCTCAGAAGTCCCACGTTCGAGACGACGGAACTGATGTCGTAGGAGCCGTCGGCGCTGACCTTGACCTCGTCGAAGATCATCTTCCGGAGGAGCTTCTCTCTGAAGGTTGCGATGAACTTCTCGGACCGCGCGGCGCTGGGGAGCACGTGTCCCCTGACGTATCTGCTAAGGATCGGGGGCGAGAGGTCCAGGACCGATGAGAGGTCCTTGTAGCTGTAGCTCTTCTTCAGGGTCGCCAGCAGCTCTACTGAAGAAACTCTCGTCTTTACGTCCGCTACCCTGCTCATACCCGCTTAGCGCGAGAGTTGCAGGGCGGTGTTAATCAGTCTATTCCTGGCCGTCGGGAATCGACAAGTGTCAGCAACCCAGCCAGATGTGGATGAAGTCATGCAAGGCAACTGGCTTTAAGATTGGGAAGGAACGGGCGCTGCGCAGTTGCCCTTTTCGTTTGAAGTGAAGGAAACGGACCTCCTCGGAAGGGTTGGGGTCCTAAAGGTCGGAGGCAAGACCCTCGAGACACCTTGCCTGCTGCCCGTCGTGCATCCGGTCAACCAGGTCATCTCGACCAAGGAACTAGGGGCGATGGGGTTCAGAGGTCTGATGACTAACTCGTACATCATCAGGTCGAGGAGGAAGAACGAGGCCCTCAGGGACGGGATCCACGAGATGCTCGGCTTCGACGGGGTGCTGATGACCGACTCCGGGGGGTACCAAGTCCTCGAGTACGGAGACCTGGAAATCGGATATGGGGAGGTCGCCTCGTTCCAGGCAGACATAGGTTCGGACCTGGCCGTCACCCTCGACAGGCCTACGGGATACCCCCAGTCGAGACGCGCCGCAGAGGATTCCGTTGACTACAGCCTGAGGAACGCCTTCTCGACCATCAAAGAATACGGGAACAGGGAGACGGTGTGGATGGGCCCTGTCCAGGGCGGCCTGTATCAGGACCTCGTCTCAAAGTCAGCGGCTTCGCTTTGGAAGGCAGGCTTCGAGTTCCTGGCCCTAGGGAGCCCCGTTCAAATCATGGAGAACTACATGTTTGACGATCTGTTGAGGATGGTCGTCGCGGCAAGGAGACCGATCCCCTACTCCGTCCCGCTCCACCTCTTCGGCGCCGGGCACCCGCTTACCATGGCCCTCGTGGTGGCGCTCGGCTGCGACACCTTCGACTCGGCCAGCTATGCCCTGTTCGCCCGGAACGGCCGATACATGAGCCACGGCGGAGTCCTGAGCCTCGAGACGATGAAGTACCTTCCCTGCAGCTGTCCTGTCTGCGCGAAGACCAGCGTAAGGGACCTACATGATCTTGACGTGCGCGACAGAGCGAAGCTGGTCGCGACGCACAACCTGTTTATGCTCAGGGAGGAAGTCGAGGCCTGCAAGGAGGCCATCGCAGAAGGGAGGCTCTGGGACCTCGTGGAGGAGAAGTCGATGGCTCACCCTAGGCTTCGCGATGCGTTCGTCGAGCTCTCGAAGCACCGCGAGCTGCTCGTGGAGGGGACCCCCCTGCTGAAGGATAGGGGGCTGATGCTGCGCTCGGAGGAGGACCTCGAGAGACCTGAGCTCGTCTCGGCGGGGAAGAGACTCGAGGGCGTCCTGAAAGGGACACTGAAAGGGACACCGAGAGAGGCGGTCCTCCTCGCATCGTGGGACTTCCTCCCGGTCGGGAAGAGGAGGCGTGGAAGCGCGATCTCCGATGGCACGTCCGACACTTACAGGATCCACCCCGCTTTGGGTGTCTACCCGGCTGAGCTAGACTTCGTGTACCCGTTCACGCAGTTCGTCACCGCCGCGGGTATCGGAGGCCGCATGAGCGTCAAGGAGGCATCGGCTCGGCTTCGAAAGCTAGGCTACGGGTCGGTGAAGGTCTCGAAGGCCAAGGTGGGTGGAGGGAACCCCCCGCGGCGGGTCACGAGTAGACGGAATCGGCGGGGTGCTTCTCCTTCTGCTCTATCATCTTCACCTCGCCTTCGATCACCTCAGCGCCCTTGATCAGAGGGGCCGTGTCTGCCTTGAATCCGTACCTGCGCGACAAGAACTCGGCGGCGGAGGCGGCCGCCCTCGGGTCCACCCTCTCCGTGTTCGAATAGGCCAGCACGGCGTAGGCCGGGAACGAATGCATCTCGAAGGTGTTCAGCAGTGACGCAACCGGGCCGACTATCATTCTGTCCTCCTCCAAGAGGGGTTCGCTCGGGAACCCTCCCCGCGCAGCGAATGCGCCGGTCATCGCGATCTTGTAGGGGTGCTCGTCGTTCCTGAGCGCTTCGTCAAGACCGCCCACCAAGGCG
>JBEKJM010000086.1:0-5777 GCA_050011215.1 Nitrososphaerales archaeon
GGGGTTGAACGAGCTGCCAAAGAGCAGGAGGTAGAACAGGCCCATGAAAACCCCAGGCAAGATGGACGCGGGGTTGCGGAACCATTTTCGCAGGGCCCTGAATGTGAGCGCGAGGGTCTCGTCGATCATGCCTATCGCGCCCTCTCCATCTTGATGTTCTCCCAGCCAGAGTCGCTCCCTGAGGTCTCCTCATCCCTCATCGACCTCCCTACCACCTCAAGGAAGACCTGGTCCAGCGTGGGTTTGGAGAAGGTGATCTCTTCTATCACCGCCTCCTTCTGGACGACCCCCGCGACTATCGCTGGCAGGGCCTTCTCCGTCTTCGGGAGCTTGATCCTGTACACCTTCCCGTTTCGCGTGACAGCCTTCACCCCATCGATGGCCGAGAGGAACCCGGTGAGGTCCTCCTTGTCGTCGGTAAGCGTCAGGGTGATGATGTCGCCGCCATGGGCCTCCTTCAGCTCCGCCGGCGTCCCGGAGACCTTGATGGTCCCGTGGTCAATTATCGCAATGCGGTCGCAGAGCGAATCGGCCTCGTCCAAGTAGTGGGTCGTCATGAAGACGGTGAGCCCCCTCTCCTCGTTCAGCCCCTTGATGTAGTTCCACATCTTGGTCCGGGTCTGTACGTCCAGGCCGAGGGTCGGCTCGTCGAGGAACAGGACTTTGGGCTCGTGGAGCAGCCCCATGATCAGCTGAAGCCGCCTCCGCATCCCGCCTGAGTAGGTCTTCACCTTGCGGCCGGCCGCCTCATCCAGGTCGACAAGACTGAGGAGCGTGCTGATCCCGGCCTTCGCCGTCGCCCCCTTGACTTGGTGCAGCCGGGCCATCAGCATCATGTTCTCGGTCCCGCTCAGCTCGTCGTCGGCGGTGAGCTCCTGGGGGACCACGCCTATGCTCTTGCGGACTGCGCCGGGGTCCTTCGCGACGTCATGGCCGGCGACTGTGGCCCGCCCCTCGGTTATCGAGGCGAGCGTGTTGAGCATCTTGATGGTGGTGGTCTTGCCAGCCCCGTTGGGGCCTAGGAAGCCGAAGATCTCACCTTCCGCCACGTGGAAGGAGATGTGGTCCACGGCCATCACCTTCCCACGGTAGACCTTGGTCAGGCCGTCCGCATATATGATGTCGGCCACTTTCTGGTCCTCCTGGATCAATCGACTGATAAATAGTCCCATGCAGCCTAGATCAATCGACTGACCGGCGTGTCACGCTTTCTGCGTGAAGCTCTCCCGGCTCTGAATGAGCAGGACAGACTTCTCTGACCTAAGCGAGACAATCGAACCAGGAGCTTCGAAGCGCGCTCGAGCCGCGAATGAGTGTTGGGGAATCAGTCGTCACGGCCCGTTTCAAGGTCAATCCGAGTAACTCGAACAAGGCTCTCACGCCACAGCCCTAGGACACTCACACGCGCACTCTGTATCAAACACACCCGACGTTTGATGTAGTCGGAACTCCACCTCCTGAGCTACACCCGAAGAGCGCTCCCCTTTTTCCGCATTACTCGAGGCTTGGCCCTTGTGAAATTGCTGGAATTGCATATCTTGAGCCAGGAAGACAGGATACTGAAGGTGTGAGAACACATTGAAGGGAGACACGCTCTACGAAGCGGTCTGGGAATGCCGTTTCCCGAGAAGGCAGACAGTAGAAGAGGAACTGCTGACTCTTCGGGCCCTCGCGCCTGACATGATTGAAGACCTCCACTCCCTGTTCAAAGAAGCGGTAACCGATTCTCTCGCGAAAATCCTTGGCGAGGACGAAGCGAGAACCTTGGTGATGTTAATCGCAGGGACGGAGTTTGAGAGTCCACCCGTCGTTTTTGCTGCGCTCGATTCGATTCTCCGTGAAGGCTCTCAAATTCTCAAAGACGCGATAGTCGAAGAGTTCCGCACCAATGTGCATCTGCTGTCGGAGAAAGTGAAGCGGGGGTCGTTCGCAGGTCTCGAGCGAAACGAGAGTCATGAAAGACTACAACCACGACCAAAAGAAGTCGCCTCCAGCTACGACGTGAAGACTTACATATTGTCCATGAGTTTTGGCCTAGGCAACTAGTCCAAAACCAAAGATAGAACCTAGTGAGCTAAAAGTTTCGCATGGAAACCCATCAATGCTCTTGACGAGACGCTGAACTCATCTTAAGCTGTAAATAATCCGTTCTGATGCGAGGTTACCAGTCCTGAGGAGCTTGAGGCACACGGTCCCTAGAAACGGAAGGGCAGGAATAGGAAGGGTCCTGACAATCGGGCTAGTCGTAGTCATCCTAATCGTGGTCGCACTGGGCGCAACGGTTCTTATGGGCAAGGGCTGGATATTTCCGCAGCACCACACGGTAAGCATCACCAATGGGCGAATAACCCCTTTGTCAACAAACAACAAGTACGACTACTACGAGTTCAGTGTCCCGACAGGAGCGAGGGGAGCGAGCATCCAAGGTTCATTTGCTGCGTCCGGAGGTTCGGGGAATGGCATCATAGTTATGGTCATGGATTCGACCAACTTCAACAACTGGGTCAACAGAGGTATAGCGAACACCTACTACAACGGTGTCAAAGAGACAGCTGGTACCATTAGCGCGTCACTACCATCAGGAGAGTCATTCTACTTGGTCTATGCTTACGCATCCACCGTGCCCTCTTCGGAGAACGTTACGACATCGGTGAATCTGACCTATACGAACTAAGGTAGAACTCTCTCAGGCGAGACCTCCTCGTAATTGCTGGTTCAGATCCCTCACGGAGAATGTGAACCCATTTCGGTTCAAATCCCGTCGGCCCCATCACTTCGTGACCAGGATGCTCTCCTCTCTTTGCTAGCCTGGCGCGATCCTCAAGGTCTCGAGCATTCGCGAGTAGGTGTAATCGGACGTGTCGCTCTTGTAGTCTGAGAGGAGTTTGAGGAGTGGCGCGACGTCCCTGATGCCGAGGACGCGCCTTAGGCGGGGCGAAAGCCTGCCTCCAATGAAGAGGTACTGTGTGGCTGTCGTCACGTTCTTCGGTTTCCGAATCATGCCCGCCGACTCGAAGTCGATTATCCATGGAACGCCCTCAGCGACAACCGCGTGCTTCCTAAGATTGCTGAGTTGGCCGTGGTCTATCCCCATTATGTCCAGCTTCCTGCACTGGTTCAGGATCGAGTGGACCATGGTCCTGGCTGCTTCCCTGGTTCCCGGGCCTCGCAGCTCCCGAAGCCATTCCTCCAGTTCGACGTAGTCGAGCAGCTTCATCAGCACGAAGTCCTTCGTATGACCGTATACGGTCGGTCCTATGCCCAACCTGTTGGCCATTGTCGCGACACGGACTTCCTGCTCCATGTCGGGCCTGTTCGCGTCGGTCCTCCTGATCTTCAGGGCCCGCACATTCCCTCCGACGCGGGCCCTTACTACCACCCCGACTGTTCCAAGGCCCAGAATCCCAAGCCGACCGATCTTAGCGCGTCCTTCGAAGATGAGCTCCTCCACTCCCAGCATCTCGAGCTGCCTTATTCTCGACCGGGCCACAGGGAGTGAGATCCTGGGATAGGTCAGGACCAGGATGTACGGCGTCTTCGTCAGCTGGTCAAGACGGGCGGGTTCCGATTGCGTCGCTGACAATCTCTCTGATACCATCATCCAGCCACTCCGAAGCTGATGCCGCCCGCGCCAACGAACGGCCGCTAAGAACTGACCCGCTTCTCTTCATCCCTCTTCCCAGCTCGCTGGAAGCCCCGATCGGTCCAACCTTCCCATGGACTACGTCGGCAAGCAGGTCCTCGAGCCTGAGGTACCGACGGGGCCGAAAAAGTCTTGCCCTTGCGTCCTCGTCCACCCAAATGAGCTTCGCATCATTCCTGTTGGAGGAAATGAAGGCGTCCATGTCCTTCTTCCTGTCCACAGTCGGGCCGATGCGCTGCTCGAATCGTGGAAGGACGTCGTATTCTGGAATGAGGAGAATGGCGCTCGACCGCTTGTTATTCGAGGCCGCCATCGACCGGGCAATCTTGAACCCGTTGACTTCGAGATGCCTTACGATGTGCTTGGTCGTCTTCCTGAGTTCCCCCCAGAGGGTGTCTTCGCTCAAGAATCTGTGGGAAAAGAACACCGCAAACACCATTCCGCGCAGCGCTGGGTGATTCCTGCCCCTCATCTCGCGGAAGTAGGCCCATTTGGGGTTCCTTAGAAACTCTCTTGACGCCAGAATCATCCTGCCGAGCTTCTCGCCGGAGATGGCTATCGCCAGGTCTCTGTCTCCGTCCACTGGGTCGGGTAGACTGAAGAGACGCTCCTTGCTGGATGGCTTGAACCCGGCGAAGTACCTCAGGACCCCCTCGAAACTCCCGAACCTCATCACCAAGACCTCGGCCGCATACCCGCTGAACCCCTGCGTTTCGATTTCGGCTCCGTACACGCCGACCGCCATCATGAATCTCTTGAGGAGTCTGATCTGGGCCTTGCCCTCCGCAGAAAGACGCTTGACGACCTGCACGTGGAAGGGGGACCTGTCCGCCGCGCTCTTCCATTCGCCTCTTCTGACCGAATAGCATGGGACGATGTTGACTCTGATTCCCTCGACGGTCGCTTCCGTGTACGGGTGTTGGGCGAACTTCTTGCCGCGTGGGGACCCTCTTGTAGCGGCAGCTCCCACTGCCAAACCGATTCTCTCAAACCTGTTCTCGGGCGTCAGGGGATCGATTCTCACAAAGATGTCGAGGTCGACTCGCCGTGGGAGCCAGGTCCCCTTCGCGAAAGAGCCCCCCAGCAGAACCCCACGAGTCTCAGGAAACCTCGCGGCGGCCCTTCTTGTTCTCAGCAGCAGCGACCTCGCCAGGGAGCCGACGCTTCGTTCCATAGCAGCGGTCGGGGTCACGAGCCCAATTGCATTCCGTGACACCTCCCGCGAACTCCTCAAGGACGCGGAGGACGTGGAAGGCGACGCTGCGGGCGGGGCATCCACGCTCCCGATCAGAATCGGTGTCCGGAAGACCGCACGGATTGCGCTGGTATTTGCCCTGCTTGCCGTTGCTGCCAGTGTCGTGCCCTCCTTCTGGTGGGGGGTATGGTACCTTGCCGGGATACTCGTCGTCGATATAATCGTTATCGGATCCGTGTACCTGTCCTTTAACTGCGATACCCCGGCCTGCGTGAAGGCCTCGGGCGCTTCCGCGTTCCTGAAGGCAGGGATGTTCGCGTCGCTGATCGTCTTCACCCTCTCGGCGGTGTTCCTGCAGGGGACCCTTTAAATAACCGAGCAACAGGTTTATCCCCCTGATTGTACCACAGTTACCCTGAGAGACCAATGCCTACCATACTCCAGAAGGGAAACACCTATTTTGCACAAAAAGGTTCTTACTTTGAGGGGAATGTCAGGATCGACGGGGACTTCATCGTCCCCGCCCACACGCATTTCTGGGGGAGGCTGAGCGTGAGCGGCAACCTCGAGCTCGGCCCCCGCTCGAGCGTAGCCCTCGATATTGCCTGCTGGAGCGCTATCATCGGCAGCCAGTGCAGGGTCAAGGGCCCGGTGGTCGCCCACGGGGACGTCACCGTCCTGGACCACGCGGTCGTCCATTCCATCCAGGCAGGCGGGAAGGTCATCCTCCGCCCGGGCGTGACCGTTGGCGATGTGATGAGCGCGGAGACGATCTTCGTCCACGGCAGGATAAAGAGCGGGAAATTAACCGGCAAGAATATGAAGGTCCTCGGGAATTGAGGCGGGGTCGATCCCGAGGACTGCCACGTCGTAGATATCCGCCCAGTTGGCAACCGTTTCCACGCACCCCTCTCTCAGCGTCACCACCCCCATGACCAC
>JBEKJM010000087.1:0-5728 GCA_050011215.1 Nitrososphaerales archaeon
GGGCATGTCCTGCCCTACGTGTAGGTCCACATCCCTCATGGGTTGATTTTCTATTTAAGCACCAATGCGATTCATCCCACGACTGAAGCCTGTGGGCTTTCTCGCATGGTTTGGTAAAGGCTCATAAGGTGAATCCGTTGGACTTCGTTCATGGAGTACGTCAGGCTGGGGCCGACCGGCCTCAAGGTCTCGCAAATATGTCTCGGGTGCATGTCATTTGGAGGCGAGACCAATTGGATGGCCGACGCAGAAGCGGCAAAGCGTGTTCTCAAGCGTGCCTGGGACCTGGGAATCAACTTCTTCGACACGGCAAACGTGTACTCGAAGGGAAGGTCCGAGGAGATACTCGGCGAGTTTCTAACTGGCTCCCGCGAGGATGCGGTCGTAGCGACGAAAGTCCGCGGCGAGATGGGCCCAGGGGTGAACCAGCAGGGCTTGTCGAGGAGGCACATAATGTGGCAGGTGAAGGAGTCTCTTCGCAGGTTGAGGACCAACTACATAGACCTCTACCAGATACACAGGTGGGACTACGACACGCCCATAGAAGAGACGCTCTCTGCCATGACGGACCTCGTCAGGAACGGCGAGGTGCGCTACATCGGCGCTTCGAGCATGTGGGCGTGGCAGTTCGCGAAGGCACTCTACGCGAGCGACATGAAGGGATACGCGCGGTTCGTCAGCATGCAGAACTTGTACAACCTGCTCTACCGGGAAGAGGAGAGGGAGATGATACCTCTCTGCAGGGCCGAAGGGATTGCCCTCATCCCTTGGAGCCCAACGGCAGGTGGCTTTCTCTCGGGGAAGTATTTCGAGAACGGGAGGCTTGCCACCACTGAGAAGGACAATGCCAGGGTCGCGCCGGGCTCGTTCGGGCACGTCAGGTACGTCGGAAGGCCCCAGAACGACCAAATCGTAGGCAGAGTGGTGGAGGTGGCGAAGAAGCAGGGGGTCACGCCCAACCAGGTCGCCCTTGCTTGGCTGCTGCACAAGGGTGTTACAGCTCCCATCATCGGCACATCGAATGCGCAGCACCTTGAAGAGATGGTCGGGTCGGTCGCCGTGAAGATCTCGGAGGAAGAGGCGAAGTATCTGGAGGAGCCATATGTTCCTCAGGCGGTAAGCGGGCATACCTAGACTAACTCGATGCCAGCACAGTTTAGTGTTCAATTTCAGACCCAATCAATACCGTGAGGGTCTAAGCTCGGCAGGATTCGTCGATGCCTTTGATCCCCTCGCAGCTACTCAGTCAACCAGCCAGCGCGGTGTATCCAACGATATCAGTGAACATTATCGCCGCGAGTCTCCGCTCGCTCTGGGACAAGGCTACTCTCCGTCAAGCGAGAGTCGGATGATAAAGCCGTTGTGGGGTGACCGACCGTGGAGAGGTGAGCGGGAGGCTCCTCAGCCTGTATCGACCGATTCGAGCCCTTCAGCGTCCCGAAGCTGTGCCCTCAGCCGCTCGATGGTCCTCTGCTGGGCCAGGATAAGAGCCATGAAGAACGGGTCTGCCGTCAGGGGCATTCCAGACTGCTCCACCGCTTCGGCATAGCACTGCCTCACATCCTGGACCATCTCCTCCCAGAGCTCCCTGTCTTCCTTCCTGAGGGGACTTGGAAAGCCCTCCCAGCTCTCGATCTCGTCCTCCAGCTCTGAACCCATGGAGCGACCGATGGCTGTCCTGCTTCAAAGGCGAAGGCCAGATTGCCATTCACTGGCCGGGAGGGGGGAAGCGAAAGTACGGGAACGAGCGATGGCGAGCCTGGTGGAATTTATACCGAAAATAGGTACAAACCTTGAAGGTAAGACCGCGTTAGGGTCGCGTTCGTGTGCGGGAAGTGGGACTCCAGCGCGCGCGCCCGCCTGCACGCTTCCATCTGGCGCCTTCACGCTTCCATCTGGCGCCTTCACGGAATTCGACTTAGCCAAAGATCATAATCTCCAGAAGTCCGCGCCAGACTTCCATCCTTCGACATAGGAGGCGCACTTGACATAAGGATTCAACCTAACTAGCGTAAGGTAAATCAGTTTCGACAGGCTGATTCTTAAGATTCCGACCCCCCAAAAGCGTTCACTTTGAAACTGGTTGAGGCGACTATCCTACCCAAGGGTTATCAGAAGCTACCTTTTGCAACGTCCTCTTCATGAACTCCAAGTACCTAGCCCATCTTGCCGGATACGTGCTCCTTTTGGCGATCCAGGGGTGCAGAACGCAGTTCCTGAGGACGTAGACTTTGCCGGTGCGGCGCCATTCCCTTTCAGGTATGCCCAGCCTCTTTACGAAGGCCAGCGGAGCGTCGCCGTAGTCCTCGACGGTCAACTCGGTCTTCGACGTAATCCAGTCGTCGGCATAGAGCGGACCCGATTTGTATGAGGTGGCACCGTAGATCTTCTCGTTCAGGTTGTTCATCTTCTTGAGGCTCGTGTTGGCCTTGAAGTTGAAAGCGTAGCACACTATGTTGAAGTCTGGGTCGACCAACAGCGGGTGCACCACAAACTCCTTGCCTCCGACCTCCAACCTCCCGACGGTGTTCACGGATTTCGCGAATTGCTCTGCGCCGTCGATGCTCCGGCCGATGATCTGCCCGTAACCGGTCACGTTCAAGGGAATCAGCCTGTGCGCCGCCCAAACTGCGGCCGCGGCGGCTCCGGCTTTCGATCCCTCCAGGATGACGCTACCGAAGTTCGTGGAGAGGTCTCCCCTGTTGTCGAAGACATAGGCCGCGTAGTATGAAATCAGCCCGAGAGCCCGCTTGTCCTTTATCGCGATCCCGCCCGCCGCGTAGGGAACATAGCCCATCTTGTGCGGGTCGATGGCGATGGAGTCCGCGGCCGGAACGGCCCGGTAGTCCTCCCACAGCTTCTTCGTAGGGTAATCGGAGCTAGATGACACCGCTCCAGCACTCCGAATCTTCTTCTTCATCTCTTCGTAGCCCATGAATCGGTTGTTCTCGTCTAGGTATAGCGCTCGCGAGTACCCGCCGTAGGCGGCATCGATGTGGAAGAAGAATGAGACTCCAGTCTTCTCATACTCGTCTCTGAGCCTTGCGATCTCCGAAATTTCGTCGATCTGACCCTCCTCTGTGGTCCCCAGGACTGCGACCACGGCGAGTATTGGGATCTTCTGCTTGACCAGTCCATCTATGGTCTTAGCCAGCAATCCAACGTCCATGTGGAATCTGGAATCGACCTGAACGTTGACGAGGTTCTTCTGCCCGATACCCAGTATGTCCGCCGCCTTGGTTAGAGAGTAGTGCTTGGTCTGCGGGACGATGACCTTGCCGAGCATTCCGTACCCTGCACCCTTTCCCCTCGCCGAGGCCTCGAACACCTTTTCGAAGACGCCGGCCTTCTTGGTCTTGTCAATCAGGTCAAGCACGTCTCTGGTGGGCAGGTTTAGCAGCTGCCACTCGTCCAATCCTCGCAGAAGATTCGGCTTTACCTCCTTCACGCCGATGGGGAACGACTTCAGATTCCTCGCCAGCCACAGAGCCTCATAGTTGGCAACGGTCCCGTCGGTTGTCACGTGGCCCCATGCCTTCTCGGGATCGTATCCCAGCAGAACCGCGAAGTCCCTTCCACACTCGATTTCCATCGGGGACGTGGCGGACGAAGATTCGTACGTTACGTTGTTGGGGTTGTACAGCACCGTGGCCATGTAGGCAAGGTTAGCGACCATCAGCGTGTCGGAGTTCATGTGCCCCAGGTAGCGCGTCGAGAACCAGGGGGTTGACGAGTTCTTGAGCTTGGATGAAAGCTCCAGGAGGATCTCCGTCGTCCGGTCAAGGGTCTTCTGGAACCGCTCATCGCGCATCTCCTCAGGTGTCACCAGTGCCTTGTCCTCGGGATGGAAGTCTCTGCGCCAGTGAATGTGCTCGTCCATAAGAAAGTCCAGCGTGTCCTTGAAGTACCTCTGGTTCTCGGACTTCGGACCCATGAAAAGGGCTTCCACTTTCACGGGCATCTCATCCACGCCGCTTTCCTTTCTTGGTTCTTTCTTTGGCATGATCACACACCATTCCTCGTCATGCTCGCAAGCATGACACTCCGCTATGTCTCCGTCGCTTCTTTCGGCGGATTCTTGGGGACCCAGCTTGGCCTACGGAATCGGTAAATGATCAACGGCACTATCGACACCCCGATCGTTCCGAGTATCATGAATGCCTCGAACACGGTGACGCTCGTAGAGGAGACGGAGGCTTGGCTGGGAGGGATCATCGATATTACGAACACAAAGGCGATGGCGGCGAATCCCCAGCCGGCGGTAATCCACATCCCGAGCTTGCCGCCTGGGACTTTGAACGGCCTCTTGACGTCAGGCTTCGAGTACCGCAGTTTTATGGCTGCCATGTACATCAAGAAATACATCACGATGTAGACGGAAGTGGTGAGCGCGAATATCATCCAATAGCCTGAGTTCACGCCTCCGGGGAGAAGAACGAAGACCGCACCCCAGAACGACAACAGTAGTGCCTGCAGTATCAACATGTTCACGGGGACGTCGGCCTTGTTGTGTTTCTGGAGGATAGGTGGAAGCATACCCTCGGCGGCTGCCCTGCCGAGTCCCCTAACGGGGCCGTACACCCATGCTATGACCTCGCCGATTGACCCTACTATGAGAAGGACTCCCATCAAGGTTACGATCCACGACAGGCCAGAGCCGAAGATGACGGTGAAGGCCTGCATGAGGCCAGCGATCAGGCTGATATTCGCCACAGGGACGACCCAGGCCACCACCACGGATCCCAGGATGGCGGTCACCGCCATGACCACCCCGATGATGAGGATGGCGATGGGGTAGTCTCTCTTCACGTTCTTCATCTCAGCCGCGTGCGCAGCTGTGACCTCGAGGCCTATGTAGACGAAGACGAAGGTCACCAGCAGCGTGAACTGATTGAGGTTTGTGAAGTTTGGAACCAGGCTGGATAGCGTCGGGGACACCGGGATCAGGGTCTTGTACCCTGTGCCCACGATCCACAGGCCGCCGACTATGAGTAGCACTATGGGAACGAGCGTCCCCACAATGACAAACAGGGTCGTAAAGCGGGCGTAGGTCTTCAAACCCCTAAAGTTGAGAATCGTGGCGGCCCACCACACGACCAGTATGACGAGAAAGATGAAGGGCTTGTTGTCGGCCAGAGCGGGTTCGAAAAGGTAAGCGAGCGTACCTGCGATGAAAGCAAGAATGCCGATGAAACCGGTGGTCATCTGGAACCATTGAATCCAGCTGGCGGTGAACCCCCACCGTTCTCCGAAGGCCTCCTTCACCCAGACGTAGACACCTCCCTTGCCGGGCCAGCCTGTTGCAAGCTCGGCAGCCACCAACGAGCATGGGATAAGATAAATCACGATTGCAAGCACATTGAATAGGATTGTCTGCCATCCGATGATTCCCTCGGTCGGGAAATTCCTTATGCTCATCACAGTCGCGGCTGTGATCATGACAAAGGCAAACAGGCTGAGGTAGAACTGCCTACTCGAATTAGCCAAAGATCATGACCTCCTCAGAAGTCCGCGCCGGACTCCCATGCCTCGACGCAGGAAACGCACTGCACATAAGGATTCGACCTAACTAGTGTAAGGTAAATCAGTCTTGACAGGCTGGATATTTGAGATTCCGACCCCCAAACCCGTCCACTTTGGAACTGATTGGGGCAACCATCCTAACCAAGGGTTATCAGAATTGGGTAAGTGGAATAACCGGGCGTTACCAAGCAAGAGTAAGGCTGCT
>JBEKJM010000088.1:0-5657 GCA_050011215.1 Nitrososphaerales archaeon
CACCTGCGACGCGACCTGGGCGATTCCGTGGCCCATCAGCCCAGCTCCGAGCACAGCGACCTTGGTGACCCTTGGTTCCATGGGTTCGCTCCTCGTTGCGCTCGTTTTAACCCTTGGCTGCTGCTCTTTCGAAAAGGATCAAGGATGTCAGCCGGTCGAACCCCGCTCTCCTCAGTGTCCCAATCAGGTGAGAACCCTGAGGGAGGTAGACGATCCGCCTGGTCGCCCTCGCCCCCGTCTTCAGTCCGAAGACGTGCCTGACGAGCTTCGCGGGCGTGTCTCCCCTGCCGGCGAGGAAGCAGACCTGCCTCCAAGTCTCGCTCCCTTCTCCCCCGAGCCTGGCGACGGCGACTGATTCGTCTGCAATCCAGACGGACCCTTCGCTGACCAGCTTCTTGATGATGGCAGGATTGAGGGCCGCCGCTGTGAATGCGTCCCAGAAGACGCCCGACCCAAGCCTGAACTCCCTCGATTCCATGATTAGCTTCGTGACCCGCAGAAGGTCACTCGTTCCCGCTAGCCTCACGCCCTTCTGCGGCGCGAACCTGGCTCCCTTTCCGGGTTCGTAGGGACTGATCCTTGACGATTCCTTGAATCTCATCCTTGCGATCTGTCTGTGCGCGGCCTTGTTCCGCGACCAGCTGGTAAGTCGGAAGACCTTCACTCCCTGATCCATGGCAGTGCGCATCGAGCTCTCTCCCAGCATCGTCGCCAGCCCCTGCCCCCTGAAATCGGGGTGGACCCTGGCGCCTTCGAGCCAGGCGGACCCGTCCTCGAGGAACTTGACCCTGCCCATCCCTACTGGGACCCCGTCCGCCTCCACGACGAACATCTTCCCCGTTTCGTCTTTCAACCAGTCGTCCCAGATTCTAGGAATGTAATCGTGCCCTCCCCAAACGTCCTTGATGAAGCTCATGAGTTGGCGCTTGTCCTCTGGCTTCGCGAGTCTAACCCTGGCACTCATCCAACCTGACTCCCCTGCCCTGCTGTAATAACGCTTCGCCGAGGACTCGACCCGACAAGGACGGAGGGACTTCGGGCTAGCGCAAACAAGTCTGCCCTCTCGGCCACCCGTGATTCACAGCTTATGAAGGGGGCGGGTCGTCCGTAGGGGCTGGATGTGCCGGGGTGGCAGAGTGGTTAATGCGCGGGCCTTGAGATGCCACTGGAAAGCCCGTGACCTTCGGGTCGCGTGGGTTCGAATCCTACCCCCGGCGCTCTAGTGCGCTAGCTCTAGGCCAGTCTGCTCCAAGCAAATCCGTGTCAAACGATTCTCAGGGTCGACTCCGAGCGTGAGCAAGATCACGCTCTGAGCCAGCTGGTCAGGGTTGTCCTTGCACCCACGTATGAACCCGGGAATGCTCTCTTCCCAATTGTGCGACTCGAGCGACAACGACAGGTAAGGTATCTTTCTCAATCATGAGAATTGACTTCACACGTATAAACGAAACATCCCTCACCATTGGTGAATCGGATTGCAAGGAGCGATCTCCAAGAGGAAGGTTGTCGATTCAAGGGGTACGTGGTGTCCTCCCACGCCGCTGACGGATCTGTTCAAGGCGTGGCGTGAAGCGAGCGTGGGGGACGAGATTGAGTTGTGGGCTACAGAACCCGGCATCGACGCTGATGCGAAGGCCTGGGCCTTGAAGAGCGGGAACCAGCTGGTCGAAGTCAGACGAGAAGGCGACTGCACCAAGATGGTTGTGAGGGTCACTCGAATGGGAAAGCGAACCTTGGAAGCAGCAGCCTCCAAGAAGAGTATGAGCGAGCCCGACGAAGTGAAGGACACGCCTGGTGGCAGGCTGCAGCTAATCACGGTCGGGGATTTCACCATAGGCCTCCGCACTCTTCAACCCGGGTGGAGGTGGTCGACCTCCATGAAGCCGATAGTGAAGACACAGACCTGTCAGGTGCGCCACATCGGATATGTGGTCTCCGGCCGAATGGGATTTGCGATGGACGACGGTGCGAAGCTCGAGGTCGGACCGGGCGATGGGTTTGACGTACACGCTGGCCACGACGCATGGACGATCGGCAAGGACCCGTTTGTCTTCATCGACTTGATAACCGCAGCCGAGGCCGGTGCAAAGACAAGCAATTCTTCTACGGTCCGATAGTTCTCTCGCCCCCAGCCGCGCCTGTGCATCCCGAAGACCCACCGCCCGTCCGTAGATGGCGACAGGAGAGCATCCGGCTAGACTCTTAAGTGCTCAAGAGCCGGTATCTCCCGAGGGCACGTTGAGGAAGATCAGAGATCTGGCCAAAGCCTTCAGGGCTCAGTCAGTGTCTCCTATTGACATCATCGAGGAGACCCTGCGCCGGATCGAGAGACTCAACCCGAGGATCAACTGCTACATCACCGTCCTCAGGGATTCCGCGCTTTCGGAGGCCGAGCGGTCTGAGAAGAGATTCAAGGAGGGGATGTCGCTCGGACCCCTGGACGGCGTCCCGATAGCTGTCAAGGACCTCTTCTACATTCAGGGGGTCAAGTGCACCGCCGGCTCAAAGATTCTGGCCAACAACGTCGCCCCGTACGATTCAAGCGCGGTGCGGAGGCTCAAGGCAGCTGGCGCTGTGCTAACGGGGACGACCAACCTCCACGAGTTCGCGGCTGGAGTCACGAACGTCAATCCTCACTACGGGCCCGTCAGGAACCCCTGGGACGAGACTCGGGTGTCGGGCGGCTCGAGCGGGGGCTCTGCGGCCGCCGTCGCCTCGGGGATGGCGGTTGGGGCGATCGGGACCGACACTGCGGGCTCGGTCAGGATTCCGGCCTCCCTCTGCGGGGTCCTCGGTCTGAAACCCACGTACGGGCGCATCAGCAGGCTCGGGGTCGTGCCGCTCGCTTCATCGTTCGACACTGTCGGAACTCTGACTTCATGTGCCTGGGATTCGGCGGCCCTCTTGCAAGTGCTCGCTGGACACAGCGCAGAGGACCTGACCACATCGGCTACGGAGGTCCCTGACTACACGTCAGGGATGGGAGCTCCGTTCGAGGGCGCCAGGATCGGCATTCCGAAGCTCTACTTCCACGGTTCGAACGATTCATTGGTGGAAGAGGTCTTTGACCGATTCGTCGGCAAGGCGGAGTCGCTGGGCTGCACAGTGAAGGAAACCGACCTTGACGGCGTTCAGGAGGCTTATGATCTGTGGCTCTCTATCAAGAGGGCGGAAGCCACCGCATTTCATCTGAAATGGCTCGAGAACTCGCCCGGCCTATACGGCGACGATGTCCGCGAGGGCCTCGAGCTGGGAAGAAAAATAACGGCCGTCGAATACGTGAACGCCCAGAACTCGAGGCCGTTACTGATGGAAAGGTTCGCCTCTTCCATGAATGACTACGATGTGATGGTCATGCCGACCGCTACGATCCCGGCGCCGACCATCGGGCAGATTTCCGCTGAGATTGATGGAAAGCAGGTGGATGTCTATACCGCCCTGAACAGGCTGACGCTCCCCTTCAGCTTCGTCGGCTTCCCCGCACTCAGCATTCCTGCAGGCCTCGCAGCGGGACTCCCCGTCGGAGTCCAACTGGTCGCGCGGCCCTTTGAAGAGGCCGAGCTTCTGAGGTTCGCAGACGCGTTTGAGGGGAAGTACGGTCCCTACCCTGACCCGCCTCTCACTGCTTGAGGGACTCTAGTTGCGAGGCGTTAATAATCAGGCCTCAGCGAGGCGAGGTGTGAGGAACCCGAGGCTAGGCTGGGGAGTAGGGATAGTTGTTGCAATACTCTTGTCAGCCGCTGCTTACTCGTTCGGTCTCGTTGGCCCTGACCGTGCAATCTCCCTCGGGCTACTCCTTGTGGGCTTGTGGACAATAGTCACCGGCCTGTTCCTCGTCGATCAGAAGGACAGGTGGTACTACAGCGGATGGGGCGTCGTCCTCGCATTCCTGTCTCTGTTTGCGTTTCTGCCAGCCGGGTACACGATTGGTCTAGTCCTGATCGCAATCGTGGCGTTGATACTACTATACGTCTACGTCGGAGGCTCCGGGAAGATGATCGCTGCGGCAAGGACCCCTCCCGCGCCGGCAGGCGGGACGCCCGCAGCGACTGCTATCTGATCTGCTCGCAGTCGTCGAGAAGCGGTTCGCCGCCCCGGATCGTCCACCTTGTCCTTCCCGGGAACTCTGCCCCTTCGTATGGGGACCAACCGCATTTGCTCCGGACATCCTCAGCTCTGACCACTTCAGGCGACCTGGTGTCAATTATCGAGAGGTCCGCCCTCTTGCCCACTTCGATCCGTCCCCTGTCTCCCAGGCCTATGAACGAGGCAGGGTTCGAGCATGCCACGCGCGCAACGACCGTCGGGTCGACATCGCCTTTCCTGACCAGCCACGAGACTACATGCCCGAAGTCGTCAAGGCCCGGGACGCCGCTCAGCCCATCGGAGAGCTTCTCCTCTCGAAGGTGTGGGGCGTGGTCCGTGACCAAGAATGACACCCTACCGTCCCTGAGCCCCTCCAGAAGCTCTGCCCTATCTCTCTCCGGCCTCAGCGGCGGGTTGGTCCTGAGCAGTGGGTTCTCGAGCATTCTGCTACGGTCGAAGTAGAGGTGGTGCAGCGCGGCTTCGCATGACAGGTGTGCGCCTCGGGATCTTGCGGCGCTCACGATGGAAAGCGTTTCCGCGGTCGAGGCGTGGCAGACGTTCGCCCGCAGTTTCGGGGCGGTCCCCAGGGCGGCAGCGACCCTCTTCACGGACTCCACTTCGGCCTCGGGAGGTCTCATGTCACTGTAGACGTCGAGTCTCTTGTCCCCTAGGAGCTCCTCGGTCCTCTCGTCGATGATCCCCTGATCCTCGCAGTGGAGGCTCGCTGGCCTTCCAGTCCCGGCGATGAGGCTGAAGGCCTCTTCCAACTCGGAGGGTGGGAACGTCAGATTCCCCGTCGTCTTCGCCAGGTATAGCTTGAATCCCACGACCAGGCTCGAGATTCTCTGGAGTTCGACCAGTTCCTTGAATACAACCCCTCCATAGAACTTCACGTCTACGAGGGCTTTCTTCCTCGCAAGTTTCGCCTTCTCTTGAAGGGCAGCGCGGTTCGTCGTTGGTCTAGGGTTGTTGGGCATGTCTGCGACTGTCGTCACTCCGCCATGCACCGCCGCTTCGCTCCCAGTCCTGAAGTCCTCCTTCTGCTCCCATCCTGGCTCGCGCATGTGTACGTGGACGTCAATGAATCCAGGAAAGACTAGCGCGCGCCCCGCCTTGATGGTCCTCGTCCCGACAAGTCCTTGTCTCTTCATCTCAGCGATCTTCCCATCGCTGATGCCGATCTCCATTTCTCGCACCTCGACGGGGCTCACGACCTTCCCTGCGACCACGAGATCGTGCTTCATGCGAGCTACGACCTTACATGATCAGGCACGCTGTCGAAATCGAACAGGGTGTCGCAGTAGAAGCACTGCAACATCCTGTCGTGTTTCAGCGTCATGAATTTGGGGACCACAGGCTCTCTCTGCGCATTCGTGATGCACAGGACTTCGGGACACTTGATCCTGCCCTCAATCACGTCAGGGACTTTTGGATGGTACTTCGAGACCTTCCATTTTTTCACGTAGTTGACGGTTATCGTTGGGAAGACAAGAGAAAGGATGTCTGCGTCCTTCTCGTCGACGTGCCACTTGTCGATTTTGACTATGTCCTTCCTCCCGAGGCTCTTGCTG
>JBEKJM010000089.1:0-5622 GCA_050011215.1 Nitrososphaerales archaeon
CGCCCTCCCTTGCAGTTTGCAAAGAGCCCGCGCAGCTCTGCAAGGGAGGGCGCGTGCTTCGTCGCGAGGCTTGGCGTCTCACGGGCGCCCTTGATCCGTATCTTGCCCGCAACCTGTATTCCGTTGTGCGAAAGCCAGGACTTGACCGCCTTCACGTTCGAGGCTATGTAGCTCCCGGCCTTCTTCTCACTCTCCATCTCTGTCACTAGGTCGGCCAGGAAGTTGAAGGCCCACCTATCCCCCTTGTCTCTGGGCTGTTCGGCCAGGGCCGTAGGTGTCAAGCCTTTCTTCAGGCAGGTGGCGCCGAGCCTCCTGAGGTAAACGTCCGCGGTGATGGGTGAGCCTCTGCGGACGTTCTCGTACCATCTCCGTAAGTCGGGGTTTAGGAGGAGCTCTCCGTACCCGGCTCTACCGCGGATAGACCCCATGACCTTCTGGGGTGAATCCGAATTTAAGGCGGGGTTCCGACACAAAAATGTAGCGGGCCCGGAGGGATTCGAACCTATAGTTGGACGCTCGGCCGGGGCAGACCCGTCGTATGTGGGGACCGCAAACAGGGCTTCCTAGCGTCAGGATTCGCTTAGAAAATTAAGCGAATCCCACCGGGCCCGAACCCATGACGATTCGCGGTAATGGGCACTAGTTGCTAATTCCGGCTGACTTCCTGGGACAAATTGAACTAAGACGTGTGAATCCTAGCCGCGATACGATTCTGTTAGCTTATCTGCAAGGCCAGAGCCAAAGATGGAAACCAAATTGACTCCAGAAGAATTCCTACGACTGTACGAGAGAAAAGCAAGCAGTCGGCGCTTTGAAGATGTCTCTCCCCTCATAGCAGACGACGCAGTTTTCTGGTTCAATGACGGCTCGCATGCTGGCAAGGAATCGATCAGGAAGGCTTTCGAGAGCACCTGGGCCCTTGAAATCCGAGACGAAAAGTACTGGCTTGATAACGTTTCATGGCTAGCGAATGAAGAGCGATTTGCGGTTTGCACCTACTCCTTTCATTGGACTGGAGTGGTGAAGGGCAGGTTCAGGGAACTTGGAAGCGGACGAGGGACGTGCGTTCTCCGAAGGTCAGGGTCTGACTGGAAAATCATCCACGAGCATTTGAGCCGGGAGCCCACGCAGCAGTCTTGAAGGCCCGCCGTGCGATTAGTCGGCGCATCCTTAATACATCTAATAGCATAGCCTGGCTAACTCATTTCAAGCTCTAAATCGCAAATACAGTTTAAAACACGCCTAGAGGTACCGCTGGACAGGAAACTGGCCTGACTCGGTCTGACCAGTCGGGAAGAGATGCTACGCTACCTAGATAGCCCGCGCCGCCCTGAATGCCTCAAACGTAGTCACGCAAAGAGCGGTCACAATCACTAGCAATGCAAAGACATAGGATGCATACGTGGATGAGGGTCTCATCACCGTGAGGAGTACGATAGCTGAAGTCAGCAAGAATACTGCAAAAGCAGTCTGTAGGGGGATGGCCGTCTTCCTCACCTTGATCATGTTCTCGAAGACCGTCTTGTCCGCGACGTACCCGTCACCCTCGGGCTTGATGAGACCAGCATCCAGCAGCTTCGCTACGTGATAATGGGCCACCGATGGCGAACTCAGATCCAAGCCTCTCTGAATGTCGTGTATACCCTGCGGTTCGCCATTACGGTATATGTAACGGAAAACTCTGCGTGTCGTCCCCTCCAAGACGAAGTCATCACTCCCACCCGCCACGATAACAGCAACCGCTTATGGCTACGGGCCCCTTGTATTAGTTCTGATGTTAGAACGGGGGCATACTAAAGCATAGAACTAAGACATCTGCCTCCCGAAGGGAGATTTATGATCCCAGAGGCGCAACGGAGAAGGGCCCTAGTATTCTCAGCTATTGCTGTAGCCATCGCCCTAGGGATGGCCGCCGCGGTTCTCGCCGTCGTTCCGAGGTCCATCTCCAGCGTTGCGAATCCCAATTCGAGCGGAATCGACTGCATGCCGAGCGGCTCGGGGACACTATACATGGGGGCGAATGTCACCCTCGCGGGAAACGACACGACGACGGTGAACGAGACCACATACTGGTATGCCTCCTTCATTCCGGGCCACTATGAACTCGATAACTCGACCCCCGGCTACCTGAATGCATACGACCCGTCGAGCGTGGCTTTCCACGGCGTCACTTTCGTGTTCTCGCCCGTAGTCGATAGCCTTCTGCACTATGGTCCAGGAGCAGTGTGGAACTTCACCAATTTGGTGTTTCTCCACGCCGGCACAGCCTGTACCTTCACTCTCCCAATGGTTCATGTCTACTTCACCGACGGGAGCATGGAAGGGGAAAACCAAGCGATGGTCAGCCTTTGGGCGGGCAGCGGAGCCAGGATAACCACAGGTAGCATTGGATTCCATAACACCAGTAACCCCTGGTTCACCGCCCATGCCTCACCACGTGCAGGTGTCTCCTACGATGCTGGCACCGGAAGAATCACTCTATATGTCAGCACGTCGTAAAAAAAGGATGGATTCGAACCCATTCGGGTCGAAATGGCCTGGACTTCAAGCCCAGGCCTATTGGAGCGATTAGACGGCGTATCTTTAATACATCTAATAGGTTAGAGTGCCTTGAACCTGTCGCTCCACTGAGTGTAGGCATTGACCATCTCGTTCGAGACAGAAGGGCGCCTTGTGCGCATCGTCTCCTTGAAGTCGGAGACCGTTATGGGCCTTGTCGTCGTTTCCTTGTCAAGGGCCTTTCCGCTCTGGAAGAGCTCCCTGACAACCCTGAGCTGGACGCTCTGACAGATGTCCTTGATGTCGCTCCCAGAATAGCCATCGCTCAGCTTCGCGAGAAGTTCCAGCCCAACGTCCTCCGAGAGGGTCAGCGGGGCAGTGTACATCCTGAACTGCGACATTCTAGCCTCGTTGTCTGGGAGAGGGACGAAAATCCTCTTCGAGAAGCGTCGGAGAAATGGAGGGTCCAGCGTCCACGGCTTGTTTGTCGCACCGATAACGTAGAGATGGAGGTTCTTCCCCTTGTCGTTGAGGCCGTCCGTCTCCCTCAGGAACTGGTCGCGGACCCTTACCTCACCCCCGACCTCTTGACCTCTCGTTCCCAGAAGGGAGTCGATCTCGTCAACGAAGATTATCACAGGTTTGCTGTCCGCAAGCATCTTGCGGGCGTTTGTGAAGAGTTTGGCCACGTTCTTTTCGCCCTCGCCCAACCACTTGCTCATTATCGACGCGGCGTCGACGGAGATGAAGTAGCCATCGATCTCGGCAGCGGTCGCCGCCGCGATCATCGTCTTGCCGCATCCGGGAGGACCGTAGAGGAGAATTCCCCTGGGCCAGCCCAGCTTGAACAGGTCTGGTCTCAGAAACGGGAACACGATGGACTCGCGGATGGCCTGCTTGCAGTCTTCAAGACCGACGACGTCGTCCCACTTGACCTCTGGCTTCTCCTTGATGACAAGCTCGCTGAAGGAGGCCTTCAGCTGTTGGACGACCTGCGGCCCCGCTGACCCGCCGGCTGAGTTCGTTTGATTGAAACCCGCACCCTCCGGGGAAGAGTCGGCTTCAGGGGCTTCGTCGCGCGGCAGGAGACCGTGGGCCGCCTGTATCGCCTTTACGCGCTCTTGGTACGCCATGGCGCGTTCCGTGTACTGCCTGTTAAGCCTGTAGTCCGGGTAGAGGTGGACCAGCTTGACGAGGGTGGAGATGGCCTTCTGATACATCTGGATGGCCATACCGTGCGCACCCTGTGAATCGAGTCTGATCGCCTCTGAGGCGTACTTCTTGGCGTCATCCTCCAGCTCCTTTGCCGCGACCACGCTCACTTGCCATCACCCTCCTGCTGGTTGAGCCTGACCTTGCCTTCAGCCAGCAGCTTCAGCATCGCCTGTTCGAGGTCGTCTGAGGGCATCTTCAGTATCGTAGACGCGTCCGTGATGTCTACGCTTCCGTTGTGGATTGCCGCGTACTGGAGCACCTGCTCCTCGACGTCCTCGCCCGACGGAGCCCGGTAGAGCGTCCCCAGGGCCGTCGACTCCTCGTCCTCCTCCTCGCCGGTAGCCAGCAGCGGGACCCTCCTCCCCAGCTCGTCAGCGTTCTTCCTAATCTGGCTGGGAGAGATCACCATCGTTCGCTTCATCTCTTCAGCTCTCTCCTCGGCGAGCTTCCTCGCCTGCTCGATCAACTCCTCTCCACTCTCGGTCCGGACGTTGAGCGAAATCGACGGGGAGACATTACCCATCTCAGCCATCGTCTCTGTCAACGCGTTGTTGATCTCGTCCGAGGCCTGGTCAAGAGAAGGCACAAGCCCCTGGACGGTCTTATTGACCTTGCGGAGGACTTTGAACGCCATCGCCAGATGCGTCATGACGTCGCCGACGTCGACTATGCTCTCAAGCCTGAGGACGACCTGTGTCAGGGCCAGCTCGCTTGCATAAACAACCTTACCCACTTTCCTGAGCTCGGTCCACTCGTTGGCGTAGACTGAGGCCTTCGACTTGTCCTTCGCCATCATCGCCTTGACCGTCGTCTCGAAGAGGGATTTCCTCCTCTGATCGAGCTTGACCCTCAGGTTCTCCAGTTCCCTCCGGTGAAGCTCGATCTCCTTGATCGTGGAGGCGATTTTCGGCTTCACGTTGTCATCCTTCCTGAGTCCAATAAGCTTCAGAGGGTCGCGTGCAGACAACTAGGGGGCTCAAAAGGCGTGCCTCTATAATCACAGGCTTAGTCAATAACATCAATACCAACGGGTGAAAAGTTGTGGTTGTTCAGCCGGCCGGGCGGTCGAGTCGCGGAAAGAGCGACGCATGGCGATGTAGGAGCGCGCTTCGGTCAAGCGCGAAGAGTTTCGCTCTTGGAAGACAAAAGAAAAAGAGTCCGGGAACTCGTGGTTCCCGTCTCTAATACGAGCTGGTCTCCGTCCCGGTTTCCGCAGTGGGCAGCGTGGAGGGTATTTCGGGGAACTTCTCCTTCATGCGCTGCTCCGCGACCGCGGATGCCTCCGATAGGATCCTCTCCGCGTCCTCGTTTGCAGCTTCGAAGTTCAGTGAGTACCCACCGACCGTCCCTGCGTCTACCAGGATGCTACTCAGCAAACCAGAGATCTCGCCGATCTCGCTTTCCGCCTCAGGCAGGACGCCCACCAAGCCTTGCTTGACGTTGCGCATCACTGCCATCGCCGGAGTCAGGGTGACGACTATGTCACCGAGTTCTGTGATGGTGTTGAGTCTGAGCACTATCTGTTCGAGAGCGAGCTTGGCCTGTGTGACCATCTTGTTCATCTTTCTGATCTCGGCAAGCTCATTCGCGTAGACAGACGCGTGCTGTGTGTCGTGCTTCTGTAGAGAGGCTACGACCTTACCGAAGATCGAGTTGTCTCTCTCTCTGAGTTTGGTGGATGTGGAGTCGAGTTTGGCGACTTGGACTTGGATTTGTCTGACTGCTAGATCGAGCCTCGGCTTCAGAGGTCCCGGATTCCTTACGGAGTCCTTGACCTTGCCGCCGAAACTCTGGTTGTTCTGCTTTTCCCATTTACCTGCGAACGCAGACATCGATAGCTTCGAATATCAAGCGGGTTCAAATTCTCTAAGTGGTGGAAAGTATAATTAAGTTCACAACAGCATTAAG
>JBEKJM010000090.1:0-5467 GCA_050011215.1 Nitrososphaerales archaeon
GATTCCTCACTTCAGCTAAGGGCAATCCTGATCACAGCGAAGAAGAACTGGGCCATGTCTGCCACCCCCAGCTTCGACTTACCCGCAGTCCTGTCTGCAAAAATGTACGGGACTTCTGTAATACGGGATTCCTTCAGCAGATGGAGAGACGCGACTTGGAACTCGAACCCCTTCGTGGGCAGAACCGCATTGGCAACTTGTTCTGCTTTGGCCCTCGTGTATGCACGGAAGCCCGAGGTCGCGTCCCTGACCTTGATGCGAAGCATCGTCCTTGCATAGGCGTTCGCCCCTCTACTTACAGTCCTCCTCCAGAGGCTCCAGCCTGAAACCCCTCCGCCAGCCACGTACCTCGACCCGACCGCCACGTCGGCACCGGCTTGGACTGCCCTGACAAGCTCCCCTATCACCGACGGAGGATGTTGGAGGTCCGCATCCATCTCGATGATTATGTCAGGCGCAATCGACAATATGGCTTCTCTGAATCCGTCCTGGTATGCGCTGCCGATTCCGGTCTTCGCTCCCCTGACGAGGAGTTTCACTGAAGGATCCCGGGAGGAGATTTCGCGTATAATGTCGCCTGTCCCGTCTGGGCTGGTGTCGTCGACGAAAAGGAGTGTGAGGCCCGAGACCGCAGCCCTTCGTACCTCCTCGACTAGCCTCTCCACGTTCTCTCTTTCATTGTAGGTGGGGACGACAGCACAGAGCTTCTGATGCGCCTGCAAAGCAGGAGCCCCTAGAGGAGCTCGCCTGCCGCGGTCAGGAAGGCTTGAGAAACCCTCTCCATCTCCTCGAGACCAAGCTTGGGGTGAACGGGCAGCGATATCACGTGGCGCGAGGCCTCGTCAGTGTTTTCCAGGATTGTGTGGCCATATCCGAGCTCCGCGTACAGGGGGGTCTTGTGAACCGGCGTCTTGAAGTAGACGGCGGCCCCAATTCCCATGGCTCTGAGCCTCTCAAGGATCTTGTCTCTGTTCCTCAGCACGAAGAGGGTATGAAGGTAATGGGTGTGAGTCCGATCCTTCCCATCCTGCGTAAAAGAGGCGCCTCTGACTCCCGAAATCTTTTCCTGCAAGAAGGCGACATTCGTGGCTCTGGTTCTCAGGAAACCGTCCAGCTTGCCCATTTGGATCGAGGCTATCGCGGCTGGGATCTCGGGTAGTCGGTAGTTGAACCCGAGCCGCCGTGAATCGTACCCATGAACCATCCCGTGGTTCCTTATGAGCCTCAACTTGTCGGCTAATTCGTCGCTGTCGGTTGATATCGCCCCGCCCTCGCCTGAAGTGGCGACCTTGGTCGCATACATGCTGAAGCATCCTGCATCAGAGAGTGTCCCCGTCTGCCTTCCCTTGTACTCTGCCCCGAGCGACTCTGCTGCGTCTTCTATTACACTAACTGAATGGGCCGATGCGACCTCACGGATCTCGTCCATGTCAGCGGGATAGCCGTAGAGATGGACTGGGATTGCGGCCTTGGTTCGCTTTGTGATGGCTTTCCCAAGGAGGACAGGATCGATGTTGTAGTCAGCCTTCGTATCGACGAAGACGGGCTTAGCCCCACAAGCGAGGACTACGTTGGCTGTCGCCACGAAAGTAAAAGATGGTAATACGACCTCGTCGCCAGACTTGATTCCGAGTGCCAGCAGGGCCGAGTGTAGGGCTGCCGTCCCCGAGTTTACGGCAATGGCGTGTTTCACTCCTAACAACTCCCTCATCTTCGACTCGAAGCTCTTCACCCACTTGCCACCCTCGTAGGAGCTGTCGGTTAGCATTCCGCTCTCGATGACGGAGAGCACGGCCTTCTTCTCATCCTCCCCCAGCAGAGGCAAGTTGATAGGTATGAAGTCCAATTGCGCGGAGCGCCCTTGTGCGAGAGGGTATTTGAGATTCACGCAGGAGCCTCCGAGCGGAGCCGGTTCCAAGATGCGAATCGTCGGATGTTCGTCACAATAGCGGCAATTCCATTGACCGTCAGGCCATCTAGAGAACTAAGGGCACGGCGTGCCGTGAACCCTTAGAGCATCTGGACGTGGTCAACGAAATGTTTGACGGCCGTGGAGGCGCTTGACTGGCGACCGGGAAGGTCTTCAGCATGGTAGCTTGGGCTTCATTCATCGCCCTGATGGTCCTGGTCATCTACAGCATCCCGGAGGCAGTCCGCACCGCGCGCGGCATCTTGGAACTTCGTCTTTGTCATCAGGGCGTTCTCAGCACTCCTCGTGAAAGGCAGGTACTCTGTCTATTTCCTGCGCAGGCTGAACCGCTCACACATTACTTGGCCGGCTCGCCCTTCGGCGAGTACGCCAGATAGAGCAGTACCAAGTGAACGAGCGCAAAAAGAGCGAATCCAGCCAGTGTCTCTATGCCAATTGAGGAGAAGGTGCCGCTGACGAACGGTGCGGCGACGAAGGCTTGATATGCCGAGACCAAGAAGCCGAGAACCGCAGACGAGACCGCCCAGGGCCACGTAATTCTTGTCGACGACAGGAACTTCAGTAGAATCCCCGCGACGAGGCATGTGAGCGCCGGCCATAAGACGAGGACAAGGCCCAATACGACTGCGATGGCCGTCCAAGCGATCCCCACTACTATGAACTCATAGGCCAGGTTCGATTCTAGGATTTCAGAGACCTTCGGCAACACCCCCAGCCGCGCGCGGTTGTCGATATAAATTGTGCCATCGGGCTCGATTTCGCACGGTAGGCTTATCTGCAGTCGGGTGCGGCGTAGGTCGACCCCGGTTTGTCGACCCAACCGCTCACCCAGGCAAATGGAATCGCTTCCAAGCTCGCCGGATTGACCAGACCTGCAACGGAACTCGGAGAGTCGCTTCTCGCATCTGCATCATATGACGGGGATCTCAGACTGGCCGTCCTGAAGTTCTACGACCAGAAAGCAGGCAGATTCTGGCTCTGGCGAGACGACACTGGGCACAAGCCCTACTGCTACACCCGTCTGGGACTGGAGGAGTTAGCCGAAGTCAAGGCGAGGAGGGACGTCATTGACATCATCGAAGAAGAAAAGCTGGACCTCCTCAATGACACCAGAGTGAAGCTGAGGAAGATCATAACCACCGACCCGCTGGCAGTAGGGGGTGGGAACAGCAGCATAAGAGACCAAATCAAGGCCTGGGAGGCCGATATCAAGTATTACGAGAATTACACCTACGACAGGGGCCTTCGGATGGGAACATACTACCGCATTGCGGCTGGGAAGGTCGTCCCTGTGGAGCAACCGGTCCCCGAGCTTGTCGCCAGCTCGCTGGATCAGATTCTGCGACGGAACCCACCGGAGTTCGCACCCTACCTCAAGGAATGGGCGGAGCTACTCGGCGAGCCCCTCTGCGAATTCCGGCGAGTAGCACTAGACATAGAGGTGGCCAACGAAGCAGGCCGGCTTCCCAATCCGGAGGACCCCAAGCAGCCTGTGATAGCGGTCTCCTTCTTCAGCGATGAGGAGAAGATCGTGTATCTCCTCAAGAGCGGGAAAGACCAAGCCGGGCTAGAAGGGAAGCCGTACGCCTGCAGAGTCTTCGACGACGAAGCCGACCTATTGAGGGCGGTAATGGCGAAAATCCTAGACTACCCCGTTCTCGTGACCTTCAACGGAGACGACTTCGACCTCCGCTACCTAAGGCACAGGGCTGAGAAGAGGGGGATCGCAGAGGAGGAGAACCCCATCCAGCTCGAGCGGGTGGCGGCTTCTCTAAAACACGGTATCCATATCGACCTTTACCAGTTTTTCAGGAACCGTTCCATCCAAGTCTACGCCTTCAGCAACAAGTACACGGAACACACTCTCAATGGTATTTCTGAGGCCCTCCTAGGCAAGTCGAAGATCGAATTCGACGGTGAGATAGGCGAGCTGCCCCTGCCGGAGCTGGCAGGCTACTGCCTCAACGACTCGCAGCTGACCTACGAGCTGACATCGATGGGTGGCTCGGTCGTGATGAAACTCCTGCAGGTAATCTCCAGAATTGGGAAGATGCCGATCAACGATGTTTCAAGGCTGGGAGTCTCTAACTGGATTCGCAGCATGCTCTTCTACGAGCACCGGAAGATGGGGGCACTCATCCCGAGGAAAGACGAATTGGCCGAGAAGGGCGGGGCATCATCGCAGGCCATAATCAAGGGCAAGAAGTACAAGGGAGGTCTGGTCATCGAACCCAAGCCGGGCGTCTTCTTCGACGTATCCGTTCTGGACTTCGCGAGCCTCTATCCCAGCCTGATCAAGGTCCACAACCTATCTTATGAAACGGTCAATTGTCCTCATGAAGAATGCAAGGACAACACGGTCCCGGACACGGCATCCTGGGTCTGCAAGAAGCGGAAGGGGATAACGAGCCTCGTCACGGGCTCACTCAGGGACTTGAGGGTCAGCCACTACAAGCCACTGACAAAGGACCCAACCCTATCGAAAGAGGACAGAGAGTTGTACAACGTCGTGTCGCAGGGTCTCAAGGTGTTCCTGAATGCCAGCTACGGAGTCATGGGGTTCGAGACCTTCGCGTTCTACTGCCTGCCCGTTGCGGAAGCGACCGCGGCGCTCGGAAGAGACGCCATCACCAAGACTATTCAGAAGTGTTCCGAGCTCGGAATAAACGTGCTGTACAGCGACACCGACAGTCTCTTCCTTCAGAACCCTTCGAAGGAACAGGTCCTCTCGGTCACACACTGGGCGGAGAGAGAACTGGGCGTGGAGCTCGACTTGGACAAGACGTACAGGTATGTAGCGTTCAGCAGCCGCAAGAAGAACTACTTCGGGGTTCTGCCTGATGGAACTGCAGACATCAAGGGTCTGACCGGGAAGAAGTCGCAGACCCCAGACTTCCTCAAACAGACATTCTACGAAGCTTTGGAGATACTGAGCAGGGTCCAAAGCGAATCTGGCTTCGAAAAGGCGAGGGCCGACACTAAGGCGCTCCTCACTCGGATGATTACCCAACTCAAGAACCGCCAGGTCCCGGTCGAACAGCTGGCATTCAACGTGATGATGGGCAAACCTACGGAGAACTACGGCGACACTACACCGCAACACGTGAGAGCGGCCATGCTCCTCGAGGAGAAAGGAAAGGAGATCAAGGCTGGAGAGATCATTGCGTACGTGAAAACGAAGAACCCCCCCTATGTCAAGCCCGTCGAGTTGGCCAGGGTCGACGAAATCGATTCAGACAAGTACATCGAATACGCCCACTCCATGTTCGACCAGATGCTTGACGCGCTGGACTTCAGCTTCGACGAGATGCTCGGCGCGACGACCCTGGACTTCTTCTGGTCATCCTAGAGTTCGAGCTCCTTCTCGAGGCGTGCTTTCGCCGTCTTGCTGATGATCGGACCAGTGGCCAAACTCGAGAGGTGGGATGCTCGCATAGGTTTAGGAGAAGAAAAGCCACGGCCAAGCTCATGTACGCAGCATTGGATCTGCATGAACGGTCGATACAGTGCGTCCTGAAGGATGACACTGGGAAGATA
>JBEKJM010000091.1:0-5329 GCA_050011215.1 Nitrososphaerales archaeon
TCAGCACACCGAGAGCTTTTATCGTATCTGCCCCAGGTTGGGTCACGCTTGAAGTTCCTGGAGTTCGAAGGCGAAGTCGAGCGGATCATCAAGGAAGCCTGCACGTCGCTTGGCTACGGTGAAGTCGAAGTCGAGGTCGCCCTGCCGCCAAGCCCCTCCTACGGCGACTTGTCGAGTGCCGTCCCTATGCGGCTGGCTAAGGAGCGGTCCGAGAGGCCCGCCGACTTGGCCGTAAGACTAGCCGCAAAGGTAACGGAGCTCCTGAAGGACTCCAAGTACGTGGGCTCCGTCACCCCCCACCGGGGAGGCTACCTCAACTTCTCCATCAAGTACCCGAGGTTCTTCTTCGATTCAATAAACGCCATAATCTTTGAGAAAGACTTCGGCTCGAGGGAGAAAACTGGAAAGACCATCGCGATTGAGCACACAAACGTCAACCCGAACAAGGCACTTCACGTGGGGCATGCGAGGAATCTGGTTCTCGGCGATTCGCTTGCCCGCGTTATGAGGTATCTGGGCAACGAGGTCCAGGCGCTGAACTACATCGACGACTCGGGGGCCCAGGTGGCGGACGTGATCGTCGGGTTCAGGTTCCTGGGAATCACTGACACGCCGCCGGCTGGGGTTAAGTTCGACGTGTACTGTGGTGATAGCGTCTACACGAAGGTCAACCAGGAGTACACGAAGGACCCTGGCCTCAAGGAGAAACAATCGCTTGTCCTGAAGGAGATCGAGAAGGGCGAGGGAGAGCTCGCCGAGTACGCGGGAGGGATTGTCAGGAAGATACTTGCTGACCAGCTTGCTACTTGCTGGAGACTCGGGGCCAGGTATGACCTCCTCAATTGGGAGTCCCAGCTGGTTCGCTCGGGCATGTGGGAAGGTATCTTCGAGAGGATGAAGAAGGAGGGGTTGGCGAAGTTCGAGACCCAGGGGGAGAACAAGGGGTGCTGGGTCATCCCAGACCCCGAGACTGGCGAGCAGAAGGTCATCCTCCGCTCCGACGGAACCGTGGTCTACGTGGCGAAGGACATCCCATACGCGGCGTGGAAGATTGGCCTTATCGATGATCCCTTTGGCTATGAGCTGTACTCGGATGAGCAGCCTGGAGGGGGGAGGCTCTACTCCACCACGCTCGGTGGAAGCAAGTCCGGCACTAGGTTCGGGGGAGCAGACGTCGCCATCTCGGTGATCGATACCAGGCAGAGCTACCTGCAAAGGATTGTAGGTAAGGCCCTCGAGAGGCTCGAGAAGGGTGCCTCGTCAAGGTACCTTCACAGAGGGTATGAAGTGGTGGCGCTCTCCAAACGAACAGCGTCTCAGCTAGGGTTCGAAATCGGCGCGGAATTCGCTCACATGTCGGGACGTAGGGGGCTCTACGTCAATGTGGACACAGTGCTCGCCGCTCTGAGGGAGAAGGCCAGGGAAGAGACCCGGAAACGGAACCCCGGGGACACGCAGGATTGGGTTGACGACGTCGCCGAGGCGGTTTCGGTCGCGGCGCTGCGGTATGAACTTCTGAAGCAGGACCCGGACAAGCTAATCGTCTTCGACGTCGAGGACTCGCTTCGGTTCCAGGGCGACACGGGGCCATACCTGCTCTACACGTACGCTAGGGCCAGGAGGATACTAGAGAAGACGACGGGGCGACCTGTGATGAATATCGAGAGCGCTGCAAAGCTCTCGAGGCCACAGGAGACCAGCCTGGTCAAGAAGCTCTCGATGATGGACATCTCTGCAGCGACTGCGGGCGAGTACCTGTCTCCGAAGGAGATGGCCCGGTTTGCCCACGAACTCGCAGTGGCGTTCAACGATTTCTACGAGAGCGTCCAGGTCAATAGGGAGGAGGACGCGGCGCTCAGAGACGCCAGGCTCGCCCTCGTGGACGCTGCCAGCAGGGTCCTGGCCGAGTCGATGGAATTGATTGGCATTCCCCGCAGAGAGCGAATCTGAAAGCCAGAGATCCTGCAGAATTGCCCTATGGTGAGAATCTCACTGCCGCTCAAGCCACCTCCTGTAGCGCCAATGAGGGGCCAGAAGAATGAGCCTCTCCGGCCGTGGATCAACTCGGGGTCAATGTTAAATCTCCCTCGCCGATTCGCCAACCATCGATGCCAGGGTCACAGAAGATACTCCTCGCAGCCTTGGACATGGACGGCACTGTTCTCGAGCACGAGAGCAGTTGGGTCGCTCTTCATCGGTTCTTTGGCACGACCCAGGTGGGAGAGGCTTCGCTCAAGTTGTACACCGAGGGGAAGATCGACTATATGGAGTTCATGCGGAGGGATATCGCTTCGTGGCCAAGGGGCGTTACCAGGAGCGAGATTCAGAAGATCTTGTCAGGATACAAGATACGAGCAGAGGCCCGGCCGACCATCAACGAACTCAAGAGACGGGGGATCAAGACCGCCCTCGTCACCTCGGGGATTGACATTCTGGCCGAAGAGGTCGCGAAGGAGCTGGGCATCGATTACTGGTTGGCCAACGGGCTCAGTTTCGACGAAGACGGCAGGGTCCTCTCGGAAGGAGTAGGGAGGGTCGACCCGACAAGGAAGGACTTGGCCTACTTGAAATTCCTGGCGAGGATAGGCATCCCAAGCAAGCGGACGATAGCTGTCGGCGACACGGTGTACGACCTTCGCTTCCTGAGATCGGCGGCTCTCGGCTTCATGCTCGCCCACACTACAAGAGTGAGCGATCCCAAGATAATACACATCAAGAAACTCCACGACATCTTTGACCACATCTAGCGAGGTTTTTCTACCCACTTCTGTTCGGGTCATCCAGATACAAGAAATGGAAGAGAACCTACTTCTGATTCCAGGGCCGACAAACCTCTCTAGGCGAGTCAGGAACGCGATGGCTGGGCCTCAGCTTCCCCACGTCGGGTCGCGGTTCTACTCCACCTTCAAGGAGATAGTCTCACTCGCGCGGTACGTTTTCATGAATGGAAAGGCCCCACAGTTCGTGTTTACAGGTTCGGGGATGATCGGTATGGAGTCGTCCGTCGTCAGCCTCGTTTCACGCGGAGACAGGACGCTGACTCTTAGCACAGGGTACTTCGGGCGAAGGATGCTACTGCTCAACCAGGTTCACGGCGCCAAGGCGGACGTGCTCGAATACAAGGACGGCGCCCATGCAGACCCGGACGACCTGAGGAAGGAGCTCAGGAGGAACAAGTACAAGGCCGTCTTCATGACGCATGTCGACACCTCGACCTCGGTGGCCAACCCAGTGCGCGAGCTGGTCGAGGAGTGCGTCGAGGCGGATGTCTTCTCGATCGTTGATGGCGTCTGCAGCATCGGAGGAATGCCGCTCGACTTCGACAGGCTCGGGGCAGATATCGCGTTCACGGCTTCACAGAAGGCGCTCGCAGGGGCCCCGGGGGCCGTGCTCCTTGCCGCCTCCGACCGAGCCCTGGATTACATGGCGAAGCGCGAGAGACCAATAGAATCGTACTACATGAACCTCCTCAGGTGGAAGTCAGTCATGGAAGACCCAAGGATGTACCTCGCGACCCCGGCGACCCAAGTCCTTCTGGGCCTCAAGGAGGCGCTGCTCGAAGTGAAAGAGGAGACCCTCGAGAAGCGATGGGCCCGCCACAGAAGACTGGGGGACCTAACGAGGAACCAAGTGGACAGATGGGGGTTCAGATTCGTCGCAGACGAGGGCTTCAGGGCGGATACCGTGACCTCCTTCTGGGTCAAAGACGGCACCGCCGGAGACATCCAGAAGATGCTTGAGGACAAGCACAAGGTTGTCGTGGCAAGGGGGATCTACGAGGCCAAGGACACAATGATAAGAATCGGGCACTTCGGAATCCTCACGCCGAATCGCCTTGCGTCAGCGCTCCATTCCATGAACGAAGTCCTGGACGACTTGGGCATGGGGAAGAGACGGCTGCCGACCGCCGTCCACTCGTGAAACCTGGAATCCTTTTATCTTCAGCAGAGGCGCGGACCAAACGCCGAGCAGCCCGGTCGTCTAGTGGTCAAGGATGGGGGCCTCTGGAGCCTTCGACCTAGGTTCGAATCCTAGCCGGGCTATTGACGACAAGCTTGAAAGGAGCCTCTATTTCGACAAATCAACTCGATTCGGGTTAGATCATAGCCCGAACTACTTGGGGTCCCCGGGATTTCAGGTTCTTCGCGGTTTCCTAAGTGCAAGCAAGGCGGGAGTATAGAAGATTGCCAAGAGCAGCAGGATCAGAAGCATCTGCGAGATGCTCGCATGGTTAGCAACTCCTTGTATCGAGTACGCGGCGATCAGGCCCAAACTCGTCACACCATGGGCTTTTATCATGTCCAGGTTTGCGGGCGCCAGTCCAACTGAATCTTCGTAGTTCTCTCGCAACGTTTGCATTGATCTCAGGGCGAGAGGCAACGACGCGAATGCGAGCAGTGCTGTCAGAGGCAGCACTCTGGACAGCACCCCCAGCGTTATGACGATGTAGGTGCAAGCCCAGCTTGCAAGGTACATGCGAACGCCGGCCCCCTTTCCGTACTTTGCTACGAGCGTGAGTTTTCCAGCCAGTCGGTCCTCTTGGTAGTCTGGGATTTCGTTTATGATTATCATTGAGAAGAGCATTATTCCCAGCGGCAACGCGGCGACGAATGCCTGTAAGCTCAATTCTTGGGTTTGGACAAAGTAGGATCCCAAACCTATGGTTGTGCCGAAGTTCAGGAGCTGGCCAAGCTCTCCTAAGCCGTGATGGGAGAAGCTTATCGGCGGCGCAGCGTAAAAGACAGAGCAGAAGACGCCAACCAAACCGAAGACCAAGACAGGTAGGCCTCTGGCGACCGTCAAGTACACTCCAATCGCGACTGTCGTGGAGAAGCAGATGACGCAGGCCCTGAGCATCGCTGATGGGCGAATTAGTCCCTGGCCAAGAGTGCCACTGCCGCCTGAGTAGGGATTCTTTTCATTAGGCCTCGACCTGTCCACTGAGTGTTCGTAGTCGAAGTAGTCGTCGGCCATGTTCAGCGCTATGTGATTGATCACCACCCCGATCAAGACGAGAAGGAAGTAGAACGGGTAGAACTTGTGGGTCACAGCCAGGGCCACCGCGGCGCCCAGAGTCGCAGGAAAGATGCTCGGGGGAATGAAATGGTAGCGAAGAGCATTCCACCAAAGGCGCATTTTGGTAGGTTCTGAACCAGGCATTCCGCAATCCGCCAAAGGTCTCGAAGGTGATTTAGCTTTAGTTCAATCGGTTTTTAAAAGTTACGGGTGTTTAGTTAATCGGACTCTCGGCCCGGTTTGGGAAGCAGAAAATCTATCTTCCGTCATGTTAAAGGAACAGCGAGTAGTAGCTCATTATACCGATGGAAGA
>JBEKJM010000092.1:0-5132 GCA_050011215.1 Nitrososphaerales archaeon
CAGTGGTTTCCCACATACAGGTATCTGCCAGCGGGCTAACAGCCTGCTGCTCTACCACGCTGAGCTACAGCGCCGCACGCGGTCGGTTCCGGGATGGGCTCAAAAACGTTGTTAGAGGGTTCAAATCTCAAAGTCGGCCCGCGAGTCGCATTGATCGATGTGGGCCCGGAGCGATTTGGACGCTCGACCGACCGGTGTCTTCGGGTTCCCGTATGAGCCGGTCGCTCTGACCGAACTCCCCGCCTTTAGGCTCTGAGCTACGGGCCCACGTTTCATCGGTTCGAAACCTGCTGGCTTTAAGCAGTAGCGACCAAAGCCTAATTAGACCCCGAAACCAATGCCACCCGTAAGCAGTGAGCAAGGACCTAGACGAAGGATTCCAGGATATTCTCGCCGAACTAGATCGTGAAGAGGCTCGCGTAAAGATACGGATGGAAATGCGCCGCTTCGGGAAGCCCACCACCGTTATTGAGGGCCTCAGGATGAGCGACAAGGACATGCACGAGCTCAGCTCGAAGATGAAGCGCTCCCTCGCCACGGGCGGGACCGTCAAGGACGGAATCATGATACTTCAGGGCGACCACAGGGAGTCAGCTGCCAAGATGCTCGTGCAGCACGGGTTCTCCGAGAGCTCGATAGAGGTCTTGTGAGAGGGCGCTCCGGCCCGTCTCAATTCGTTTTCCTGTTCACGTTTATAACCGATATCGGGAGGCGCTCGCTCCAGGGACTAAAGAGTCGCAATGTCGAAGCCCATAGTCACCTTCGAGGACTTCATCAAGCGAATCCTGAAGGTCGTCCTATGGGTAGGTCTGCTGGCCGTTCTGATCGGTGGCCCTATATTCTACGTGCTGGATGTGGTCTTCCACTTCGACCTGTTCTCTCTGGCACCGTTGAACTCCCTCGACTCCTTGGCTTCCCTGCAAAACCTCCTCTCTACCGAGCCCTACAAGACACTCTTCGCCCTCATCGTCTTCCCTGGATTCAGCTTTGTCGCCATCTATGGCACGATCTTCATGGGCTGGGTCGAAAGGAAGTTCACTGCGAAGATCCAGCTCAGGACGGGCCCCATGTACGCGGGCAAGGTGGAGGGCATACTCCAGAACGTTGCAGACTTCTTCAAGCTCTTCTTCAAGGAGATGATAATCCCCAACGGCGTCGACAAGGCGGCCTTTGTAGCGATTCCCTTCGCCCTGATGGCCGTCGCTGGGGCCCTCGTCGCCCTCCTTCCGCTTTCGCCAACGACGTACATCGCCAACCCGTCTGTGGGGGCGATACTCGCATTTGCGATACTCGGCTTCACGCCTCTCATAGTCCTCGTCGCAGGATGGGCGAGCAACAGCAAGTACTCGTTCCTGGGAGGATTGAGAGCGCTTCACCAGATGGTGGCATATGAAATCCCGCTGGTCCTCTCGCTGGTCGGGACGGTGCTCCTCGCCGGCGCACTGAACCTTGCGCCGCTGTTCCCCGGAGGCCCCAGCATCGTCACCGCCCAGAGTAAGGTCTGGTTCATAGTCCTACAACCCCTCGGCGCGATCGTCTTCTACGTAGGCGCCCTCGCTGAGCTCGAGAGGATTCCATTCGACCTCCCTGAGGCCGACAGTGAAATCGTGGCTGGCTGGCAGACCGAGTACACGAGCATGTTCTTCGGCACCTTCCAGCTGGTCAACTTCTCAAGGATGTACGTTCTCGCGGGCCTCTTCACCACCTTCTTCCTCGGCGGCTGGCTCGGACCCGCCCCAGTCCCACCGGAGGTCTGGTTCATACTCAAGACCACCGTAGTGATGCTCGCTCTGATGCTGCCACGCAGCATTCTGCCCAGGTTCAGGATCGACCTTCTTCTAAGGTCAGGATGGGTCCGGCTCCTGGCTCTCGCCTTCCTGAACATCTTTCTCACAATGGTCATAGTCTCTCTTGGAGTGGTCTAGTTGGGAACGCTCTCTGACATCAAAGGCGTCTTCATAGCCACCTGGAGTGGCATCCGTCACCTCTTCCACCCAAGGATGACCCTGCGATATCCCGAGCAGAAGCTGGACCTGGAGGGGACTGGCTACAAGTATGACGCACGGCAGGGCGTCGGCCTCCCCGGATTCAAGGGGCGCCACATCCTGTTTCTTGACAAGTGCACAGGGTGTCAGCTTTGTGCGATAGCGTGCGACGGGGTGGCGGTCGCGATCGACATGCAAAAGCTCCAGAAAGGCAAGCCGCAGAACAAGAAGGACATCTGGCCGGCGGTAGACTACGGCAGGTGCGTCTTTTGCGGGTTATGCGTCGATTCTTCAACATCGGTCGTTACAAACCCTGGACTAGTTGCAATCTCTGAGCTTTCCGTCGGAGACAGGGTGCTGACCCACAGGGGTGACTATAAGCCCATCACAAGGGTTTGGGATATGCGATACACCGGACCGATGTACAAGATCTACATCTACGGAAAACCCGACCCTCTGATTTGTACCGCCGACCATCAGATTCTAGCCGTCTCCAGACCGATCTCGACGAAAGAGGACAGGAGGCTCCTCCGTGTCACTGCACCACTCGCGATGATGAAACCAATCAATCTGAAGAAGGGTGATTATGTCGTCAGCTCGATTGTCAAGAAGGTCGAGCCGATTCTGAAATTCGAGAAGGAAGTACCCATGTATAGAGGGGGTGTCCGCAAGAAGAAGCTTGAGCTGAGCGCTGACAGGGATCTGTTCAGGCTCATCGGGTACTACTTGGCAGAAGGTTCCTGTTCGGGCGGACGGACTGTACATTTCGACTTCAATAAGAACGAGAGGAAGACTCTTGTAGCCGACTGCGTGTCGCTCATCCAAAAATTCTTCAATAAAGAATGTGCGATTAGGCCCAACGGCGAGAACGGTATCCGCCTGACCATCAACTCCGCCCTATCGGAGGACTTCTTCTCTCAGTTCGGAAAGGGCGCGCAGAACAAGAAACTGCCAGATTGGGTCTTCTTCGCCGAGCCTGATAAGCAGCTCGAACTCGTCAAGGGCGAATGGCAGGGCGACGGCTGCAGAGTCAAGCAGCCGAGGCAGAGGTACCTCAACATCACAACTACTTCGAAGGTTCTCGCCTTCCAACTCCAGACGATTTATGCCCGCTTGGGGATTGTAGCCACGATAGACTCCGAGCACAGCCCCGACAGGATGCGGTCCTACCACGTCAATGTGTTCGGGGAGTGGGCAGTCAAGACTGCGAAGATGTGGGGGATAGAATTGGACTACCGCCCCACTAAACACGTGAGTAAGTTCCTGATTGACACCGACTACGTCTACCTGCCCATACGAAAGATTGGGGTCGAAAACGTGGAAGACTACCGGGTGATGGACGTGACGGTCGAGGGCGACCACACCTTCTCCCCTGCGGGGATTGTGACTTCGAACTGCGTGGACGCCTGTCCGTTCGACGCCCTCCGCATGACCAATGACTATGAGCTCTCTGGGTACGACAAGATGAACCTCAAGTACACACCCGACATGCTCGCCGTGCCTCCCAAGCTTGAAGGCATGACCTATAAGGTCAAAATCGACGCCGACAAGGGGACGACCGCCCATGGCTGATCTCACGTTCGTCGCGATGTCGGTCGTGGCCATAGGGGGCGCAATCGTGGCCCTCGAAGCAGACGAGATAGTCTACGGTGCCATCGCTCTCGCTGGCAGCTTCCTTGGGGTTGCCGCACTCTTCTTCCTGCTGGACGCGCCCTATGTTGCGGTCTTCCAGATCACCGTCTACATCGGAGCCGTGGCCATCCTGATCCTCTTCACGGTCATGCTCGTTAGGCAAGAAAGTTGGGCGAAGGAGGCATCCCCCCGGTCGCTGACCAGGCTCGGGGGAGTCCTGACCGGGCTGGTGATGGCCTCGGCGCTCGGACTCGCCGTGGTCGGTTCGGACCTCTCCCAGTCCAATTCGGTGCTGAACGTGACGGGCGTCCTCCAAATAGGGCAGCTGATCTCCTCGAACTTCTCCATTGTGCTTGAGGTCCTGGCTCTGGTCCTTGCCGCCTCCATCGTCAGCGCCCTCTTCCTGGCCAAGGTCGAGAAGGAGGAAGAGAAACAGTGAACACGCTCGCGGACTTCGCCCTCGTTTCCGCAATGCTGTTCTCTATCGGCATCTACGGCTTGATAGTAAAGAGAAGCGCACTCAGGTTGGTCTTCGCCGTCGAGATAATGATCAACGCGGCCAACCTGAACTTCGTGGCTTTCAACCAGTTCCTCTGGAATAACGCAATCGGGCAGACCTTCGTGCTCTTTTCCATAGCGGTCGCGGCCGGAGAGGCAGCAGTGATACTCGCGATAGTCGTCGTGGCTTACAGGTTACACAAGGACACCGACGTGAGTGAACTCAAGACGTTGAAGGGTTAACAAAATGCGGCGAAAACCTCGCGCGAGTGCCGGCAGGTAGAACGGTGATCAGATGGGTATTCCCTACGCTCTCTTACAAACAATCATCCTTCCCCTTGTAGCGGCCGGCGCTGTCTATCCCCTCAGCCGAAGGCTGGGGAAGAACGTCGGTTGGGTGGCCTTCGCCGTACTCCTCTACACCACACTCCTCTTGTTCTCGACAGGTGTGGGCCTCTACTTCGGGGGTGCTCCCGTCAGTGAATCCTACAAGTGGGCACCGTCCATTGGGCTGACATTCGGATTCTTCGCAGACGGCCTGAGCCTCCCAGTGGCCTTGGTCATGAGCCTTGTCTGCACGGCCACCTCTGTCTACTCGATGCCGTACATGAAGCACAGGCTTGAGGACATGTATGGCGAGGAAAGGAAGTCGCAGTACGGCCTCTATTACGTCAACTTCCTGCTCCTCACGGTAGGCCTGGTCGGTCTCTCGCTCTCGACGAACCTGATCGAGCTCTACATGTTCCTGGAGTTGCTGCTCATCCCTTCGTTCTTCCTCATGAGCCTCTTTGGTTACGTCGACAGAGAGAGAATCGCGGTGATGTATTTCATCTGGAACCATCTCGGGGCGTTCCTCTTCCTCGCCGGAATCGTCCTCGTCTTCATCACGACGGGGAGCTTTGATGTGACGGCGCTCTCGTTGATTAAACCCGGCACGGTTGGATACTGGATTGTCGGTCTGATTCTCGTCGGCTGGCTCGTCAAGATGGCGATCTTCGGTCTCCACACCTGGCTCCC
>JBEKJM010000093.1:0-5015 GCA_050011215.1 Nitrososphaerales archaeon
CTCTTGCTGTCTACGTTTTGCAGAATCGCCACCGAGATGCCGGCCTGCATCCTGGCCAGCCTATCCAGCCGGAGGACCCTTGCAGCGGTTACTGCCTTCCAGTTGGGTATGTGGTCTATGACGGTACCTTCCTCTATCTTCCTGACGAGCATTCGCTCCTCCCTCTGCTTCTCGCTCATCTAGCGCCCGCCTCCCAGTACCAGGCTCATCAGGACCATCCTCAGAGGGAGTCCGGCAGCCGCCTGCACGAAGTAGTCTGCGAAGTTGGTCGCGTCCAGCTCCGCGGCCAGCTCGTCGACCCGGGGCAGCGGGTGCAGGACCTTCAGAGATGGCTTCGCTTCTTTCAGCGTTTCCAGGTTGACCTGGTACATCCCCTTCACCTTCTCGAACTCTGTCGGGTCCGGAATCCGCTCCTTCTGAATCCTGGTCACGTAGAGCACGTCAAGCTCGCCGACCACATTCTTCAGGTCCTTCTCGGATTTTGAGGTGATCCCTCTTTGTTTGAGGAAGTGCTGCACCTCAGGACGCATCTGAAGCGCATCAGGCGCTATGAATGTCATCTTGACGTCGTAGTTCGATAGTCCGTAGGCCAGCGATGATGCAGTCCTCCCGTACTTCAGGTCCCCCAGGATTCCCACCTTGAGACCGTCCAACTTCCCGAATGCCTTCCTCATCGCGAAGAGATCGATCATTGCCTGGGTCGGGTGTTCCCGGCTGCCGTCCCCGGCATTGATTACGGGTTTGTCGGTAATCTCTGCGGCAAACCTCGCGGCTCCTGGCATGGGGTGCCGTATTACGTAACAGTCTGCGCCGTACCCCTCGAACATGCGAATGGTGTCATGAAGCGTCTCCCCCTTCGAGACTGACGACCCCGCCGGGCTCGCGAAACCAGTGACTTGCATGCCCAGGGTGGAGGCGGCAATCTGGAAGCTCGAGTATGTCCTCGTGGAGGGCTCGAAGAAGAGCAGCGCGGCCAGTTCTCCCTTCAGGAATCCGTCCAGCTTGTTCGGGCTCTCTTCGAGGTCCTCGACCGACTGAAAGAGACGCTCGAGCTGTTCTCTCTTGTAGTCCCTGATGCTCAGGATGTCCCTTCCGAGGAAGTCGCTGTCCTTGGCCATCTGGGCGAAAGTATCTTCTTGGAGTCTTTTGACTCTTCGTCTCGACGGTTCTCTGCGGTATTTTGCAAGACTATCTGGTTTGAGGCGTTCTTGCTACCCTCTGCCTCTGGACTCGCGAGTCCAAGAATGCCCGTGTGTTCTCTGCGCGCGCTGCTTGAAGACGGTTCGGATTTCCTCTGGGTGGCCGACTCCCAGACGTGCGCATAAGAGACCTAGTCGGTTTCAAGGACGAAAACAATCTGAATTGCTTATATGACGTCGCCGCCGGCAGACTTGGAAGTGGATTGTCAGGATCACTAGGATTGGACACTGATGAAGCGAACAGGAAAGCCGCGGAACGAATAATCGCTGCCGACGAGTTGTAGGTGGGCGGTGTATGGAGATTCTTGTAGCATTGGGCGGGAACGCGATACTGCGGAAAGGAGGGAAGGGGACGGCGGCTGAGCAGCTGGCGGCCATAGACTCCACCAGCAAGAGGCTCGTGCGGCTAATCGTGGAGGGCCATAGTATCGCCCTGACTCACGGCAACGGTCCACAGGTTGGCAACATTCTCCTGGCATACGATTTGGCGAAGAGCGTCCTATCGCCGATGCCTCTTGATGTGTGCGGAGCTCAGAGCCAAGGCATGATCGGATACATGCTCCAGCAGTCCCTCGAGAACCAGCTGAAGTCCGTTGGGATCGCGAAGAGCGTGGCTACCGTTTTGACTCAGACTGTCGTGAGCGCGACCGACAAAGCGTTTGCGAAGCCGACGAAGCCAATCGGTCGGTTCTACGATGAAGCCGAGTCGAACGACCTGGAGAAGAGGAATGGATGGTCAATGATCAACGACAGCAACAGAGGGTTTAGACGCGTCGTGCCCTCTCCTAATCCTGTCTCCTTCCTTGAGAGCGAGACCATCAAGTGTCTTTTCGATGAGGGAACCGTCGTGATAGCGGCGGGAGGCGGTGGCGTGCCCGTCGTCAAAGGCGCTAGAACAGGAAGATACGTAGGCGTTGAGGCCGTGATAGACAAGGACCTCGCGGCTGCCCTGCTCGCAGGGTTGCTCGGAGTGGACCTGTTGATGATTCTTGCCGACGTTGAAGGGGTCTTCCTGAACTACGGACGACCTGGGCAGAGGCTCGTGGATAGAATGAGCGTCCGAGCAGCGAAGAAGTACCTTGCACAGGGCCAGTTTCCCGCAGGGAGCATGGGCCCCAAAGTGGAGGCGGCGGTCAGATTCATCGAATCAGGCGGCAAGCGGGCGGTGATTGGTTCTCTCGAAAAGGTGGAGGCTACACTCGCCGGCGAAGCTGGTACTGACTTCTATCGATAAGGGGAGAGAGCTTTGAACAATCATATCCGGCAAGGAAGACATTCTCCCTCCCGTCTTTCGACGCCAACTCGAGCATGAAATTCGATTACCTTCGCGGAATCAGACGGAAGACCGTCGACCTGCAAGTTCAGATCTTCTCCACGAAGATGGAGGCGAGGGCTGTCCTATTCTGCGTCGGGCCTTGGGTGGTCGGTCCTGCCAGCTGACGAGATAGTCGACCTCGTCGACGAGGAGGACGCCGTTGTCGGAACCGCAACACTTCGGGACTGTCTCGAGAAGGGCCTCCTTCACAGGGCGGTCGACATCCTTGTACTGAGGACCAATGGCAAGGTCCTGCTGCAGCAGAGGAGCAAGCGGGACCTGTGGCAGCCCGGCCTGTGGACGCTCTCCTCTACTGGACACGTGCGAAGAGGGGAGTCATACAAAGAAGCAGCAGCGCGAGAGCTCGGCGAAGAACTGGGCCTCCGATCGCCCCTCAGGGCAATCACGAAGCTTCTCCTTCCTCCCTTCACGAGCCGAGGTCTGACGGAGAGAGAGTGGGTTTCTCTGTTCATTTCGAAAACCGACCGAATGGCCACCATTGACCCCATGGAACTCGAGTCCACCGAGGAGGTTTCTCTGCCACGACTCAGACGAATGATCCTTGGGCGGAGACTGACCCCTGACTCAAAGATTGTCCTTCGCGCCTTCCTGAAGTTGTGGTCAGGGCGACCCGGCACCTAGGCTTCGGCCTTTCAACTCTATCGCTTCACAGGGAGATTCGTCACCTTCCGGTTCTGTTGGTGGGTGGCAGGAAAGTGATCGTAGTCCATTGACTCGCCATTATTCATGCCATCATGTATAGGAAAAGCGTCTGGGTGCTGCGCGCGCGCCCGACGGCGAGACGGAGACGCATCTGAAGTTCATTATACCCCGCTGAGTCAGGCGGGCGGCCATGACGACTATCGCTTCCCCTTCCCCACTCCGCGGTACGTGAGACCGGCCTTTCTAACTTTCCTAGGATCGTACGCGTTGCGCCCGTCCACAAGCACTGGCGTCCGAAGCATCTTCGCCAGTTTTTTCAGGTCGAGCTTGAGGTATTCCTTGTGCTTGGTCGAGAGTACGACGGCGTCAGCATCTTTCAATGCGCCTTCCAGATTCTTCGTGAACGGCACCTCGAAATCCCGCACTATGGGGTCGTGGAGCACAGGTTTGGCCCCCCTCTTTTTCAGTTCGTTGTATAGTGTCAGCGAAGGCGTGTTCCTTGTGTCGTCCGAATTCTCCAGGAACGCCACGCCGAGGATTGCCACCTTCGCTCCCTTCAACTTCCGCTTGCGCTCCTTTAGGGCTTCCTCGACCAAGTCGATCACGTGCACCGGCATCCAATCGTTAAGCTCTCTAGAACCGACAATGATTCTGGGCGCGACCTTGGTTTTTCCGTAGGTGTCCAAGCCGTACTTCAGCAGCCAGGAGTCCTTCGGGAGGCAATGCCCCCCAACGCCCGCCCCGGGGAAGTGCATGTTCCTGACTGGATTCGAAATCGGGTTCGACGGGTCGTTCGGCAGCGTGTTCACCAGCTCCCTGACCTCGAAGGCGTCGATTCCGAGCGACTCGCAGATGAGAGCCACCTCGTTGGAGAAGGCGATGTTGACATCCCTGTAGGCGTTCTCCACAGTCTTGGACACTTCTGCCGTGAGCGCGTCGGTTGGGCAAAGCTTCGCCTTGACTATGTGACCGTAGAGATCCATGGCGCGCTCAGTGCTCTTCTCGTCAATCCCGCCGACAATCCTAGGGAGGTAGACGATGTTCTTGATGAGGCGCCCTACCATTACCCTCTCGTAAGAGAATGCGAGCGAGAAGTCCCGGCCAGCCTTCATTCCGGAGGCCTCTTCCAGCATCGGCTTCACGATGTTCTGTGTCGTCCCAGGCGCAACGGTCGATTCTATGACGACCAGCGTCCCCTTGCGCATATGTTTGCCGACCTCGGCGCTGACCTCCCTTAGCGACTCGTAGCGCGGCCTGTGGTCAGCCTCCGTGGGCGTCTGGACGTCTATTAGGACCGCCTCGGCGTCCTTCACCGTCGCAACGTCCTCGACGACCTTGAAGGTCTTCTTCTTCTTGACCCGCTGGAGGAGCTCCGACAAGCCCGGCTCGTCGCCGCCGATGGGGTTCTTTCCCTTGTTTAGCCAGTCTATCTTCCAGCCCGAGCGCAGGGAGCGCCGCTGCACCCCCACCACCGTGAAACCTGGCACGTCGGCGAAGAGCGCCGCCGCGGGTATCCCGACGTAGCCCATTCCGACGACTACTACCTTTCGGACCATGATATCGCCGCCAGTATTGACAACTGGTATTATTTGCTTTCGCCTAGGCGCGCGCGAACTTGAAAGTGAGCCGCAGGTCAGCTATCCTTCGACGGAGAAGTCACTTCTTGGCTACGGCCAAGAGCTGACTCTGGAGCAGGGTCTTCAGCGGACCATCGACTGGGTGACATCCTCCCACGACTGAAGGTCGTGGGCTTCCAGCCCCTGTTTCATGGCGTATAGTTCCCGCTTCCTCGACCGGGCTTGCGGCCTCAGTTGGCTGGGGTGGTAGAGGTCCAGTCT
>JBEKJM010000094.1:0-5014 GCA_050011215.1 Nitrososphaerales archaeon
GACTGGACCTCTACCACCCCAGCCAACTGAGGTCGCAAGCCCGGTCGAGGAAGCGGGAACTATACGCCATGAAACAGGGGCTGGAAGCCCACGACCTTCAGTCGTGGGAGGATGTCACATCGTCTCAAGAACTGACCTAAAGACCAGCTCCATTCTGGCAGATTTAGCCTCCACAACCGTTAATTAACTCAAGACTGCCTTTTCTGCCATCCGAAATGGCCAGAGATCCCATGTCCTATTTTGGGAAACTGATGCTTGGTTGCATCAGTGACGAGTACGTGCGGCCGGACAAAGGGGTCGTGTTGGAGGGGGTCCTCTTCCTTGCGCTTGGAGTCTGCGCGAGCGTAGCCACGACCTACCTGCTTTCCCTCGCGGGGATTTTGCTCTAAAGATTTCCACAAAACCGTGAAGGAATACCATCTTCCACCCATTTACCGACTTTGAGGTCGATATCATCTATCGATACGGCATGGGAAGAAGAACAATCCTGTTCGGATTCTGGCTCCTCGGTTACGCACTGGGCTTCTTCGCTTGGCTCGTCAGAGCTCCCGTGATGAGCTTCGTCACGAGCCTCGGACTGAGCTCGGATGCTGCGAGCGCACTGATAACGGGCTTCGCAGGCTCGATAGTGATGCTCGTGGGCGTAATCCTCTGGAGCTACCTGTCATCGAGCTAAGTCGTATAGGCCCATAGAGCGTAGAGCGGGAGGGCTCGACCCGACTCACGCTCCCGCATTTCTCTCGTTTTCTAACCAATACACGCCGAAGGCCCAGCGGAACAGGTACCACGGTAACCCGAAGAACGCGGAGATCTTCAGGCTAAACGAGCTAATCAGACAGGATGAGGCTATCCAACAATACTACGCCAAAGTCGGCAACAGACGAAGGAACAACGGCGTGGTGGCCGAAAAGACATACCAAGCCGCGCCAAACTCTGCAAGGCACTTCCTCGACTTCATCGGAACGCCAATATCACAAACGGCCTTGAGCCAGCTTATCGCCAGAACCAAACAACAACACAAGAAAGACAACATGGAAACAGATGATTCGCTTTTACGCTTCGCGTCACTCAAGCCGACGGCGTTTCACGCTACGATGGCCTCCTACGTCAAAGGCGTGTTCAGAGCCGCGCGCGCGCACTTCAGAGTGGTCAAGCATGAGCGCGCGCGAATAGCTATGAGGCTTCTTCCCAGTGAATTGCCACTTCATGCGGCGAGACATCAACATTCTCTATGCGAAAGACATCGAATTGCATCTTGCATCTGTCACGCATCTCTTCCTGATGCCGTGAAAGCCTGCTCTTGCCAGTCTTGACTTCTACCCAATGAAAGTTATTGGGAGGAAAGGAATTCACGTGCTCAAGAAAATAGTCGGAGTCTATCTTGCAGGTAAGGAAGTCAAACACGTAACTCGGACTTCCATCAATGGACTGCGGCTTGCAGACTTCCCAAACTTCTCCAGAGATTTCCTTTGGTACTTCTATCTTCAGCCTATCAAACCCCATCTTGAATTCAAGAATGGATCGCGGAGATAGGGTATTGTATATGTCCTCCAGTCTAGTGTACGCATAGCTTCTCTGGGTACAAAGATGTTTGAAGTAGAGTTCACCTAGGTCACCTCTGAGTTCATTAGTCACATCGAGCGTTGTCACGAGTTGGAACCGCTTGGTCCAGCCTGAATTCACCCAAGGTTATATTGCAATGATAATCGAGTAAAGGCGTTATGACGACCGAAAAACGTCATGACGATTCAAAACCCAACACCACCGTAAATCAAACGCCATGACCTAGACCTGGAAGAAGAATATTGAAGCGTCGTGCACCTTGACGCTCAGCTTTATGAAAGGAGGCCTGTAGCTCTCCTGCAAGCGCACGCAGTTAACGCAGTCGATGAACACAACCGCGAGCAACCGAACAGACAATCAGAGATGGAACGGAACCCCTTTTTCACTCCACTACGCTTAAATACAGTGAGGGAGGGTCGTTTCATGTAAAGAGAGACGTAGAATGGCGAATAAGCCTCACCTGAACTTGATTATCTGCGGCCACGTGGACCACGGCAAGAGCACGTCCATGGGCCACTTCCTCTTCGACCTAGGTGTGGTCGACCAGAGGATGATAGATGAATTCGCGAAGGAGTCTGAGAAGACTGGCGCGGGTGACTCTTTCAAGTATGCCTGGGTTCTCGATGAGTTGAAGGACGAAAGAGAGAGGGGAGTAACAATTGACCTCGCCTTCCAGAAGTTCGAGACTCCGAAGTTCTTCTACACGCTGATCGATGCGCCTGGCCACCGTGACTTCATCAAGAACATGATCACGGGCGCGTCTGAAGCAGACGCAGCAATTCTCGTAGTCTCCGCCAAGAAGGGCGAAGAGGACGTCGCGCTCGCTCCCGGCGGACAGGCGAGAGAACACGCGTTCCTCTTGTTCACTCTCGGAGTGCGCCAGATGGCGGTGTGCATCAACAAGATGGACGACCAGACCGTGAAATACTCCGAACAAAGATTCAACGAAGCAAAACAGGACGTAGAGAACCTCCTGAAGAACGTCGGGTTCCCGGTCGCCAAGATCAACATCATCCCGGTCTCCGGTTGGACAGGAGAGAACTTGGTCAAGAAGGGCACCAATATGCCCTGGTACAAGGGTCCGACCCTCATGGAAGCGCTCGATCAGTTCGTGGAGCCGGCGAAGCCCATCGACAAGCCGTTGCGGCTTCCAGTCCAGGACGTCTACACTATCACCGGAGTCGGCACGGTCCCTGTCGGAAGGATTGAAACGGGTAAGATCAAGGTCGGCGATTCGGTAATGATAATGCCTGAAGGACTGACGGCCGAAGTGAAGTCCATCGAGACACACCACGTGGCTATGACCGAAGCAATGGCCGGCGACAACATCGGGTTCAACCTGAGGGGGGTTGCGAAGACCGACTTCCGGAGGGGCTCGGTGCTGGGGCCCACAAACAACCCGCCCACGATTGCGAAGGAGTTCCTTGCACAGATTATAGTCGTCTTCCACCCTACTGCGATAGCGGCGGGGTACACCCCGGTCCTGCACGCCCACACGGCCCAGGTCGCGGCAACGATTTCCGAGCTTATCGCAAAGATCGACCCTAGGACTGGCCAGCCGACTGAGGAGAAGCCGAAGACGATAAAGACTGGAGACTCGGCTATAGTGAGGATACAGCCCCTAAGGCCGATCGTGCTCGAGACCTTCAAGGACTTTCCTGAGTTAGGAAGATTTGCCCTGAGGGACATGGGGAGCACTGTGGCGGCCGGTATCGTTCGCGAGATTACTCAAAAGGGCCAGGTCGAGAAGGCCGCTGCCAAGGCCGCTGCGAAGGCCTAGACGTCGACTCCGCTCTGATGCCGAGAGTTCGTCCAGAATTGTAAGGTTCGGTAGCAATCCCTTCGAGGCTCCTGAAACCTGTATCCGGCGACCATTTCATTGAACAAGGGGCGTCTCACCGCTCCATTGGGAACAAGCTCCGTCCCAATACGGGGTGGAATCGGAGCGACTGTCGGATGAGCAGGTCATTCAACTACCCTCTGCAGACAAATCGCTTAAAGCACGAGGACTCACGGGGGAACGAAGGTCTGTCATCCGATTGCGATTCAACGTAGTACTCATGGTGTTGGACACACTAAGAGAAGATTATTCGTATGGCCTCCGGAAGCTCGAGGATTCTGGGTTCGTCAAGTATGAGAACGCAATTGCTCCTTCCAACTGGACCATTCCTTCGCATACTTCGATGTTCACAGGGAGACTTCCCTCTTCTCACGGAATACACGAATCTCTGAATACGTACTTCGAGAATTCTGAGAAGCTGAGGCCTGCTAACCTGATTGTGGAGAAGCATGGAATCTTGGGGGAGTTGGCAGACCGTGGATACCTGACATATTCTCTTACGGCCAACCCTCTTGTGTCCCCACTGTTTGGTTTCCCCTTCGGCCATTGCGATATCTTCGATGAAACCGGTTCGATCACGGGGGTTAGGACGTATTTCAAAGAGGCGGGTGGGAGCTGGCCTCGCGCGTCGCAGAGGATGATACGGGACAGGAAAACGAGGCTTCTGATACGCCACATCTACAAGTCAGTCCAAGGACGAGCACCTCGATTGCTGATGCGCACTCCGCTCGAGAAGGGCAGTAAACAGATCATGCATTCCGTTGAGACCTGGAAGGTTCACGAACCCTTCATGTTGTTCTTGAATCTGATGGAAGCGCACCAACCCTACTCATGGAATGATGCGGGCCCAGGAATCGAGTCGGTGTACTGTTACTTGACTGGGAAACCATACCGGCATAACTACAACTGGCTGCAGAAATACCGGAGACACGCAGACCTGGCAATCAGCCGCTCGCTCGACATCATCATGTCAATGAAGCGTCTTCCAAGAAATACGCTGTTCATTGTTACTTCTGACCATGGACAGTTGCTCGGAGAGATGGGGAAGTACGATCACGGCTACTTCCTCGACGATGCTTTGCTGAGGGTTCCTCTCTACATCAAGTATCCTGAGGGCGTGCAGCCGTTTCGACAATGTGAAGGGCAGGTGAGCCTCTGCGAAATCCCACTTGTAATTGAAAGTGCTCTGTACGGAGCCAGAATCGAGCTGGGTTCGAAATGCGCCATCGCTGAGAGCTTCGGGCCTCCCTGGCACGTCTTGAAGTACGCCGCCAATGAAGGCGAACGGAAAGCGCTGGAGTCCGCGTATCGCCGCAAGCTGAAAATCTACACTCGAAGCGGTAGCTTCGTGCTAGACCCGGGTGCTGGTCTAATTGAAGACCGACAGAAGGGCGTGACTGACAAAGACATAGCCGCTTTTCTTCAATCCAGTTCTGGCAAATTGCTCTAGCGCCAGTAGTCTGATCCCTCAATAGGCCTCTTCAGTAGCCCCATTACCAAACCATGCGAGAAAGCCCACAGGCTTCAGTCGTGGGATGAATCGCATTGGTGCTTAAATAGAAAATCAACCCATGAGGGATGTGGACCTACACGTAGGGCAGGACATGCCCG
>JBEKJM010000095.1:0-6107 GCA_050011215.1 Nitrososphaerales archaeon
GTGACATCCTCCCACGACTAAAGCCGTGGGCTTCCCGCTTCACTGCTCGAGCTTACCCATTCCCTGAGGGAGGGCAGAGGCCCTTGTTCTGCGGGTGACGAACCCCTGTCCGGGGCCGGGCTTCTAGGGATGCCAAGCCTTTTGATGAGGAGAGCGGAGTTGAGGTCTCTCGGGATCTCAATGCCGCATCTGGGACACCTGTGCTCCCTCTCTGCCAGGTCCTTCGGGACCCATTGGAGGCAGTTGTGGCAGAACTGTGTCGTCCCCCAGGGGTCGACGAAGATTGCGTGCTTGCCGAGCGATTCGGCCTTGAAGATGGCCCTGCGGGCGAACCTCCCCCACGACGCGTCCGAGATTGATTTGGCGAGCGTGTGGTTGCGGAGCATCCCGGAGACGTTCAGCTTCTCCAGTATGAGGACGTCGTTCTCTGCGAAGATCTTGCGGACGAGCTTGTTCTGGAAGTCTTCCCTCTGTCTTTGCACGTGCAGGTGGAGCCTGGTGAGCCTGCGCCCAAGTTCGAGGCGACGCTTCGAGCCCACGTGCTTCCTTGATAGGAGGTGGTGCTGCAGGCGCTTGATCTTGTCCTCCGATTGGCGCAGGAACTCTGGATACTCGGTCGAAGTTGCGTCATCCAGCGTCACGAACTTCTCGAGGCCCACATCGGCACCTCTGACCCTGCTGGCAGGTATCTCAGCAACGGGTCTTTTGGCTGGCGTCTCGCGCTCCGTGATGAAGACGGCGTACCATTCGCCGTCTGCCTCGCGCTTGATGGTGAGGCGCTTCACGTTTCCCAGCAGCGGGCGGTGGACGAAGATGCGGACGTAACCGACCCCCGATAGGTAGAGGCCTCTTTGGGGATTGATGTTGAACCCTGATTGCGGGTAGGTCAGTGAGTTGTACCTGTGTGGCTTCTTCCACCTCGGGAACCTTGCCCGTCCTTCGAAGAAGTTCCTGAACGACCTGTGGATTCTGTCGCCGACGTTCTGGACGACCTGGCTGTGAATGTCTTGGAGTTGCTCATCGTGTTTCCGAGCGTCCAGGGCGAGGGCCCTGAACATTGTCTTTGATGTCGATTTGTTCTCTTCCCCGTATCTTCTCATCTCCTCTGCCTTCAAGTCGTTGTAGAGGTCGCAGAGCGAGAGCAGGGAGCGATTGAGCCGCGTCTCCTGCTCGGGTTTGGGGTAGAGCCTGTACCTGAAGGCGGAGAGCATTCGATGGTCAAGATGGGTTTTGAATACTTAAGGACCAATGACTGGCTCGCTCTCATCCCACCCGTGAACGGTGTGGGTTTTCCCGCTCGCAATTGATAACGCAATTGATAAAGCGTTCCGCACCCGAAGAAATGATATGAAGACGTAACTGCGGCGCTCCAATGCGACAGAACCTTGAGGGGTGCCGGGCAGTCGATGAACGAGCAACTAGGGTAGATCTGGGAGTGACTTCCACCGTTGGGCACGATCGGTGCCAGGAAGAGTAGCGAGACGGCTACTGAGGTCAGAATGCAAGCGACTGCCCGGTTTCGCCTCACATTCTCGTCGAGAACCAACTCCATTGTCCAAGGCTTGGTAGGAAGTCACAGTAGTCTCCGAGCCAGATGGACCGTCAAGCCGCAGTCACCGCCGTGATCCGCATCAGTAGCAGCGAACCCTAAGGGATTCGACACAGAAGCTTTCCACGGACAGGTCGAGATTAGCTATAAGTCAGGAGCGCGTCGACGCCGGAGTACACGCAGAATTGAACACCAGAGAGATCGTCTACGAAATAGATTCCACGGTCAGATCATCTCACAGCGCATACTCAGACTGGAGGATTGGAACAACGGACGACCCTCTGGGCAGCAGGAAGCAGCACCAGGATGAAGGGAGATACACTCGGCTGTGGAAACATTGGGAGGCGGACAGTGAAGCGGATGCGAGAAGCGTGGAAGCCTATTTCGTCGATAAAGGAATGAAGAGCGGAATCGACTGGGGAACGAACGGGAACTTCGTCTACATCTTCTAGCCACAGGGTGTTCCCTTCTCCTAGATGACCACAATCGACACTGGCACGATTACGGGCACGATCATCCACTAATCCTTGGCGGTAAGAGCGGATTCTAACTCAGAGTACTTGGAAGAGCATTCCACTTTCGGAGTTACCTCGATGACTCGACTAGCTTCCTAGATTCAATCCGCTGGACCAGTTACCCCTCAGCTCAGAGCCTCCCGAATCGCTCGGGGCGAAGACTGTGAATGGTCCAGGGGACCTCAGCGTCTGGACGAGCCTGAGGGCCTGAACCGCAGCCACTAGCGTCTTGAGACTACCCGCCGCTACTGCTGTATCTACGATTCCGGGCATTTCTCTTCGGTGACAGGAAGTTCTTAGGTCTACTTGAGGCGTCGCAATCTCTCAGATCAAGTTCGCACCAGTTTGGGGGCTATCGCTTCTCCCCCCAGTTTCTGTAGCAGCGGCCCTCTTGACCTTCCCGTCGCAAAAGACCAAATACGCAAGATGCCGTCCTGCTAGATGATGGAACGGAGCGAAAAGCGTCCTCGTCCGAGGATCGAGGCGCTCGCCGACCTCGTCTTCGGACTATCGCTCTCCATTGGGTCGATTGCTTTGATTTCATCCCCTCCCACATCTACGGGCGAAATAGGGAGCCACATAGCCGCGTTCGCGTTCACATTCCTCATTCTGATCACCGCTTGGCTCATTTACACGACCGACATGTCAGTCCTGCCGATTGAGACGACGTCCATAACGGTCCTGAATGTGGGAATGCTGTTGCTCGTCGCTTTAGTCCCCTATTTGCTCAATAGCGTCGAGGTGGTCAACCCCAATCTGACATCGATCCAGGCTTCAGCGCTGAGAGACTTCTCGTCCAGCCTTTTTGCGATCGACCTCTCGGGGATACTCTTCATACTGGCGGCCTTTGCGCACGTCATCAGCATGGAAGAGAAGAAGCTGGTCGAGCCTGCACTAGCTGCTACCTTCAGGAATGGAAGAAACAGGATGGCCGTAGTCGCCGTCGTGATGGCCGTCTCGGTCGCGCCTCCGTTCTGGCAGTTAGCGGTGTCCGGCATTCCGGTGAGAATCTGCCTTTGGTATCTTCCCCTCGTTAGTTACTGGTCGGGCAGGCTGTTGAGGCCAGAGAACAGGACCCAAACTCCTTAGTGGCATGGCGCAATCCCGGAGGGGCTCGCCGTGATTTTGGTTCGATTCTTTCCTCCTAATCAACGGCCCGCGGAATGCTAGGTCCACGCTGGACCGGCAGCTACGCGAAGTCACTTATTGCTAGTAGAACTACCGTGATGACGAGGACCACTGTCCCTATCGTCAGATACCTGTTGATCCTCTCCAATCTACGCACGTTGCCTTCCGCCGATTGATCCATGCTTGTTCTCTTCGCCTCTCCCTCAAGCGAACAGCAAGAAGAGTGCGATTACTGATAGAATAGTTACGGCTGTTGCCAGTTGTTCCGTTCTCCTCAGCGCCCTTTCGTAGCGGTTCGAGGTATCAGAAGGATTGGTCATTTCAAGTGCCACTTGTCTATGAACAGAAAGGCGGGATGCTCGACTATAAAACCGCTCCCAAGTTTGGACGGGGCCTGAGGGATTCGGACTTTACATCCACCGAGTACGTCTCCACGCCGTGTAGGGGCTCGAGTTCAGAATAGCTTGGTTCCAACCCACTTTGCAATAGCTTGGACCGGGCTATTTGTAATGGGCCGGAAGGAGGTTGTTCTAGACTGACATTAGAAACCAGGACCTCGAACCTTGGCCATACTAGGGACAGGTTGGATTGGTCTCAGAAGACTCGTCTGGATTATTGAAGGCACGCTCGAGCCCGACAGGCGTCGTCGAAGACAAGCCAGGAATAGGCTTTGTCTGTCCAGATTAGCTAGACTTGTACTCTTGGGGAGGATTGTCCTGAGTCGAAGTCTGCAGGTGCCTGCTAAGGTTCATCGACTTCAAGGTGAAGATACCGAAGCCCACCAATGTGAGGGAAAGGAACCACACGCCGTCCAATAGCACCATCACCGCGAGACCTATTGCCGCCAGGGCCAGGACTCCTTCGACGATGGCATTCCTGTCGTTCGTCAGGTGCCGGAAGTAGGATCTCTTCGGCGCCTCGCCAGAACCGCTGTGGGGAGTCCTGTACGAGAAGAACCCCGGTCTGTCGAAGACCCCGTAGAAGAAGGCTATCGACCCCAGGCTCAACATGGCGCCCGTGGCATAACCGAGGAGCGGGATCAATATGACGTTGCGAACCGTCATCAGACCCTGCACCCAGAGGGCCCAGGCTCCAGACGCAAGCGAGACCGCGAAGGGAACCGCGACCATGCCAATGTAGAAGGGGTTGTTGAATATCGAATTTGCAGGCTGAACGACGCCCGATATCACCGCGAAAGCGGATAGGAAGGTGACCATGAGCCAGCTGAACCCAGAGAAGGGACCGAGGAGCATCAACAGGAGCCCTGCCTTCGTCTTCAAGCTGATGTCTGGCGCGCGGACGATGCTCTTCCAGTACTTCGCGATGCACCTCCACCATCCCTGCGAAGTCCTAGCCACCTGTTTCTTCCAGGCCTCCAAGGTGGAGGGGTCCTCGCCCATTATCTTGACATTGCTGAGGTATACGCCACGCTTTCCTGCGAGGTACATCTTTATCGAGACATCGCCGTCGTCGGCTATCCGCTCGTTGGACCACTGTCCCACGCCCCTCAGGTCCTTCGTCCTCACAAGAGCGAACCCACCCTGGAAGGAGAACGGAGCATCGATGCGGTAAGCTCCCATCTTCGACAGGGTGTCCCCGATGTCCTGATATAGAGCGAATAACCTGGTTGTCAAATTGTAGTTCCTGTTGTAATGCCCGTACCGGAAGGAGACGAAGGACGCACGCGGATGGCTCTCCATAGCGTCTATCCCCTTACTCAGAACATCCGGAGGCACTATAGAGTCAGCGTCAAGCAATAGCACGAAATCCCCCACGACCTGTTCCATCGCTTTGTTCAGGGCGCCGCACTTGAAGTGCTCCCGGCTCGGACGCCTGGAAACGATGGTCGTTATGCCTGACTCGTTGAGCTCGCGAGCCTTCTCGTCAACTATATCCACAGTCTGGTCGTTGGAGTCGTCTGCGATTACCACCTGGAGCTTGTCCTTCGGGTAGTCGAGCTTCTTCATGGCCTCCAGCGAACGCTCGATCACATACCTCTCATTGAACGAGGCGATGAGTATCGAGACGGGCGGATGACTCGTCAGTCGGACGTCGCGGCTCTCAAGGTCCCTAGGGTACTTTGTTGAAGTCCCGAGTAGGACCAACCAATAGTACTCGAGTCCCAACACTGGGAGGGTGATGGCCAGGGTAACTATCTCAACGAGAAACCAGACCGCAATTACCATGCTAGTCCCCGAACAGACACGTTCAGAGTGCCCCCCCTCATTATGTAAGCGTTTGCGAGAAGGCATTTAGCGACTCCGGCCCGGGGATGGACCCCTGCCGTACCGACGATTGGGTCACGTGCGCTTCAAGGTGGGCCGGAAGGGATCTGACCAGCTTACTGCGCAAATCCGGACCCAAACTACTTCCCCACCGTGGCGCCCTTGCTGGAGCTCTACATTTGAAACACTCTTGTGGACACCACGTCCTGAAGTCGCGGGTGCGTGCGAACTAGTAGCCTTTCTTGGTAGTCAAAGTCTGGTCGGGTGGCATCGCGGGCTGAGCGACTATCTTGATCACCGACCACTTGCCGCATAGAGGGCACTTCATGTACCTGCTGTTGCCCAGCCGCAGCGAAGTGAGTGAAGCGCCGGGTACGAACTGGTAGTTGAACTGCTTATTGCACTTTGGACAGAGGAGCGTGTTCTCCCTGATGACTCCGGCGGTCCCTTGGACTCCTCGACTTCGCCCTCTGGCCAGCCACCACACAACAACGATGATGATGAGCACCACAGCAGTGGCTATCGGTAGTACCCAGCCTACCACGATTAAGCCTGCAATTGGACAGGGTCAGTGACATCCTCCCACGACTAAAGCCGTGGGCTTCCCGCTTCACTGCTCGAGCTTACCCATTCCCTGAGGGAGGGCAGAGGCCCTTGTTCTGCGGGTGACGAACCCCTGTCCGGGGCCGG
>JBEKJM010000096.1:0-4772 GCA_050011215.1 Nitrososphaerales archaeon
TACTCGTTGGTCTACTGCCCAACAACTTCGCGTCGACCAGCCTCGGCTTAACTGGGGGGGTCGTAATCGTGATTGTTTCCACCTATGTATTACGAAACCAAGTGAGGAAGATCAAGCAAGCGAACATGAAAGTCGTCGTTTCTGCCCTGTTGCTGTCCTTCTCGGTTTTCTGGTTCGGGGAGGCGGTAATGGTTTTGAGTGACTTGGTGCTGATTCCTCTCTTTGCGGTCTTCGTTCTGGCAGTACACCAGATCGCGAACCGAAGTTCTGCTGCTACACCACAAGCCTAGAGGATTAAGCAAACCTTCCGGGCCCACTTCCGAGGCACGTGATCCCTCTCGATACTTGGCAAGTGCTTATTATGAGCGGGCAATCGTTTTGTTTCGTGCCGATATGTCAGAAGTGCGGAAAGCTGATCAGCGATAAGAAATACGCGAGACACCTGAAGCGGTGCGGGACGACCCACAAGCACCTCCAGCGACCGTTGGTGGAGCACGGCGCCAGCGCAGACGTGTATTGGGGAAGGCCTCGATGAGTTTCTGCAGCCGAGCGACCATGGCGTCTTTGCCAGCGTCTTTGCCAGCGTCTTTGCTAGCTCTTGCCTGCGCTTCGGTCATTCCCCAGAAGACCGTCCTTAGGGGAAGGATTGATTTGAACGGTTCCGGCAGGCTCGGGCATGATTGGGCCTGACCAGGAATGAGAGAATTCCTGGACGAGCTAGACAGGACCGGCGATCTGTTACATGTAAGACGGGAGGTCTCGGCTAGACACGAGATCCCCGCAGTCGCGCACAAGCTGGACGGGAAGCCCATCATCTTTGAGAAGGTAAAGGAGTCGAAGTACAGGGTCGTCTTGGGCGTCTGCGGCACCAGAGGCAACCTGGCCAAGGCCCTCGGTGTTAGGACGAATCAGTTGCTCGGGAGGGTCATCGATGCCATTGAAAACCCCCGTCCCTTCCAGACCACCGAGAAGGCACCGTGCCAAGAGATCGTTGAGGACGAAGTCGACCTGCGAAGGATCCCCATCCTGACCCATTGCGAGCGCGACGGCGGGCCGTACGCCACCGCTGGCATCGTCGTCGCCAAGGACAAGGAATTCGGCTACAACGCCAGCTACCACCGGCTGATGCTGATAGGGAAGGACAGCGTGGCGGCGAGGATTCTTCCCCGCCATTTGAACGAGTTCGTCAAGAGAGGCAACCGCGAGGTCGGAATATCGTTCGGCAATCATCCCGCACTCCTGTTTGCTGCCGCCGTCTCGTGCGAGATAGGGAAGAGCGAGCTGGCGATAGCGAACAACCTGAAAGAAACGAGGTTCGCCAAGTGCGCGACGAACGACAGCCTGGTGCCAGCTGACTGTGAACTTGTGCTCGAGGGAACGGTAACGGACGAACTCGTGGACGAAGGGCCATTCCCTGACATCACCGGCGCCTACGACATAGTCAGGAAGCAGAGGGTCATCAAGATCAACCGCGTGACACACAGGAGGGAACCGATCTACCAGGCAATTCTTCCCGGAGGGGCTGAGCACAGGATTCTGATGGGCATGCCGCGGGAGGCCACCATATTCCGCGAAGTCAACAGGGTGTGCACCTGTATCGACGTGCGCCTGACACCGGGCGGCTCCTCCTGGCTGCACGCTGCGATCAAGATAAGGAAGGAAAGCGAGGCTGATGCGAAAAATGCCCTGGAAGCAGCGTTCAAGGGCCATCCGAGCCTGAAACACGCCATCGTGGTGGACGAGGACATCGACATGGACGACCCAAACGCTGTCGAATGGGCGCTCGCCACAAGAGTGCAGCTGGACCAGGACCTCATGCTGAAACCCAACGAATACGGCTCTTCTCTCGACCCCTCAGCGGACCAGGTCACCAGAAAGACCTGCAAGGCAGGCGTGGATGCGACCGTGCCCCTGAACGCTCTGAGGGACGCGTTCGACAAGGCCAGGATCCCCCACGAGGACGAGATCAGGTTGGAAGACTATCTGGACGGACCGTAAGTTGAGGCTCACGAGAACCGAGGAAGGCATGCTCTCCGGAAAGGAGGGTCGCGCCACCAAGAAGTGCATGGAGATCTTGGTCGCTCTGGGTGAGATCTATGGGGCTGAGAGGCTGGTCAGGGTCTCCAGCGTTCAGGTGTCGGGCGTCTCCTACAAGAATCTGGGAGACGCGGGAATCGAATTCCTGAGGGAACTGGCCGAAGATGGAAGGGCAAGAGTGAAGTCTACTCTCAACCCGGCGGGGATGGACCTGGTCAACTGGCGGTTTCAGGGGATCGGAGAGGACTTTGCGCGCAAGCAGCTGGAGGTCATAGACGCCTATGAGAAGCTCGGTTTGGAGACCTCCTGTACGTGCACACCCTATCTGGCAGGCAACGAACCACATTTCGCGGAGCACATAGCCTGGAGCGAGAGCTCTGCCGTTGTCTACGCCAATTCTGTCCTCGGGGCAAGGACGAACCGCGAAGGGGGACCGAGCGCCCTTGCGGCCAGCCTCACTGGCAGAACCCCCCTGTACGGGTACCACCTCGACGAGAACAGGTTGCCGAATGTAGTCGTGAATGTGGGAGCCAGGCTGAAATCTGCGGAAGACTTCTCCGCCATGGGCTACTTCGTGGGGAAGGTAGTCAAGAACGGCGTCCCCCACTTCATAGGAATCAAAGGCGCAGGTCTTGAGGAGCTGAAGGCACTCTCAGCGGCCCTGGCCAGCTCCGGCGGGGTCGCCATGTTTCACATCGAGGGGGTCACACCGGAAGCGAAGGGCGGGGTCAGCGGGATAGAAACCACGTCATTCACAGGGCGTGACCTCAGGGAGGCGAGGGCCGGGCTGAACGACTCAGGAGACCCTGACTTCATCTCCGTTGGTTGCCCTCACTGCTCATTGGAGGAGCTGGCGAAGATCTCCGGGTTGCTCAGGGGGCGCAAAGTCAAACGCGAGTTCTGGATTTGCTGCAGTCGCGCAGTGAAGCGCCAGAGTGATGAAAGGGGGTACTCGAGGCGGATCGAGGCCAGTGGAGCCAAGTTCGCCCTCGACACGTGCATGGTGGTCGCGCCCATCGAATCCATGGGGTATGAAGTGGTCGCCACGAACTCGGCCAAGGCATGCCACTATCTGAGGAACAACGGACTGAAGGTCCGCTTCTGGCCTCTGAGAAGGTGCGTCCTGGAGGCGACGAAGGCAAACTGAAGCTCGCTGGAAGGGTCATCTATGGCGGGAGCGCCAAGGGAAGGGCCCTGGTCACGACTCAACCGATTTCTTTCCTCGGCGGCATCGACCCGGCCACAGGGAAGGTAATCGAGCGAGGCCACGAGCTGCTGGGCGAGTCTGTGAAGGGAAGGGTCTTGGTCTTCCCCTATGGAAAGGGTTCTACAGTGGGTTCCTACGTCCTCTACAGACTTCGCAAGAACGGAATGGCCCCTTCCGCGATAATCAACGAAGAATGCGAGACCATAGTCGCCGTGGGTGCGATAATCTCTGAAATTCCTTGCGTGGACAGAATTGACCTGAGAAAGATAGAACCCGAGGCAACGCTCAGGATAGACGGCGCAACGGTCAGTTTCTGAGGCCGGACGCTTCCATTCTTGATGCATCTTTCTTCCGTAGGGCGACGCTCCATTCCAAGTCGGTGATTGCGGTCAGGTCGCTGCCCGCTTATTCGGGCGAGTCGAACCCTCCCAGCGCCGAGAGAAGCCGTGTTCGACTCCCAACAACTCGAGGGCCTTTCCCGCCACCTGATTGACCAGGTCGTCTATCGTCTTCGGCCTGTGGTAGAAGGCGGGCATTGCAGGCAAGACTACTGCACCTGCGCGCGCAGCGGCGACCATGTTCTCGAGATCGATCAGCGTCAAGGGAGTCTCCCTCACCACTAGCACAAGAGGCCGCCTCTCCTTCAGCGTGACCTCGGCCGCTCTGAGGAGAAGATTGTCAGCGTAACCGCTCGCTACACCGCTCAGAGACTTCATGCTGCACGGGATTATCGCCATCCCGTCTGTTCGGAAGGAACCGCTGGCGAGTTTCGACGCGATGTCGCCAATGCCATGCGCCTCCGTCGCGAGCCCCTCCACTTCGGTTGTCTTGTAGTTCGTCTCCAGATGAATTGTCTCGCGGGCAGCTTCAGTCAGAATCAGATGGGTCTCCACGCCCAGTTCCTTGAGAATCTCGAGCGCCCGTATTCCGCATACACTTCCGCTCGCTCCTGAGATCCCAATTACAAGGCGCACAAGGAGGTTCGTTCGCCGCCTTCTTTTAAGGGCGCTTCCTGGCCGCGCAATTCCGCCCAGACAGGCCAGCAAGAGGCAGGACGCAGACCAGGAAGGACGCGCGACTAGATCGCCGCATTCCGTTCGCTGACCGCTTCACTCCCATTCTGTGAGTGTTTCCTCCTTGCGGAACGTGGCCTTGCTGACGCACCTACGCGCGAAAGAGTAGCCTGTGTGGGAGAGGTGAAGAACGCACTAGCAGCGTCCCGAAGTCAGGCATCCCCTAGGCGAAGAGCACCGGTACGACTCGAGCGTTCCACTCGCTCAGCCGCCTCAGCTCCCAAGGTGGAGAAACTGAAGGGGGGCCTATGCTCCCCGGTCGGTCGTATTGATTATGTAAGATTGCCACTTAACTTTTTCATGTTGATTCCGCATTGGTAGGGCCACCGTGCTTCATTTACCAAACCATGCGAGAAAGCCCACAGGCTTCAGTCGTGGGATGAATCGCATTGGTGCTTAAATAGAAAATCAACCCATGAGGGATGTGGACCTACACGTAGGGCAGGACATGCCCG
>JBEKJM010000097.1:0-4742 GCA_050011215.1 Nitrososphaerales archaeon
GGTCAATCCATCGCAGACAGGGATGCGATGGAGGGGAACACTGATATCCCCAGAGGCGCGACTCTATGAATCCGAGAGACGCCAGAACCCCACACCCTTTAGGGGTGGGAGTATGTCAGGGTCTCTTCGCGACGCCTGTAGAGTAAGTGTTCTAATCTGAGCCCGGGGACCTACTGGGCGTGGCGTTTCACTTCGTGTACGTGCTGCAGTGCTCCGATGGAACGTTGTACACTGGTTACACCACAGATGTCGACAGGCGTCTTCGCCAGCACAATGCAGGCAAGGGAGCGAAGTACACCCGGTCAAGGGCGCCGGTGAGGCTTGCTTTCAAGGAGAGATTCCGCAGGAGAAGTGATGCGCTCAGACGCGAGTTTCAGATAAAAAGAATGAGTAGGAGCTCTAAGCTCCTTCTCTGCGCCAGGTACTCGTCGAAGCCAGGGCATAGCCCAGGCTAGCGAATACGAACCACCTGATGCTCTACTGGTGTCGCTGTTCTTACTTGCTGACGACTATTTCGATTGAGGAGATGTTCCGCATTTCGGCGCCTTCGCCAACGACTTCGGTGTTGATGCCGATGTCCTTGATCTTGTACATGCCATTGCCGAGCCTCTTCGTGACAATCTCTGCCACGTCGACTGCTCTGCTGATTGACATTCCTCTTGCCTTCACCACGATTTCACCGGCCTGCGTAAGCTGGATGAGCGCGCTCATCGCGTAGCTCATGACAGGCTTCTTGCCGACGAATATGTGGTTGGGCGGTGAGGACCTCTGCATTTGGCCGCCTGGTTGTTGAGTTTGTGCACCTGAGTATTGTGCTGGTGCTGACGCCTCTTCTTGGGTGTGTTCCTCTGATTCGTCTGAGTCGGATTTCTTTCTTGGCATATGACTGACCTTGCTCAGCAAGGCCCCTTCTCCGCGTATTTAATGCTATAGTGGCACACCTTCGCTGTCAAACATCTTCGCCTACCTTGGATGCCCACGGCGTCGTCTCAGACTGTCAATCTTTCCAGGACACCAGGATCTGGCGATCCTTGTCTCAGGGGCGAGAGGAGGGCAAGTACTCGGCCAGCTCGATTCTGTTAAAGGCACTGCCGGTGTTTAGGAACCTGCGGACATTCTTTGCAGCCTCGACCATGGGGTGCTCCAGTTTGTCCCCAAGAGGTACTCCTGAGATGTGGAGGGTGCCGGAGAAGTTCGGAAGATTCCAGGCTTCGGTATCGAAGGTCTCCCTCCCGTCCCTCTTCCAGAAGACGTCTGTCGCGTACCGGCTCTCAGGTCTTTCGCGCAGCCACCTGATTAGCCCCTCCTCCGAGACAGTCTCGCCTCTCCCCACGTTCACGACGGTGACGAATTCGTTGGTAAGCATCAGTGTATCATAGTTGATCAGCCCCGCAGTCCTCATGGTCAGGGGGAGTGTGATAGCCACTGCATCGGCAGCGCCGATTACCCTTCGGAGGTCTCCGGCTCTGTATTTCTCGTCGAAGAGATCGGGAACCTTGAATGACCTGGAGACCCCTACTGTCTTCATCCCCACGGACTTGGCTAGTCTGGCTATCTCGGAACCTATTGCTCCGCACCCGACAACCAGGAGGGTCTTGTTCCTCAGCCTCCTCGGCACTACCCTTTCTTTCCTTGCGTGCAGTCCTTTGGCCGCGCCCAACAGCAGCCCCCACGCGTGCTCGGCGACCGACTCTGTGTACGCACCTGCATTGGAATAGACCTGAATGCCGGGTGGAAGGGAAGTGAAATCCAATCCGTCGACCCCGGCTGACAGGGCCTGAATCATCTTCAGGCTCCGCATTTTCCCGAGAAGCTCCTTTCCAAGGCGCGTGGGCCACGCTACTAGGACCTGACATCGGGCCAGCGTCACGTCGTCCGCCTCACCTTCAAAGACGTCAAGACCTTCAAGTATGCTTCTTGCTTGGTCAGGCAGCGTCGCCATCACGAAGATCCCTGTCTTCAAGGCCGACTTTCGCCCGCTACTGGGCGAGGGCCCTTATTGGTATGTCCTGCGTCGTCCCATCGGGAAGGGACCTTCTGATTGAGATAGGAAGGGCGTCCTCCTCGAGCTCAGCCGTTGCGATTTCAATCGGTCCGCGGTACGCACCCTCCGTCGAAATGAAAGGAGGCGCTCCCATCGCGATCTGAAGGGATCTGGCCCCGACTATCCTCGCCTTCTCGAACCTCGTCAGCTTGGGGGGCCCGATCTTGACCTCGAACATCGTGAGTGAGGGCTGCCTAGCTTTCTTCTGTGTTTTCGAAGGTGACAACAGGAATCCTCAGAGATGTCTCGCTCTCTTGGGTCATCAGATAAGTCTTTGCAGAAGGGAGCGGGAAAAGCGCTTAAGGGCGGCGGACACGGGGTCTGACAATTGTCCACTGAACCTCTCGCGGGCTCGGTCTCAAGAGTCGACTGCGTCGCCTCTTTCGTTGGGGGCGGCCGGGCCAAGGTCGCTCTCTACAGACACCTTTCTCCACTTTCCGTCAACGCCATCATGAGGATCCTCCCAGTCGACAGCAGGGTCAACGTTCAGCCGGGCATGTGCTGCCTACTCACTCCCCTCAAGGTCGGGGTCGAGAAGGCCAGAACTTCGTTCGTCAGAGGAGACGTCGCTCTCCTTGCGTCAGGGGGGCTGATTTGCGTCTTCACGCAGGAGGCCAGAAGCGATCGCCCGCTCAACCCGCTCGGAAATGTTGACGAAGGCCTAGAGCTGTTCGAGAGATTGAGGCCGGGCGACTCGGTGCGTCTCTCCCTCAGCGGGCCGCCTGCGGCTGGGCAAGTCAGTCCGGCTCAATAGACTCGTGTGCCTGCTAGGGCGGAATACGATAGGGAGCCGTCACAGGTCGACAGTTTCTGATATGTGGAACCTCTTATCCTACCCCACTGCCTAAGTGATTCCAGTTCGTACAGGGTTAGATTCTAGACTCGCCGACCTAGGCTTCGCCCAGAACGATGGTTCCCTAACTTCCTAGGTTGTCCCTATCTCCGCAATCGACGTTGACGGTGGGCGGTGAGTCCACTCCTGCTAAGCTGGTTCTTACGCCTTCGGGGCGACTGACCAGACCGTGTGCCCACTGAAGCCCCCTGCTTTCGAGATCCTCTGCTTACCTTCCAGGTCACGTAGCAATCCCGAAGCGATGGACGCATTTACGCCGAGTGCCTTCGAAGCGGTGTAGATAGTGATGGCCCTCAACGGAGCGAGGCTCTTCATCATATCGTCTTCTGTCATCTTGGGGACCAAGAACGGAAGCCGCTTGTGCTGTTGCGGCGCCGTCTTCTGCTCATTGCCCTTCTTCCCCTTCTGAGCGTCCTCAGTCTGCTTTTCTGTGTCCTGTGAGTCCTGTTTCCTCTCCATCGATGCTAGCGACTTCTTCTTGACTCCACCCAACCGACTTCAGGGACAGCAAGAGTTGAGTGGAGATAAGGCTTTTCCCAGGCCGACAGGAAAAGGAGTTTACCCTGTGCCGGCTCGCTTTGGAACTGGAAGTCGCCGTATCCGGTCGAACTGGGTCGTTTTGTCCCGCAACACTTAGATTAGATGGAGGAAACCGGGCGGATTCAGGGAGAGAATAAGTGGCTTGAACTACTCAAGGGGTCTGCGGAGGTTGCGTCTCGTGGAGATTAGTGCCGCCGCACTCTTCCTTCTCGGTTTGGGTGTCGTCTGCGTCGAATTCGGCGTCTACCTCTTCGCGGAATACTCCCCACTGTCTCATTCGGTCAGCGACCCCAACGTGATCCTGTGGTATCCAATAGGGCTGGCACTCATGTTAGGAGGAGTAGCATGCGTGGTCGCGGGGTGGTTAGAGGTTGAGATGACGAACTTTCGGCGGAAAGTGGACGAACTCGATGGAAAGACAGGACAACTCAGAGAGGAGGTAACCGAACTCACGGGGAAGGTAACCGAACTCACGGGGAAGGTAACCGAACTCACAGGGAAGGTGGGCAAACTTGCAGAGACGGTAGACCGACTTGGTAGGGAATCGGACAAACTCACGAAGAAGACAGATAAACTCACAGCGAAGGCAGGCGAACTAACAACGACCACAAAGGCAAGGCTCGAGAAACTATCCGCGATTTTAAGGAAGAAGAATGGGGCCTCTAGAAGCGGATGAAGTTAGCGCGCACCGAAGGCAAGGTAGCGGTTTGTCTTTGTTGTGCGCCCGGTCGATTTTCCTTCTCACGGTCGCACGTATAGGGTCACCGACGACAATTTGCCTGACTGAGAGTCCCGAATGAACCTAAACAGGATTTCGTTCTTCAGATGTCCCCATTGCCGTGGCTCGCTGGAGGTGACAATACGGCCGCGAGGAATATCAGTGCGCTGTGGTGTCTGCAAGACCACTCTATGGGCCCATAGGTTGCGGGAGTCTATTCGAATTCAGACCCCTCCTTGATTTTCGGAAGCCGCAAGCGCGCGCGGCGTTTAGGCGTCGCTGTCGTCCACGAAAAGGAGTTTAACCGCCTCCTCCAGGAAGGACGGGCCTTGGACTACTCCATCGTGGCAGACGCCTACGCGAAGCTGGAGTCCATTTCCGGGAGGAACGAGATGACTGAGGTCATGGCGGCACTTCTGGTCGCGACCCCGAAGGGCGAACTCAGGAAGCTGGTGTACCTCACTCAGGGGAAGCTCCGCCCCGACTATGAAGGGGTCGAACTCGGGCTGGCGGAGAAGATGGCGCTCAGGGCCATCTGTACAGCGACCGGGCTTCCTGCAAAGGTAGTCTACAACGCGTACATCAAG
>JBEKJM010000098.1:0-4495 GCA_050011215.1 Nitrososphaerales archaeon
GGACCTCTACCACCCCAGCCAACTGAGGTCGCAAGCCCGGTCGAGGAAGCGGGAACTATACGCCATGAAACAGGGGCTGGAAGCCCACGACCTTCAGTCGTGGGAGGATGTCACGAAGGTCAATCACCAGATCACCATGAATGTCTGATCTCGCCAAACAGGATTGGTCGCTCCGAGGCGACCCTTCGGTCACTTGATCGAAGTCCTACCCATTGGTACTGAAGGCCGATCTGATGTTGTCAGGACGAAGGACCTTCAGACCGTATTTCGAGGCGAGCCTCCGAGCTCTCTCTGCAATCTTGTTGGTGAGACAGATGATGCAAGCAGAGACCCCTGTGTCGAGCTTCCTGGTGTAGACCTTGATGACATCCGTCTCGCTCAGCCGCTCGCAGATATCGAATGCGAGGCTGTCTTCTCCGTTTGTGGCTACGAAATCGAATCTGTGACTGACTCCTGAGCGTCCCGTCATGGTCGGGGGGGTCAATGTCTTCCAGTGTAACCTCGCCGCGATTATCTCCAGGGTAAGCTTCTCGCACAAACCCAGTTGCGTGTCGCGCATAGCCAGCTGCAGGTTTTCGGGGGCGCGGTCTCCCTCTTCGCTGTATTGGGAGACATTGCCGTGGGACCCGCTCCAGCGCCTTGTCAAGTCTCTCCCTCTTCGAGGAGTGAATCTCGTAGGGCGGCGTTGGTAACCAAAGGCATGTGGGACATGATATCAAACCCACTCGCACCTCCCTGGCTTTGTGGTGGACCACAACTGACGGATGGGCCTGATGCCAACGCTTGTGGAAGGATGGCCCCGCCTAATAACCAATTACATCAGATACCAAGAGTACACATCAGGCACCTTACGAGAACCTTTAATGGGAGATTCGATCCTATCAGAGGTCGGCTTGCCAAGATCGGGTAAGGATGAGCTCAGGAGTGTCCTGAGGACGTTCAGACTCTCGGAATCGTTGGCAGATTCTCTAAAGAAGGAAGCCGCTAGCGAAGGTACATCCGTCAACACAGCAGCCAACTTGATCATGGGTCAATACTTTGAATGGGAAAAGAAAGCAAGAGAATTCGGTTTCATGGCGGTTCACAAGCCAGTATTCATGAGGCTGATTGAGGAGTTGGATGACGAGACACTCGCTCGAATAGGGCGAGAAGTCATCCCCGCTTCGTATGAGGAGATGGCCGAGTTCTGGTTTCAGGAATCCACCCCCGAGAAGATACTAGATGTCATGAGCTTGAGGTTCAAGTTCGACACTATGATGCGAATGGGGATAACGAAGGAAGGGAATGAGTATACAATTGTCCTACAGCATGATCTGGGTCCCAAGTGGAGCATCGTCGCTGAAAGTGCTGCCAGGGAACTCACGAAGAGATTCTTCCATGTTGAGCCCCGGATTACTCGTGGGAACTCCGTCGTTACTGGTCGTTTCAAGGCCAAGGCACGGAACCTATCCACTAGATAGAGAACCCTAGCAGCGGATGCGAGGAAGCATCCGAATTCGCAGGCGCAGCTCTCTGACGCGGCTGGAATCCAAGAAGTCGCTTGCCTGGCTAGAATCCCGGCTCGTTCGGGTTCTTCGCGGACTCGGGGGGTTCACTCCATAAACGGGATGTGGGCGGACCCAATCACACCGAGGTTCGAACCGGCTATGGTCCGCCCCTGCTTAGGGGCTTTCACCGACTGTAGTCGTTAGGTCGCGTCTTGGCTGGGACCTCTGACAGATTCTCTGAGTTTCAAGAAGTCAGCGAAGCTCACTTTAAGAGATGCATTCAGCGAATCGCTGCGGCTTTGAGCTGCCGGTTACGACCTGAGAATGATTGCAGTCGATAATCACAGTCACATAATCCTTGCGGGCATAACAGAAATGGTCGCATCCGCGAAGGCCAGGAACATCAAACAGTATTCCATCACTGAACATGTCTCGCAATTCAAGGGCCTGAGGGAATCAATCGCTTTCGGATCTCTGCACACTAAGGGAAGGATCTTCGAGGACCTGAAAGCATACAGAAGAGAGTTCTCCAGGATCGATCACTCCGAGCTCATGGGGATGAAGGTCAGGATGGGGCTTGAAGTCGACTTCTCGCCGCATTACGAGGCGAGAGTAGGAGAGTATGTCAACCAGGAGGAGTGGGACATTCTGCTGTGCTCCGTTCACGAGCTCAAAGACGGGAGCGACATCGAGAAAGTCAGAGCCAAGCCGCTCAACCCTGCTGAAGCCCGGACCGCGTGGAGCGAGTACTTCAGGCTGGAGCGGATGGCTCTTGAGAGTGACTTCGTGCCTTTCAGCGTCCTAACCCACCCCGTCAGGATGTCAAGGGGAACGGACCACTTGCCCGATGAGGTTGATGATTCGCTCCTTGATCTGGCAAAGGCAGCGAGGAAGCGCAACAAGGCCCTCGAGCTCAACGGAAACGACTTGGACTACCAACCAAGACTCGTACGCAGACTTGCGAAGGCGTGCTCAAGAGCTGGTTGCAAGGTGAGTCTTGGTTCGGATGCGCACTATCCAAGGGATGTCTTCAGAAACATGACAGACGCAATGGCTCTGGTAGAAGAGTTCGCACTCCAGCTCATGTGAAGAGGGCACAAAAGAATCGCGCTTGCGAATGCGACCGCGGCGCATGTTTATCAAACGGACGAATTCTGCTGACTTCGGTGCTCCATCAGAAGTCTGCCGCAACGAAACGCGAAGATTTCAACTGGGATCTTGCATGTCTGACTGCCAGAGTGGAACAATCTTGCGAGAAGCAACTCCTGGTGTCGCCGAGGAGGGAATCCGACGAAGCCTGAGGAAGTAGCACTAAAGGACGGCACCGTCGTTCGCATAAGGCAAGCAAAGAACGACGACAAGGCGAAGCTGACGGACCTCTTGGCGGGATTGTCTCGAAGCACTTTGAACTCGCGCTTCCTTGGTCGTCCCGGCGCCAGGAGCAGCCTCGTCGAGGAGATTCTCCCCGGCAAGAGTCGGTTCAGTATAGTTGCAGAACATGAAGGGTCCTTGATAGCTCAAGCGGATTACGACGTTTCAGGCACGGATATGGCGGAGGTTGGCATTGTCGTCGCCGACGCCTATCAACGCAGGGGCCTGGGAACTGCACTTCTGAAGAGGCTTGCACTGTCTGCCTCTGGCTCCGGCATAAGGGCATTCGAGGCGACCGTGAGAGCAGAGAGCTACACGATCATGGACTACATCAAAGAATCTGGTTTTCCAATCCGGCCGAGCGTCCTGCCAGGAAAGATCAGAATCGTGTTCCCGACATCCGTGGCCCGCGCGGCGCTGGAGGCATTCGAGCAACGGGATGCCAGGACAACGACCGCTGCCGTCGGGCGCTTCTTCAGGCCGAGGAGTGTCGCGGTCATCGGCGCGTCCAGAGAGAAGGGCTCCATAGGCGGGGAACTCTTCAGGAACCTCATCGAGGCAGACTTCAGCGGTCCGGTCTACCCTGTCAACAGAGACGCTACCGTTGTCCAGTCTGTGGCGGCATACAGATCAGTGCTCGAATGCCCTGGCCCGGTGGACCTCGCATTCATCGTTGTCCCTGCCAGGTTCGTGACGAGAGTCGCTCGGGAGTGTGCGAGGAAGGGGGTGCGCGCCCTCGTCGTCATATCATCCGGGTTTGCCGAGACCGGCGTGGAAGGCGCGGCGCTTCAGAAGGAGCTCGTCAAGACTTGCAGGGATTCCGGGGTGCGCATGATAGGCCCCAATTGCATGGGGATAATCAACACGGATCCGAAGGTGAGCCTCAACGGGCAGTTCTCACCCTACAGCGCAATTCCTGGAAGGATCGGCTTCTGGTCCCAGTCCGGAGCCCTGGGCATAGCGGTCATCGACCTTGCGAATAGGCTCGGCATCGGTCTAGCCGAGTTCGTGTCGGCCGGCAACAGGGCAGACGTGTCCGGAAACGACATCGTGCAATACTGGGAGAGCAACGACAACATCGACGTCATCCTGCTGTACATAGAGTCGTTCGGGGACTCGAGGAGATTCGCCAGGTTGGCCAGGAGGGTCACGAGGAAGAAACCAATAGTGGCCGTGAAGAGCGGTCGCTCGGCCGCGGGCTTTCGAGCGACGCAATCTCACACCGGAGCCCTAGTGGCCGCTTCCGACGTCACCGTTGACGCCTTGTTCAGAGAGTCCGGCGTGATCAGGACCGACTCCTTGGACGAGATGTTCGATGTCGCCGCCCTACTCTCGACGCAGCCCGTCCCTGAAGGAAACGGGGTCGCGATAATCACCAATGCCGGTGGTGCGGGAATCCTGGCCGCTGACGCTTGCGAGAGCCTGGGGCTGAAGGTGCCGGAGCTGTCCCAGAAGACCCAGAAGCGTCTGAGAAAGTTCCTCCTGCCCATAGCGAGCACGAAGAACCCGGTTGACATGAGCGGCGCAGCCACTCCCACGGATTATGCGAGCGCGATTCAGGCCGTGGCGGTCGACGAGGGAGTCGATAGCCTGATGGTGATATTCATCCCTCCGCTGGCGGAGAAGCAGGGCGAGGT
>JBEKJM010000099.1:0-4266 GCA_050011215.1 Nitrososphaerales archaeon
TGGTAAAGGAAACGTAGGCGCCTGGAGAGAAGTTCTGCCGCGACCGTCCAGATCGATGCCTTTTGCTCCTTGCCCGCCCTTTCCAACATCACTGACATCCGTCTGTGGAGAGGGTTGGAAGAAGTCATGCTACAGCCTCTCCCACGGAGGCCTGTATCTCCCTAAGCTTCTTCTCGAGCAGTTCTATCGCCTTTGTGACAATCTGTCTTGCCGGCAGACCGCCCGCCGACTCGACCATCAAGTTGTAGACTCCCTCGCTCTTCCCCTCCGTGAGCGCTGCAACCGTGCAGGGCTGCCACTTCGCATGCTCCTTGCCCTTCCCGAGTCGGGCGTACGCTTCAAGCTTTACCGACTGGCCTTGGGCGAGTTTCACAAGAGGGATGGTCTCGCTCACTGGCCTGACATCCCTGTCTTCCGAGACTAGATCGCCCGAATAGACCGTCGACACCTTGTCCTTGCCCTTTGCGTCGAGGACGAAGAGGACCCTGCACTTGTGGCAACCCAGCGGGTTCCCGCAGTCGCAGTCCTCAGGCAGGTTGTACCTTTCCAGGTCAGTCTTGATCGGTATCATCCCCAGCCTATGGGCGAAGATTTCATCGTAGAGCACGGACGAGTTCTCCAGTATTACCACATCGTCTATCGCCATCGCTGGCACCTCGGCGATGCAGAAGCGTCTTACGGCGTTCGCATAAGAACGGTCGATTCCCTCGAGCTGAAGAGTGACTGAGTTCCCAGACTCCTCTAGAACCTTTACCCTAAGCAACTACCACACCGACTGGATTGCGATACATGTTCATGAAACGCCGTGTTTCACGAGTCGGGAATGAGTTGTGGTTAAAAAGTTTTAGCGAGTCCTCGGGCCGTCTGAGGCGACGGGAGGTCAATCACCCCTTTTGCCTGGATGAGAGCCTTCAAGATTTATAACCACAGTGTGACTGGCAAGTCAGGAATATGTCGGTAGCAACGGACTTCAGGCACCTCGTCAGGATTGCCGGAAGGGACCTTGACGGGAGCAAGAAGGTCATTGTTGCGATTTCTGACCTACGCGGTGTAGGCTACAACTTCGCGAGTGTCGTGGCCTCACGGATAGGCCTTGACCCCCGAGCAAGGCTCGGGACACTCAGCGAAGACCAGGTCCGCGAGGTTGAGAAGGCCATCCAGAGCGCGACGAAGTCGTCGCTGCCTGCGTGGTACTACAACAGGAGGAGCGACCCCTACACAGGGGAGACGAAGCAGTTGCTGGGCTCAGACCTAGATTTCGTGATCAAGGGAGACGTAGATGGCGAGAAGAACATACAGAGCTGGAAGGGCGTAAGGCACAGCCTTGGATTGAAGGTCCGGGGCCAGCGCACAAGGACCACGGGCAGGAAGGGAAGGACCGTGGGCGTGAGGAAGGCAGCCCTCATCGCTGCAGCGAAGGAAGCCGGGGAAAAGAAGGAAGAGAAGTAAGAGTTGGGAGACCCGAGGAAAGCCAGAAAGCAGTATAGCCGGCCGCGCAGCCCCTGGCGAGCTGACCAGTTGGCGCAGGAGCTGTATCTGCTTGGCACGTTCGGGTTGAGGAACAAGAGAGAGCTCTGGAAATCACAGACTCAACTGAGTTCAATAAGGAAACAGGCGAGGACCCTCCTCGCGGCTACGGAACAGGTCAGGTTGAGAGAAGAGAAGAAGCTGCTGGACAGTCTGAGGAGGAGAGGGCTGGTCACAGAGGCTGCGACGCTAGACGACATCCTGAGCCTCACGGTCGAGGACCTGCTGTCGAGGAGGCTTCAGACGATGGTCTTCAAGAAGGGGATGGCGGTATCGCCACTTCACTCGAGACAGCTGATTGTGCACGGCCACGTCGCGATTGGGGGAAGAGCGATCACGATTCCAGGGTATGAGGTCGGGCATGATGAGGAGACCACCGTAACGGTCAACGGGATGACGGAGGGGGCCGCCCCAGCTCCGGGAGCCGTGGCTGAGAGTGCCCCTGCTTCGGATGGGAAAGTTGAAGCGAGGGAGGAGGTGGCCCAGCCACCTGCGCCCGGAGAGTGAAAGTGATTGGCGTCTGAGGAAGAGATCGCAAAAGACCGCTGGGGTGTCGTGCACATCTATTCAAGCTACAACAACACAATTGTACACATCACTGACCTGACCGGGGCAGAAACGATTTCGTTCTCCTCGGGAGGCAGGCACGTGAAGGCAGACAGGTTCGAATCGTCGCCCTACGCCGCGATGCGGAGTGCTTCGGCTGCCTCCGACGTGGCGAAGGGGAAGGGCATCAATGCAGTTCACATCAAGGTCCGGGCTGTCGGAGGAACGGGACCGAGGACCCCGGGACCGGGAGCACAGGCTGCCATCAGGGCCATCGCAAGGGCAGGGTTCAGGATAGGAAGAATTGAGGACGTGACACCAATTCCACACGATACAACAAGGAAGAAAGGCGGCCGCAGGGGAAGAAGAGCGTAAGCCTCATACGCGTTTCAGAAGTTCGACAGAATCGACCTTTCCGTCGCCGTCCCTATCGGTGCCTCTGAGGAGGCAGGCGTATGGACCCGTGTTGTATCTTTGGAAGAGCAGGTCCGCGAAGTTGCATATTCCGATGATGGCCGCCTTGGTGCCGGCACCAGTCAGTCCGGCTGCGAGGACGCAGGTCTTGCCGGCCTCCCAGGGATTCTCGATCTTGGCGACGATGCAGTCAAGCTCGGAGTTGTAGGACTTGCCTTGGTCGTCGACGATCGAGCCCCAGAAACCCCCCTGTTTGAACCGCAGAGGGAGGTACTGGTTGAGCTCTTCAGAGATGACGTTGGTCCTCGGTCCCCCGACGACCACCAAATTCGAGCCCTTCAGGTGTTCCGCATTCACGTCGACGTCTAACCTGACCGGAAAGCGCTCAGGAAGCGCAACGAACTGCCCGAGTGCAAAGCCCAGCTGGACAGCGTAGTGCCCGTCGCGGGCTTGGGCACCGGTCGCCCCGTGCGGGAGAGGTGAGCCGACGACTATCCACCCGTTGAGTTCGCCATCGTAGAAGAACTCCTTGAAGAAGCGCCCCAGTGACCTCGACCTCGTCGAGGCTTGCAGAGTCGGCAACGGCTCTCCCCGGACTTGGAACTCGACAGCGTACCCGTCCGAGGACAGCGCGAATAGGTTCGCCTCGCCTCCACGTATCGATTCACTGCTGATTCGGGTAATCAGGCCCGCCTTTTCAAGGCGGCCAATGTGGTAGTAGATGGTCTGGTGGTGCGTCTTCAGCGCGCGTGCGATTTCAGCAGGGTAACGGGGGCCAGCCGCGAGCAGGGCGAGGATCTTCTCGCCGATCTTGCCGGACGCCGACCTGAAAGCATCGGGCTTCTCTGACACAAGGACGCGCTTCGTCATGTGCTCCCTGGACTTGGGGTCGAGAAGCAGGCCTTCACGCATGGCCCGCCCGAACGCTCGACCACTAGAAAACAGTTTTGCATGGTTGAGGACATGATGAGGCGATTGACGGAGAAAGCATGCAGACTCCATTGTGCATGGTAGAGAAAAACGTGTTACGGAGCTTATTACACCGGGCCTCGAAACACCCACTATGTGTGGGATAGTCGGCTGCGTCGCGGAGGAGCCGGTCTCCGGCATCCTGCTTGACGGACTCCGGAGGATCGAGTACCGCGGATACGACTCGGCCGGCATGGCGACAATAAGCAATGGGAAGCTCAGCATCCGCAAGGGCGCAGGACGAATCAGCAAGATCGAGGGAAGGAAGAAACTCTCTCTACTGGAGGGCAACATCGGGATGGCTCACACGCGGTGGGCGACCCACGGGGGGGTCACGGACCGCAACGCGCACCCTCACACCTCGTGCAATGGAACGATTGCCGTGATTCACAATGGAATAATCGAGAACTACCTTCCGTTGAAGAAGAGTCTGACTTCTAGGGGTCACAGGTTCAAGAGCGAGACAGACACGGAGGTAATTGCGCACCTAATCGAGGAGGAGTATGCGAAGATCAAGGACCCGCTCAAGGCGACGATGAGGGCAACGAAGAGGCTCACAGGGCAATACGCCATCGCCGTGCTCTTCCAGGACAGGCCAGACATCATGGTGGGCGCCCGAAAAGACGCCCCGCTCATCGTCGGTGTGGGCAACGGGATGATGTTCATCGCTAGCGATGTGCTGGCCTTCCTCGAACACACGGACAGGACCGTCTTCTTGGACAACCAGGAGACGGTCGAAATAACGAAGGGCGGACTGAAGATCGTTGGGAGAGACGGGAGAGAGGTGAAACGCGGACCGACGCAAGTGGC
>JBEKJM010000100.1:0-4234 GCA_050011215.1 Nitrososphaerales archaeon
CCGAGTGCAGAACCTTCTTCGAACAATAGCGTTTCGCCACCGCTTCCCAGAATTCGTGCCAGGTGGTCGTAGATCCGGGAGACTCCGACTATGGGGAGCACCACTGCCGGCCTATCGGGGGCTACCTCGAGTCCGGAATGGAAAGAGTCGATCAGCAGACCGTTGTCGCTTCCCTTCACTTCGCATTCAAGGACCAAGGGCAAGCGTTCGAGCGACTTCTTCAGCTTCCCTTCGGTCTCACCCTTCGAAAGCGACGTCCCGAAACCGCTCCAGATCGCACCTTCATTCTCCAAGCTGTAGCTGATACTGCCTACGAGGTTCACGCGGTCGCGCAGGAGGCCGAGTACGCTACTGAGAGATCCTGGGACGTCCTTGAGTCTCACCACGACATGAAAGGATTTCACTCTTGGAGTGAAGTACAGCCCCAAGGCCTCTTTCTTCGTCGGCTTCATCAGCAAACAAGTCTAGCCTCACGGTATTTAACTTACGCGCGCGCGCCGGCGTATTGGCCCCGCTGATCAGACGCCTAGAGAAACCCAGAACACTTGTCTCTCGCCATGACAGCTACCAGCTTCATTCAGGCTATGTGGTGGCAGGACCCGGCAAGGAGGTGGGAGAACTCGAGACGGAAGGGAGGAGGAATTGGTCGTCACGGATGAGGGGAGTCTAGAAGTTACGTCCGAGGGGCACACAACAATGGCAAAAGCCCCTTGCGTGGTGCTCGTGCTGGCGCACACGGTCCACAGTGTCAGGAACAAGTTTGAGACCCTTCTGAAGTGTGTGCATATTGTTGTGACTTTGGACCAACCTGCAGCGTGAAGCTGGTCCGCCATCCTTCATCGGCGCCATTGGGTCCCCGACGGTTTCAAGCGGGCAAACTGCCTGCGTGATCAGACGAAGGAAATATCTGACCTGACGTACACTCGCGTCGCCAATGCCAGCACCACCACGGTCTCCACGACCAAGAGAGGAACCTGCCACATGTCGGAGGCCGGGAAGGTACCGTTGAACCCTCCCCTGGCCGCGTTTGCGACATAGGTCAGAGGGTTCGCCTGGAAGAGCACCTGAATCGGGAGAGGCAGATTGGTGCTGAACGAATAGAACACGGTGCTCGCGAAGTTCACTACGAATATGACAAAGATTTGGATGCTGTTGTAGGCATTGTTCGACTTCACCAATCCGGCGATGAGCAACATCAGCGAGCCGAAGAAGATTGAGCCTATCGCTATGAACCCGAAGACGGTCAACGCCCCCCAGAGGGTGAGCTGCAGGGAGCCGATCAACAGGTACGCACCGACGAGCATAACAAATGCGCCAGCCAGGCCGAACACCAACGAAGTGAGCATTATCCCCAGAAGGTACTGGAATCTGGTGAAGGGCCCGACCAGAAGCTGGGCCAGCATCCCCCACCGTCTGTCAGCCCAGAGCATGCTCCCCCCTACCGTCCCTGCCATAAGACACTGGACGGACATTATTCCTGGTGTCAGGAAGGTCAGGTAGGCGGCCGTGGTCCCCCCGGTCGCAGTGATCATCGCACCAAAGCCGAATCCGAAGAAGACCAGGTACATCGCGGGTAGCCCGATCAGGATTATCAGAGTTCCCGGATCGACGTTGACCTTGACGTTCCGGTACATCAGTTTGAGGATGTTCGGGGTCTGCAATTCGCTACTCCTCCTCCTTCCTCGAAACGGAACCGATGAAGACATCTTCTAAGGTGTTCTTCCTTATGTTCAGCCATTCCACCTGGACGCCGGTGCTCTGAGACAGCTCCATTATTCGCTGCAGCGCTTCCTTCGGATCTTCTGCGAGGATTTTCGCCGAGCTCCCTTCGACCTTGATCTCGCTGTCATGGAGCTTCTCTCCCAGTTTGGCGAAGAATGCCACGGCGTCGCCCTCCGAAAGGGTGACCTCAATGGTCTTCTTGCCTCCATAGAGGCGTTTCAGGTTCTCGACCGTGTCCATAGCAAGGATCTTGCCCTGGTCGATGACCGCTATTCTGTCGCAGAAGTAGTCCGCCTCCTCGAGGTTGTGGGTCGTGAAGACGACGGTGAGTCCCTGGCGAACCTCTCTCTTGATCGAGTCGAGGAGCGCTCGCCTCATGAACACGTCCAGACCCGTGGTCGGCTCGTCGAGGAAGAGGATGTCCATGTCGTGCATCATCTCTCGCGCCACCTGAACGCGCCTCTTCTGCCCCCCCGAGAGGTCGAATGACCGTTGTTTCCTGACGTCCTGAAGGCCAAACATCTTGATGAGCTCCTCCCTGCGTTGCAGCCTGACCTTCTTGGGGACGCTCCACAGGACGGCGTAGATGTCGAAGTTCCCTTCTACCGTGGTGAATTCGAACGACTCTCCCTGTTGGACGACCCCGATTCTCCGCCGGATCTCCTTTCCATCGTGGGCAGGGTCCATTCCGAGAATGGTCAGCTTGCCGGACGTGGGTCTGATCAGGGTGGTGAGTGCCTTGATGAGCGTCGTTTTTCCCGCCCCGTTCTTTCCGAGGAGGCCGAACACCTCTCCCCTCTTTATGCTGAGGCTCAGGTCATTCAGCGCGAAGTACTTCCCGTCGTAGGTGTGCTTGAGATTCTCAATCGTTATGACCTGCTCTGTGTCGCTTCCTCTCATCTGCAGGCTCTCGCGAGGCTGAAGGACCATACAAGTCCGCATCGAACTCCTTGGTATTTATCTCGTGGTGACAAGGTCGCAACCTGGATGCGTTGACCAAGGCATGTCGGTCCATACTCGCAGCTGACGGCAAGTATCGGTTTGATTTTTATACAATCAAGGACGAAGCACTAGACCACGACTCAAGCAGAGAATCTATCTGCGCTTCAGGTCGGCAACGCGGTAGCGTTTCTCGCGGTGATTGTAACCAATGCTATCGCGGGAAGCACGAAGTTGTTGAACGGTCAAGACACGGCTGATGTCTCTGCCGCTCATTCGAGGCTCGTCACTCCGGCCGGTTTCACCTTCTCAATTTGGGGCGTAATCTACGTCCTGCTCTTCGTCTTCATCGTGTTTCAACTGTTGCCGCGGCACAAACAGGATTCCTTCAACTCGCAAGTGGGATACCTGTTCATACTCAGCAGCATCTTCAACATCGGATGGCTGTTTCTCTGGCAGTACGACTACATCGTCGCCTCCGTGCCTATGATCCTTGCGTTACTGGCATCACTGATCGCCATCTACCTTCGTCTGCACATCGGCAAGTCCCAGGTATCTCTCAAGGAGAATCTGAGCGTCCATCTTCCTTTTAGCGTGTACCTCGGCTGGATCACAATAGCTTCCATCGCAGATGTCGCGGCCGCCTTGCCTGTGAATTGGAACGGTTTCGGTGTCAGTCCGACTGTCTGGACTCTTGTCGTCATCGTTCTCGCGCTAATGATCACTATCACGGTGCTTGGGACGAGAAGGGACCTCGCATTCGGTCTTGTCGTCGTCTGGGCGCTTTTCGGGATAGCGGCGAGCCAGGGATGGCATGGTCAAGTAGCCGCAACCGCAGAAGGGGGTGCCATCGTGACCGGGCTAGCCGTCGTAGCTGTAGCTCTATGGGCCAGGTGCGCCTGAGAGGCTCCTTCCCTCGGACCAACTCCGGGGAAGCTATCCTTCTCTTCTTGAATGGGGGGTCGCATCATGTCTCCGAAATCTCCCAGGGCAGACGTTTCGCATGAGACGGGCCAAGAATTAGAAGGTCTGAGGGGCATTGAGTCCAAAAGCCGGGGATTTGGATATATGGACGCTTGCGACCATAGAGTTTTTATGGAGGGAGAACGAAGGTCCCTTACCCAAGTGTGGTCTCAACCAGAACAGAGACGCCCGAAAGGGAGACCTTCCGTAAACTCGGAAGCACTGGGTAACTTATCTAAAACGAGTCGGAGATATGCATGCTCACATGCACTGAGCCTGTCCCTTCTCATCTGTCCGAGCGCCTAGATGGAATGACAGGTCCCAGTTATGACACCACCCAGTGACTTCGGTCCATGAAAGCCCCTGAGCAGAGTCGAACCCTATCTACGCTAAGGATCCTAGTTCATCTCCCTAGCGGCCTATTCACGCTGTACTAGCGTTAGGTGCAACAGTCAGTCGACCGGAGACTTCGCAAGAGCGACGAATCTCTGGTTTAAATAAATCCGAAAGAACGGAGGGCCGTGGTTCTTGACCTTCCGGCAGGCAACATTGCTAGGCGCGACCTAATCAAGATCGACGAGGACAAGTCGGTCTACGACGCAGCCAAGAT
>JBEKJM010000101.1:0-4191 GCA_050011215.1 Nitrososphaerales archaeon
ACCCCGTGGGTGCCCTCTCCTCCTGGTTCGGGGGTGCGGACTTCAGCTACTTCATCTCCTTCGCCGTCGCCCTTCTTCTGACGGTGCTCCTCCGAATGAGGGGTGCCCGGAAGCGGCGGTAGGGTCGACTCGGGACTAGACGAAAGACAGGCCAGGAGTGCCGTGCTGGATGTCAATGCGGGCCTGCCGCCGGCCAGAAGAGAGATGACGCCCAAACCACCGCACGCTTTTATCCTCACTCTGCCACGAGCCCGCCGTGCCGACAGAGGCCAAGTTCAAGGTCAAGGTCTACCCCTCGCCTAAGCCAAAGAAGGTCCCGAAGGCCGTCAGCGAGGAGTTGAAGGGCAGTGCCGGCCCCAAGGCGATTTCCCGGATGAAGAAGGAGAGCGTCGACTGCCCTGTCGCAAAGAAGGAAGCGGCGTTCCTGGTGTGCTTCGCGTGTCCGTCCTTCCTCAGAAGAGTGATGGGCGTCGTCGATTGCGCGGGCGGACAGGGTCCGCCTCAAGATTGGCTGCTGGGCTGAACCGGCTTCAGGACGCTAGTACCTAAACTCCCGTCGGTCCGCGGCTGGTGTTGAGAGAAAGGGTAGCCATTCCATGCTCTCGCGGGCATCGGACGGGCACTGGGCCTATCCCTTCAGGAATCCGATAATCAGTCCTACGATGAAGGTGAGGGATGTGTAGGGCAGATAGCCCGCCAACCGCTTCACCCAGTCGGAGGCGCTGGAGCTCGATTTCAGGAAACCGAGCAGCGGCTTCAGCACCTGGTCGGGTGACAGGAATCCCGCGATGATGAGTAGCAGGACTATCGCGGCTATGAGCAGACCGATGCTGAGGACCTTCTTGATCAGCAGGCCGACGACAAAACCGATGACCAGAGGCAGGAGCGCGGCGACGATGAAGGTGGTCGAAAGGTCGGGCGGCAGGACTGCGACCATGGAACCTCATCATGTTCTCATGTCTTATGAATGTATCCACGATGATGCTGCGAGGCCGGGGCTCGTCCCTCGACGCGGGTCCGCCGCCGTCTGCTCCAAACGTTTTATACGAATGTCAGCCTCAGACCCCTGTTGCGGTACCGGAACTCGCTGATTGCGGCTCTCTCAGCGTCATTCGCTGCGATGTTCCTGAGCTTCATGATTCATTCCCCCTGGACCGATCCCAACATCTACAGCGACATAGGGTCGTTCTGGGGAAGGCCCGAGATCCAGCAGGGGCTGGTCCCTTACTTCCACTTCTTCTTCGAGTACCCGCCCATTTCTGGCTACATACTCTACCTTGCGCGCATCGTTGGAGGAAACTACGACGGATACTACTCGGCATTCGGCGTCATGAGCCTGGTCGCCGCCCTGGTGCTGGCGTGGTCTTGCTGGCGCGTAGCCAGCGCCCTGGGGACCAAGTTGAACCCCCTCTACTTCTTCCTCCCCAGCGTGATGATCTATGGGGTCTACAACTTTGACTTCTTCAACGCGCTGTTCATCATCCTCAGCCTCCAGTTCTTCCTCGAAGACCGCAAAGGAGCCTCCGCGGCCGCCCTGGGCCTGTCGATAGCGACCAAGCTGGTGGGCGTCGTTCTCCTCCCGATCTATCTTCTGGAACTCAGGAAAGACGAGCTAAGGCTAAGGTATTTCTTGATCACTGCAGCGGTCGTGGCATTCTTCTTTCTGCCCATCGCCATTCTCAATTTCAGTTTCCTGCACCAGTTCTACGCCGCCTATGCGAGCCATGGGTTGGAAGACGCGTGGTACATCTGGATCTTCCAGGACTCACACAGCGTCTACGCAGGGTGGTTCGGGCTCGCTGTCACGGGCCTCCTGCTCCTTAGGGTCTACACGCTTAGGGTGTCTCTCGCCCCCCGGGTCTTCTTGGGCCTTGCGGCCTACCTGCTCGGGGCCACCATCTACTCTCCGCAGTTCAACCTGATGCTGATTCCTCTGGTCATCGTCCTCGCCATCGATGACCCTTCGCTCTATGCGTGGGAGGTCTTTAACGCGCTGATCATTCTGACGTGGTTCGTGGGAACGACCAACCCGTGGCTACCGGGGACCATTCCCCAGACGATGGCGCTGCTGCGCACGGCGTCACTCGCATGGCTCTGCCTTGCCTTGCTGCGCAAGAGCGGAATCAGACCCGTGGAGCTCCTGCCTTCCTTCCTGCGGCAGCCGTCACTGCAGGACTTCTCGCCGAAGCCTCAGATTGAACACCTGCATGAGGGTCGAGACGCAGCAGCGCCTGTGAAACTGCTTTCTCGAACAAGGATGCCTGTCCGAAGGGCGGCTCTCGAGAATCGGGCTCCGAACTCCTGACGTCGGGACTATATAGCACGGTCAGGTCGGTGAGAGGGGTGGATCAGGAGGTGAGCTGGAGAGAACTTCCAGCCCTTGTGACTGGCGGAAGCGGGTTTGTCGGAAGGCATCTTGATGCAGAATTGCGCAGGATGGGTCTCAAGACAGTCACAATGGATATCTCGGGTTCGCCTGGGTACACGCATGGTGACGTGCGCGATTACGATTCCGTCGCAAGACTGTCAAAGGGAGCCGGGGCTGTCTTCCACTTGGCTGGAGAACTCCCTCCGCACGGCTGGTCACGAGGAAGGAAAGGACAGATGTGGGATGTAATGGTGAATGGGACAGAGAATGTAATGAAGGCCGCACTGGAGAACAAGGTCAAGAAGGTCATCCACATGTCGAGTTCAGCCGTGTACGGCGTGCCAACTTCAGATCTCATCACCGAGGATTCACCGAGGGCTCCTCTTGATGAGTACGGCAAGGCCAAGCTTCGCGCCGAGGAGATTTGCAGAAAATACGCAGACGAAGGTCTCGATATCACGATCATAAGGCCGATGACGATTCTGGGTGATGGGTTTGGCGGCATACTCAGAGCTCTGCTGGAGTTTGTCTATCTGAACAGAAACATCCCATTTCTTGGAGATGGGAACAACAAGATCCAGATGGTCTACGTCGACGACGTGGTCAATGCTTGTATACTTGCGACGGATTCTGAAGAATCGAAGGGGGAGGCCTTCAACATCGCGGCTCGCGATCCTCCAACCGTCCGTGCAGAACTTGAAGAACTAATAGAATACGCCAATTCGAAGTCAAGATTCAAACCGTTTCCGGCAATTCTCGTTAGACCATTCCTGATCCTGACGAGAGTCTTTGGCGCGGCTGCTGTCGGAAAGGAGGTCTATAGCCTGGGCGACAAGACCTTCGTACTCTCAACCGAAAAAGCCGAGAGAGTCCTCGGATGGAAACCTACCATAGGCAATGAAGAGGGTCTCAAGAGATCCTACGACTGGTTTGTAGCCAATCATGATGAGGCAAAGCCCAGACTCAGCTTGTGGCTGAAGATGGCTATGAGAGTATTCTAGCCGCGCCAGGACACTGGAACTATCGCGTGGGAACGGCCAGTTGCCAGAGAGCGGGCGAGCTGCACCGGGCCCGCTTGAGATATCAATCGCCTGATTCTGGGTCAGGAAAGGATGGCCACCTAGGTCGGCCGATGGGACTTCTGAGCCATCCGGGCTTTCTGTAGATCCGAATCAGCTGAGAAACTCGCGTCGGTGACCCTCTATCTGGCAGCTTGCAGCAAAAACGAAACGAGACATCAGATGCATCACCGTCCGATCAGTGCCCGCAGCCAGATGGGTAGGAAGGCCTTGTCTGGGAAGAACAAGAAGAAGAAGACGAAGGCTCCTGCAAGGTAGAGGAAGATAGCGTATCTCGGCACGGATTTTCGGGTCAGGAAGTAGCTCGCTCCCATCGCAACCGCCGGCAGCGCGGGGATGAAGTAGAAGGGGTAGGTCACCCTTCCAGCCGCGAAGAGGGCGAGATAGGGGAAGTAGTTCCACGAGAACCAGATGAGAGACAGCAGTGCCAGCTTGGTCTCGCCTGAGAGGCTCCGCGGGGCCGTGTCACCGAACCCGAATCGCTCCAGCCCCCCCTGTCGCGGTCTGAAGACCTCCCATACTGCGAGTGCGGCCAGGGGCATCCACAGATACGTCGTCCATGTCTCGATGAGGTTGGTCACCCCGTAGTATGCGACACCCGGGTAGTTCGTGCAGACCGAGTTTGCGCAGACCGATACACTGGTCCCATAGTAGGTGATGGGTTGATAGTACGTCATCCAGCTCAAGGGGGTGATCTGGGTGCTGTTGCCGGAGGGCCCGCCGTAGGACCATCCACGGCCTATC
>JBEKJM010000102.1:0-3958 GCA_050011215.1 Nitrososphaerales archaeon
AGACTGGACCTCTACCACCCCAGCCAACTGAGGCCGCAAGCCCGGTCGAGGAAGCGGGAACTATACGCCATGAAACAGGGGCTGGAAGCCCACGACCTTCAGTCGTGGGAGGATGTCACTCTGTAATCTAGAGACTGAGGCGTGAGGGCTTAGCAAAGCGACCCTCGGATTCCTTCCGCTCGGCATACACAATCACCTCAAAGGAAAGAGATGGACTTCCGAAGGCCACGTCATGTCTTGGAGAGGTCCAGAAAAACCTCGGTCAGACCTAACCCAGGCTCTTGATTGCTTTGAATGTTCTCTCGACGAAGGTGTATCCAGCCACGACCGCGACCAAGATTACGCCCCAACTGGCATAACCGGCTATGGAAGCAACCGCAAGAATCAACAGACGCTCGCTCCTCTCCCCTATGCCGACGCCCGAAAGCCTGATTCCCAGCGCGTCCCCCTTTGCCCTTGTATAGCTGACGAGGAGGCTGAGAGACAGTGCAGTCAGAACTAGCCAGGGAGGCGCTAGACCACTGGCGAGTATCCCAAGGAAGATTGCCAATTCGGCCACTCTATCGAGCGTCGAATCCAGAAAGGCGCCTCGCTTCGTGACCTTCGCGGTCACCCTGGCGACCGCGCCATCGACCAAGTCAAACCACCCTGCAACTAGAATCATGATTCCTCCGACCAACTGACCGACATAGCCCTGATGTGAATACGCGAGACCGGAGATGACCGAGAATACGAGCCCAACTATAGTCCATGCTGTGGGTGTGCTTTCGATCCTTGAGAACCACTCTCCAATGAGCCCGAGACGCGCTTCTAGCCTTCCCCTAAGCCTGTCGAGCACAACGACCTTCTTGGCCAAGATTATATATAGTGAGACGTGATCGGCAAACTGCCTTTGGGAAAGGTCGACAAGGGGGTCAGTTGTAGCGTGACCGGGTGCGCCAACAAGGCCATCAGGTCGCTGAGCAGGTCCGAGATGGGCGGAAGCGGACTCAGCGTGGGAGGAGAAGGCAGGCGGGCTTACCTCTGCCACGACCACTACAAGGCCTGGAAAAAGGCCACCAAGAAGTCGAAGTCGCTCGAAAGGTCGAGATGGTAAGCTGGGGCTGAGCCTGCACGAAGATACTCCAGATGCACGCCGACTTTGTTGAATACAAGCCAGTCAAGAAGGAGATCGCGGGCGCCGAGGAGATTCAACCCAGAACAGTGAAAGAGGAAGAACTAGTCGTCCTATTCACAGCTTTCGAGCAAGGGGACGATGAGGAACTGGTCAAGAAGGCGGTCTCCGAAACCAAGGCGTTCCTATCGAAGCTTGGAACCAACAGGGTCATGATCTACCCTTTTGCTCACATCAGTCAGAACCTGGCTCGCCCCTCAGAAGCGCTTTCCCTCCTGCTTTCAATGGAGAAGGACGCTTCAGAGCAGGGCCTCGAGACCATGAGGGCTCCGTTCGGTTGGACGAAAGCGCTCCAAATCAAGGTCAAAGGGCACCCTCTCGCCGAGATGTCACGTAGCTACTCTCACGAGGTACCGGCGGTGTCCGCGCCGGCAAAACCGAGACGCGAGCCTTCAGAGCGCGAAATGCTCGCAAGGATCAGGAAGAGCGATTTTGGGCAACTGCCGGATACAGATCACCGGAGCCTTGGAGAGAAGTTGGATCTCTTCAGCTTTCAGGAACCATCTCCCGGGATGGTATATTGGCACGACAAGGGTCTGAAGCTCAGGAACCTCCTCGTCGACTTCATCCGGGCCGAACTTGCTCAGCGCGGATATATCGAGATAAGCAGTCCTGCCCTCGCGAACACTATGCTCTGGAGGGTGAGTGGCCACTGGGACCACTACCGAGACAACATGTTTCTCACCCGCCTCGGGGACGAGGAGATGGGTCTGAAACCTATGAACTGTCCTTCCACATTCCTTGTCTACAAGTCACGTCGCTGGAGCTTCCGCGAGCTGCCTGTCAGGTATGCGATCTTCGACCCACTGTATCGTAACGAGCTTAGTGGGGTCGCCACAGGCCTCTTCAGGGTCAAGATTCTTACTCAAGACGACGCGCACATCATCGCTACTGAAGACCAAGCCGAGGCCGAGCTTTCTGATATGCTCGACCTCATGGAGAAGCTCTACGGGGTCTTCAATCTAAAGTACAAGGTCAAGATTTCGACCCGGCCTGACGAGAGTATGGGGAGCAACGAGGAGTGGGAGAGGGCCACAAAGACACTGATTCGCGTCGTCGAAAAGAGGGCCCTAACGTATGAGGTTAAGGAAAAGGAGGGCAACTTCTACGCCCCAAAGATCGACGTCGACGTCAAGGACTCCCTCGGAAGGGAGTGGCAATGCGGAACCTTCCAGCTGGACCTCCAGATGCCGAAGCAGTTCGGCCTCTCCTACACGGGTTCGGACGGCAAGGAGCACACGCCTGTAGTCCTCCACCGCACGATCTATGGGTCATTGGAGAGGTTCATCGGAATAGTCCTAGAACACTACCAGGGGAAGCTCCCGTTGTGGCTCTCGCCTGTCCAAGCAAGGGTCCTTCCTCTTACCGACGACCAAGTCCCTTACGCCAGGGAGGTCTTGTCTTCGCTGCTCCGCGGCGGAGTAAGGGGAGAGGGCGACTTCGAACACGCGACCCTGAATGCGAAGGTAAGAAACGCCCAGCTTCAGAAGATTCCATACATCGTCGTGGTGGGGGAGAAGGAAGAGAAGGCTCACACTATCGCCGTGAGGGCCAGGGACGGAAAGCAGCAATTCGATGTGAAGCTCGAAGAATTCCTGGCCGATGTGAAGACACGGTCAGGTAATCTCGAGTAGAATCCCTATCGTTTCGTTGCGCAGAGAGCAGTCAGCTCGTTCATGAATCGAGCGGCCGCGACCGCAGTGGAACCGTTGTCGTATGGCGGGCTCACTTCCATGATGTCGAACGCGACGACCCTTCGACCTTCGAGGGCGTACAGGAGGTCGAGAACTGCAAGCGTCGTCAGCCCTCCCGCTTCCGGTGTCCCCGTCCCGGGTGCGAAAGCGGGATCGAGACCGTCGATGTCGACGCTGACATAGACGCTCTTGAAGTCGGAAAGAAAGCGGGAGAACCGCTTCAACCCCGAGGAAGTGCCGGCTTCCTTGGGTGACAAGACGAGGCCCAGGCTCTTGGAGAGACTCCATTCTTCCTTCGTCGCCGCCCTCGCTCCGATGTGAGCCACCACTGATGGGTCCGCTTTCTCGGTGACCCTTCGCAGGTAGCAAGCGTGAGAGAACCTCGAGCCCTCCCATTCATCCCTGAGGTCGAAGTGGGCGTCGAAGACGACGAGCGCCGTCCCCGCGGGAGCGTTGACGAAGGACCCGCCAGTCAACGAGTGCTCGCCTCCGAGCATGCAAAACTTCTCACCCGCCGCGAAGAGCTCCTTCGTGACTTTGAATACCGCACCGACCATGGCCTCGGGATCGTTCTGCTTGGCCAAGTTGCCGGCATCCCGGAGAGGGAGCCCTTCTACGTCCACTCCCAACTTCTGAGAGTAGGCCTCAACGTTGAGGAATGCCTCTCTGATGGCGTTGGGGCCAAAGCGGGCTCCGGGCCTGTAGGATGTCGTCCCGTCATATGGCACCCCGAAGACCGTCAACAGCGGCTCCTTGAGGTCCTTGGGTCCGACCAGAGGGTTGACGCCAGAGAAGAGGTGCAGATAGCTCAGCCGTCCTTCACCAGGTCTGATCCGCACATGCGTGCCAATGGGTTGTATCTCTTCGCAAGTGGTTGCTGAAGGATAATAAACTCGATGGCAGGCCTCAGATACGTTTGTTTTGTTGCTACGCGCGCGCAACCCAACGCCCCGAAAACGGTAGGAAGGCGGGGGATTCTCCTATGTCGCTTCCGAGCCCCTAATACGCCTGCCGTTGCTGGATGGGCACTCTCCTATCCGCTCTCTCTGGAGCACTGTGGCTTCCGTGTTAGCCTGCGGCCCAACCTTTC
>JBEKJM010000103.1:0-3888 GCA_050011215.1 Nitrososphaerales archaeon
GGCATGTCCTGCCCTACGTGTAGGTCCACATCCCTCATGGGTTGATTTTCTATTTAAGCACCAATGCGATTCATCCCACGACTGAAGCCTGTGGGCTTTCTCGCATGGTTTGGTAAGGAAGTAGGTCTAGGCCGTCAGAATCAGCTCGACCTTCACGTCCTCGGGAATACTGAGCTTCGTGATTTGCCTCATGGTCCTGTCGTCGGGTTGAACATCAAGAATCCGCCGGTGAACCCTCATCTGCCAGTGGTCGAAGGTGTGGCTCCCCTCGCCCGTTGGTGCCTTCCTCGTCGTAATCTTGAGCTTCTTCGTCGGCAGCGGTTGGGGGCCTCTCACTTTCACGCCCGTCTTGTCTGCAATCTCTCTGATGTCCCTCGCGACCCTCTCAAGCTCAGGTAGGTTCGTGCTCGTGAGCTTGATCCTGGCGAACTGAGGCATTTTCCTGCGACTGCGTCTCTCTACTCTATTTAGGGATTTGCGTCAATTCAGATGACTCTGTATCTTTGCTGGGTGATTTCTGAAGGTGTATCAGTTCGGGTGTTGTTCTGCTTCGCGTTTCTCTGAGTCAATCAGCCTCTCTTCGATGTTGTCGAGTTTCTCTCCTAATCCGCAGAATCTGGCTTCGACCAAGGCTCCAAAGGGTTCGGTTCTGCTTCGTTAGCGGGGTGATAACGCGGGGCGCTTCGTTTGGGGTGATGGGAAGAAGGACAGGAATTCATGATTGCTTCGTTCCACATGACGAACAAAGCTCGAGGTATTTCCTAACCCGTTCCACGTTCTTTCTGTCCTCTGGAGGAATGGCTAGGTGTTCAATCAAAGAACAAGTGGATGGAATTGCTCAAGAACGCCATTGAGATGGCGTGAGGCTGTTAAGCGGCGGGGAACTCAGTACTAACCCTATTCTCAAGGCGCAAGCGACATGATACCTCCTTTTATGACCACTCGTACTGCATTTGGTAATGAAGGGGCACTCGCTTATCATCTTCTGGCAGGCACCACACGACAAGGGCAGTCTTGAACGACCGACAGTGTTCCTGACGAGTCTCACTGAAAGGCTCGGGAACAACAACCATAGGTCGGCCGCCACCTCGTGTCCGGTTTCGTGATGTCTTGACACGGCCGACCCAGAAGGCCAATTCATCAGAATCTTCTACTACACCCATCGCCTAATCGGGGTACTTGAGTTCATCACCCGTCACTGGACACCCTCAGAAATCACCCATTGATTGGGCAGAACCCTTCTCAGGGCAAGTCTCACCAACCAATCTGGAACAACCGACGCGACCAACCAGAGATGGAACAGAACCATTCAGATTGGAAGGGTCCACATGCTCACTTCCTCGCATTCCAAGACCTGGACGCTCTTCTTCTCTCAGGATTGTTGTGGATGCTGCACTTCAGGCGGGCGGTTTAGTCCCGGGAATCGTTTTAAGACGACCGCAGGGACGAATCCCAGAACTTGCACCTGAACTCCGTTCATGAGACGCTTTTCCGAGGCGAAGGGGGAGATGCGAGACAGCTCGCGATGCAGATACTGGCCAAGGTCGGGGACGCCGTAGGGGCCGAGTCGCTCGTCCCAATCAAATCGGCCCATGTCCAGGCGGACTACAGCGGGCTTCACGACTCTGGCATCGCGCTCTTCGAGCGGTTCGCGGCCTCGGACGGGAAGTTCGGCGTGCCGACCACCGTGAACCCGGCGAGCATCGACTTGGACGGTTGGGAGAGCTTCGGTGTCCCCGCGGAATTCGCGAGGAAGCAGATCAGACTCTGCCAAGCCTACTACCGACTGGGAGGGATTCGGTGTTGGACGTGCGTTCCATACCAGGTCTGCAACTTCCCAAAGGCCGACGAGACGGTGGCTTGGGCCGAATCCAGCTCCGTGGTCTTCGCGAACTCAGTCATCGGGTGTCGGACTAACAAGGCGATGGCCGGGCTGGACGTCGCCAGCGCGATTCTCGGGCTGACGCCCAAGTTCGGAATGCTTCTTGACGAGGAACGCGTGGCCGGGGTCGCTTTCGTGGCCCCGCCCGGGAGATTCTCCGACCTGGACTACAGTTCGCTCGGCTACTTGATTGGAAAGAGCGCGGGCTCGAGAGTCCCTGCTCTGGACCGCACTCCCAAGGGCGTGACCTCTGACGACCTCAAGCACTTGGGGGCAGCCGCGGCATCGGCCGGACCCATCGCCATGATCCACTATGTGGGCGTCACCACCGGCTCGAGCTCCCTTGAGAAGGCGGCGGGGGGCGAGGAAATCGAGACGGTCGATGTTTCCAGGTCCGACCTGGAGACTGTCGAAGGCGAGCTGAACCAGACTGAGGAGACCCCGGACCTGGTCGCCCTGGGCGCACCCCATCTGTCTGTCTCCGAGTTGGGGTCGCTTGCCAGACTGCTGGAGGGACGCAAGGTGAAGCGGGGAATCAAGCTCTATGCCTACACATCCCATCAGGCGTACGAGATGGCTGCCAGGGCCGGGATTCAGGCCGACATCGAGGCTGCGGGTGGAACGCTATCCCAGGGGACGGACGCAGATGTCTGCCCTCTCAAGGCCATGGGCTTTCATGTCGTCCTGACGAATTCGGCCCTGCTCGCGGAGACTCTCGCGGCCGGTGGGACGGTCAAGGTGAGGTACTCTTCGCTGCGCGACATCATCGGAGAGGTTTCGGCGTGAGCACCAAGACCTTCAGGTGCCAGGTGCTCGTCGGCGGGAACGCCTCCGGCGAGGCCCTCTTCTGCCGGCATGCCTTCGCGTTTGACCGAGCGGTCGACCCGGGGACTGGTGTGGTCGCCGACTCTCGCAGCGGGATGGCAGGCGCGAACGTCAGGGGGAAGGTCCTCTTCTACCTGCGGGGCAAGGGTTCAACCGCCGGGTCGTCTTGGCTCGTCGAGGCTATCCGGTTGGGGAACGGTCCAGGGGCGATCGTGACCGAGCACGTGGACCTTGCCGCCGTCGTAGGATCTTCCTTGGCGGGAATCCTGTACGGGAAGGCCATCCCTGTCCTCTCAGGGATCGACGTACGGGTCTTCGGGAAAGCGAAGGCGAAGGCGAGGTCAGTCGCATCGGTCGATGGAGACGCCGCCAGGGTGGTTCTGACGGGTTGAAGAAGCGACCCATTCTGAGGAACAAGGACCTATTCCTATTCGACCTCGACGGCGTCTTCTACAGGGGCAAGGAGAACAGGGAGAGGATTGGCGGCACGAGGGCCATCGAGGCCCTCCGCAGGTCCGGGAAGAAGCTCTTCGTACTGACCAACAACTCCACAGATTCTGTCGAAACGGTTCACGCGCGTCTCACCGAGTTCAGCATCCCTGTGGAGAGGGAGGAGATCCTGACGAGCGCCCTCCTCACGGCCGAGTATCTCAGCAAGAAGCACGGGAAGGTCTCGTACTTCCTCATCGGCGAGGCGGGGCTCGAGGCTGAAATGAGGAGGTGCGGCCACACCAGGACCGAGGGCGAGGATGCCCAGTTCGTGGTCGTTGGGCTGGACAGGAGACTCACCTACGACAAGCTCGACCGGGCGGCAAGGCTCGTGAGGAACGGGGCTTCGATCGTCGCGACACACACTGCAAGGCTCTACATGTACAGCGACGGACCCGCAATCGCCACGGGGCCCATCGTGAGAGCTCTAGAGTATGCCACTCAGAGGAAGGCGACCGTGATTGGGAAGCCTTCCCCTCTGATGTTCAGGATCGCGCTGGAGCGCGCCGGGTGCGCGAAAGGGCAAGCCGTGATGATCGGCGACCAGGTCGATACGGACCTGGAGGGCGCTTCCAGGGCGGGGATCGACTCGATTCTCGTCACCTCGGGTGTCGACCAGGACGCGCTGGGAACCGCCGTCGCGACGATCCCAAACGTGGACGACCTCGTGGATCTCCTCTAGCTCGGAAGGT
>JBEKJM010000104.1:0-3828 GCA_050011215.1 Nitrososphaerales archaeon
GAAGATGAAGGCGGCCCCGATGACCATCAACGCAATCGCCAGCGGAGAGGCTCCGAAGAGGCCCAACCCGAAGAGGGCCAAGGCGATCACGACTACGCCAGCGAACGAGAGGACAAGCGTTGGATGGAAGATGTCGACAAGGATAGCGAAGACGCCCACCAGAAAGAGGAGGCTGGATACGTTCGGGTCGCTGAAGATCGAGATGAGGATAGAGCTGACTCCCGGCGTGTTGATAGGCGTGTTGGGAGGGACGCCCAGCGCCGACAGTGACCCGTTAATCGAGTTCGTGGATAACACACCGTCTACGACGTGGAACAGTAGCGCGGAGGGACAGGTGAGAGTCCCCTTCGCGCAGTAGGAGACTCCTCGGCTGACCATGAGACCCGTCGCGTTCGGATCTCGCCCATTCGTAATCGTAAGGGCCTCCATGTAAGCAGTGAAGGCATTGATGTCCTTCGTCATGGTTGTGTTCTCCTCTCCTGTCGGAATCCCCGATACGATGGGCGTCGCCGAGCCGATAACTGTGCCGTTGGCCATGTAGACATAGGTCGAGGCTTCAGCGATGTAAGAGCCTGCGGAGAAGGCGAAGGCTCCCTGTGGGGCAACCAGAGTCGTGAAGCTACCACCCCACGAGTGCTCATAACTCAAGATCGAAGCAACCATCGACTCCATGCTTCCTCCGTCTCCGCCATTGGTGGACAGGATGAACACGATGTGGCCGTCGCAGGCGGCCTCGGCGTTCGCTACCGTAGTAGACATGAAATTGGCTGCCCCGGGGTCGATGTTCGCGCTCAGTGAAGCGACGTAGTACCCGGTCCTGGAGGTGCAGCCGTCAGCGTGGACCGGCGCGAACCCACTTGCAAACGCCACGAGGAGCGCAGCGACGAGGAGAAGCCTCAGCGACTTCAAGGCATCTAGGCACTCTTGAGTAGCCAGACATAAACACTGTGGAACCCGCACGCGGAGAAGCCGGCTACAACGAAGACAGCCGAGACGCAGACAGCTGGATATGAACGGGTGAGGAGCACAGCCTCACCGGTAAGGGCGTCGAAGGGCTTCACGCAGCAGCTTCAATCTTCTTGGGCTGGCTGTTGAACATTTCTTTACGGAGGAAGTTATTCGGGCATGATGCGACGGAGAGGAGTTTCAAGCGCGGGAGCGAGGGCTAGTAACGGTTGCTAGTAGGCCGCTCTTTGCATCCTCAGGTAATTCAGACAGGTCACAGATACCCAGTCGAACCGCACATGCGAGATGCCTAACCCTTTCATGGCTTCTTCCTCCCTTCGCCAAGACCCAGTCACCTACTTCCAGATGCATCGAGCATACACAGCAGTTAGTTCGTCCCTTGGATTCCCAATGGTGGAGTCTAGGAAGCGTCATCCTGTAAACCCGCGCAGGTCCCACGTTCAAACTGAAGACTAGTAGTCGAAGCTCCTGCCCGAACATTAACGTATTAGACCAAATCCAGAATCTTTCCTGTGATCAAGTAGGGAGTCCTACAATGCCTACAATTCCGAATCGATTACTTCCGCTGAAGAGGAATTGAAGCCCAACGTTATGGACAACCCGGATCAGCTGGAACGGGTCACCCAGCTTATGGACCGACAGCTGTCAGCAGTCGGCTGGTATTGTGCAACATCCGACTCACTAGGGTCTCGAAGCCTAGCAAAGCGGCTGTTCACAATCCGCTTAGCTTGGCTCCTGTGCATCTCCAACTCGCGTGCGAGAGAGAACGAACGTCTCATCAAGCAGGCTAGGAGGACCGAGTGACATATTGTTTCCAAATCGTCAGCCGTGAAATCGTGTAGGCGAAGAGGAAACCGACTGCCACGGCGATCAAGTAGGCTATTGAGTAGAACATCAAAGTCGAGAGCAGGAGAGTGAGAATGTACTGGATGATCGTGGCCGCCGAGCCGTTGAGGAGGTACTTGTAGAACCGCCCGCGCGACAGGAGCGGGGAACGGAATACTACCTCTGACTTCCAGGTGAAGTCGGTGAATATGGAAATCAGGACAGCGACGAGGGTCGAGACCGGGAGTGGAAGAAGTAGGTCGTGCCTGAGGAAGTAGAGCAACACATCAATCATCAAGGCATTCACCGCCCCGGTTCCTGCATAGAGTATTGAGAGCCGGTTCACATAGAACCTGAAGATGCCTCTAACCTTCGCTGCCATATGAACGACCCCTGTCCAAGCCTCAGAAGGGCGACGATGTAAATCTGAGCACGGCAGTGCACGCGGAAAGTTGTAATTGACTCTGAGGCGGACGACGTCGAATCGTCCGGAGAGAAGCTGTCAGGAGCGGACCCACGAGTGTCCGAGGTCCAGAGAGGGCCGATGGTTCGCTCGGTCAAGCAGCGCTGTTTGATTCATACGAATTCGAAAGGCCAACAGTCGCCCTGCGGTGGCGCGTTGGGTGAGACAGTCGTTCATTCAATCTGCTTGATTTGGCTCTTATACATCTCCACGATCTCTTGCACACTGGTGGCGTCTTCAGCGCGCTTGTCTTCTCTGATCTTGCCCGTGAATTTGGGAAACCTCAATGAAATTCCGGACCCCGGCCTGATCAATCCCATAGCCGCAGTGTGGATAGGCGACAGAGTCAGCTCGGACGCAATCGTCTCGATGACTATTTGCGGCCTGAACCAGACGTCTGGCACCATCTTCGACTCTACGTTTTGAGGTTTCACGTGCGTTTCCAACGGTTTCAGGAGCTTCGGTATTCTCTCCAGATCCTCGTCCGAAAACCCAGTCCCGACCTTGGCTATGCTAGTAAAGAGGCCTCGCTTGTCGTCGTACGCTCCCAGGAGATAGGTCCCATATCTCCCCGTCCGCCTTCCCTTGCCGTGGAAGGCTCCTATGATAGGGAGGTCGAGGGTGTCAGTCAGCTCGCTCCTGTACTCCCGCTTGAGTTTGATCCAGGCGAACTCCCTGGCACCGGCCCTGTAAGTCGACTCGGGGTCCTTAACAACGAGGCCTTCGCAGCCGTTCTGGATCGCCTCCTCCATGAAAGCCTCCATCACCTCGGGGTCGGACGAAGTGAGAGCGGGTACGAGCCGCGTCCTCTCGGTTTCCTCCACGACTTTCTCCAACCTCTTCCGCCTCACGGAGTAAGGCTTTCCAGTGAAGTCAGTCTCCCCTGCCAGTAGGAGGTCGAAGAAGTTGAGGGCGACTGGGTACTCCACCATCGCCCGGTCGATCCCGTGTTTCCGTCTCCTGTGCATCAGCTCCTGGAACGGCAAGTACTCGCCGGTCTCTTCGTTGATTGCCACCACTTCGGCCTCGAGAATCGCGTTCTTCGCCAGGATGTGCTCGCGGACCAGGTCTACGGCATCTGGATAGTTACCTGTTATCGCCTCCAGCCGCCGAGAGAATAGCACGACCTTGACCCCAGACTTGTGAATCTGGAGACGCTCTCCATCGAGCTTGTACTCTGAGACGACCTCCTTTTGGCCCATCTTCTTGATGATGGCCTTGGCGGATTCGAGCCTTTCAGCGAGCATCGGCCTGATAGGAACGCCGACCTCCACCTTCGCAGCCTCAAGCCCCTTAAGGCCCTTAAGAGCAGCTTCCTCGACGACAAATCCGAGGTCCGGGTGGACGTTGTACACGTGCTCGACTTTCGCCCTCTCCTGCTTGCCGCCCAGGAAGGCCACAGAGGCCGCGTCTAGGACCGTATATTCTGCTGCGCCAAGCCTAAGCTGACCTGTCACCGTCCTCATGATGAACTTGGCCTCCTGGGGGGACGCGTCGTTCAGCAGGCTGACCAGTTCCTTCAGCTTGACCTCAACCGAGCCAGCGCCGCTCTGACCCGCTATCCTGAGCAGGGT
>JBEKJM010000105.1:0-3809 GCA_050011215.1 Nitrososphaerales archaeon
GACTGGACCTCTACCACCCCAGCCAACTGAGGTCGCAAGCCCGGTCGAGGAAGCGGGAACTATACGCCATGAAACAGGGGCTGGAAGCCCACGACCTTCAGTCGTGGGAGGATGTCACCCGCTCGTCAGTGGGGCCGCCTGCGCGGAGATCGGACGGCACTGGTTGGGTCGGGTTTCACCGTCAGTCAGCACGAATCCTGCCAGCTCGTCGGCCGGCGCCCCAACGGACCAACATGCTAAGAAACGAGCCTCTGGCCGGAAACTCTAGGGTTTGAGCGAGGGCGACCTTATAATGAAGAGGCCCGAAGCCCACAAACCATGTCTTCTGACGACGACGACGAAAAGGATGCTCTCAAGAAGCTGGACCTAAAGGTAAAGGAGATAATGAGCCCGAACCCCCTCACGATTCCAGTCGATGCTACCGTCATGCAGGCGGCCAAGGCGATGGAGAAGCACGACTCCTCCTGCGTCTTCGTGAAGTCGAAAGGGAAGATAGTCGGGATAATAACGGAGCGGGACATCACCTGGAGAGTCGTGGGAAAGGGGGAATCGCCCAAGACGACGAAGGTCAAGTCCGTGATGACGCCTCGGATCGTAGTCGCACCTCCAGACACCAGCATCGAGGATGCGCTCAAGTTGATGACCACCAACAAACTGAGGAGGCTGCCGGTCGTAGACGAGAAGGGAGAAATGGTGGGTCTCGTGGGTACGGTGGATATAGCGAGGGCGCTCGCAGAGAAGGCGGGCTACTCGACCTCGTTGATAGCAGCGATGACGAAGGAGACCCCGCCACCGAGCGGAGTGTACGGCTGATCTAACTCCCTCTGACGATGGAATCTATTGTATTCTTGTGAGCAGGAGAGCGTCCTGCCGGCGCCCGACTCTCCAGTCATAGTACTTGGCTGGCCGCGATTGGGCGAGGACCGGGTTGCCAAGGATCAACAGAGCAAGTCCAGCTATGTTCAACCAAGTGCCAAGTGTCTGACCCCACACCTTGTCCGCGGTCTCGAGCATCAAGCACCCTAACGCGATTGAGGCTGCTCCAAGCACGCGGGTTCTGTTTCCCAAGGCTCTCGGCTCGTCAGGGCCGGACTAAGTTGCAGTAATAATCGTTGCTCCAGGGGCGATTTCAGATCGGTCCAGAATCATTGCCTGGGCATCCATTGATTGCGAGACAGAGCTTATTTCATGGGCTGGGCCTCGCTCACGAAGACGACAGCACGATCGAGTGATTTGTTAGCGGGCCCGGTGGGGTCCGGTACGGAAACGTACCTCATTTCTGGCTCAAGAAGCGCAGATCCTGCGTTGAGGGCCTTGAAGGTAGCGGACCCGGAGGGGTTATGCTCGTCCCAAGTATCCGCTATATCTCTAGATGGACCTGAACCACGCGGTCGATCTGCTTTCCCGCCTTGGTCACCTTGAACTCTATCAAGAATATGGCCTTATTCACCCGAACGAAGTGACGAGGAGCCACACGTACCTGGCGTTCGGTCTCTCCTCTGTACGTCACCTTGACCCCCGGCTTGGATTCGGTCTTCGACCTTATGGCTGTCAGACAGAGGTCGTAGATGGTTCCTCTCGAAAAGCCCAGCCTTTGGTCGATGTATTCAAGGTAACCCTTTGAAGTTAGGTGTCCCCCTGTTGCAGCAGAGCGGTAACTCATGTACTCCATATCCGATTTCGATGCCAATCAGTTCAGCCTTCCTCTTCTCGCTTCAAGTACCGATCAAACCTTGCATGACCCGCAGTCATCGTCCTACTCCCAACTACGCTATCATGCTATATATGCTGCCGACTCTTCGCGCCTCCGTAATGCCCCAAACGAAGGCAATGGTATGCATCGAGAACGTTGTCGCTACCGCCTCAATAGATCAGAGGGTCGACCTCAACCTGATAGCCAGGACCTTTGTTGAAGCAGAGTATCATCCCGACCGATTCCCTGGGCTGGTCTTCAAACTGAAGAATCCAAAGACGACCACCCTGATCTTCAGTTCCGGGAAGATGGTCTGTACGGGTGCAAAATCGGAGGAGCAGTCAAGAAAGGCAGTGCAGGAGGTCGTCAGGAGGTTGAAGAATGGGGGCATCCCCATCAAGAACGAGGCGAAGATAGTGATACAGAACATGGTGGCATCAGTGAACCTTGGGGGGAAGATTCGCCTAGAGGAAGCGGCCAGAACGTTGCCGAAATCGATGTACGAGCCTGAGCAGTTCCCCGGCCTGATCCACCGGATGGCAGACCCGAAGACAGTGATACTTGTCTTCACCTCTGGGAAGCTCGTCTGCACCGAAGCGAAGAGGGAGGGCGACGTCTACAGGGCAGTGAACAACCTGCACATGATGCTCGAGGAAAAAGGGCTCATGACTTACTGACCCTCCACGTAACTAGAGTCTCAGAAAGAATCAGTTTCCGGGACTCGTTCAGGTTGGTTGGTTATGGGCTCGAGCATTCGGACCTTCTAGTCGATCGACGCTATTATCTTGCCGTTTGATTTGTCCAAGACGTTGATTTGTTGGGGGTGCTTCATGAAAGTAACCTTGCCCAGACAAGCTATCAGTTCTAGGCCCTTCTTGCTTTCCAAGTCTTCGGAACTGCCTGAGGCAACCATGTCCCTGAATGTGCCTCTGGTCTTCGGTATACCTGCCGCCTTGATGTACTTGGCCACCGTTTGGCTGTTGTAGAATTCGGACCTGGTATCCTGCTCTTCTTTCTCGTTTGTCATGCTGTCTTCCGTCGGACGGCAGCGTACTATAAAGGGGCGCATTCCCCACTGTCCCAAATGAAAAAGGGCGGACGGAGTGATCCTCCGTCCCTTACGGGGAACGAGTTCTAACTCGTACCCTGAGAAGCCGTGCCTACTATCGTGGCGTTGGCGAATCTTGGGCCTACTTGAGTGATCTTGATTCGCGCCTTCTCTCCTTGCTTTCCGCCGGTGACAAAGATGACGAAGCCGTCGATCTTGGCCACTCCGTCTCCCTTTCTGCTTGTCTCGGCAATGGTGACGTCGTACTCCTTGCCGACCTCTACCGGCTTGGGTCCCTCCGACCTAAAACCTCCGCCAGAACCAGATCGCCCGTAACCGCCTCCGCGTCCGTAACTCATTCTTTCATCTCCCAGTGCTGGACGACACTGACCTTCCAAGTAATTACGTGCTATAAAAGAAGTGACTTACGGGCATGTCGATTCGCAAAGAGAAGGCAGACGCGGAGTAGGTGCGTCGTCCCTCATGAGTTTTGACCCCTTGGTCTAAGGCAGACTAGAACCAACGACGAAGACAAGTGGTTATGATGTCTGCAGGGCGATAACAAGGGCGATTGGGAATCTCAAGCAGGAGATAGGGAAGCTCAGAACTTCCGGCAGTTAATGCCCCGACACAGGCGCCGAAGAGTTAAGAGAACCGATCCGCGCTTTCGTAGAGACCGATATGAGCGACAAGTATTCGGGCGGGGTGGGGCGGGGCCCATCCCTAAAGCTATACTGGGAGCGAAGGGCTGGGTCGTCATCATGGCCTTGGCAGTCGTTATTGCGGTCGTAATCATCTATTACTTGAAGACCCTCTGAAACCCGATGTCATGACCCAACGCGTAACAGGGGCAAAATCCTGAGCCGTGTCCCGAAGATTTGAGCCCGGGCGCTCGGAGCTTATATATCAGATGAACAATTTCATGTTTTGAGGCTCAAAAGTCTCAGACTTGTGATGCAAAATGTCTCATAATACGAATCTTTCGAGGCTGCTGAAATCAGAGAGGATGCTGGATAGGTGCCCCAAGTGCGGAAAGAGGCTGATCGTAACCGATAGCCCCAGAGGCGA
>JBEKJM010000106.1:0-3720 GCA_050011215.1 Nitrososphaerales archaeon
CCCAGCACACAAAGGATGCCGATCTCGAGAAGCTGCCGGTCGACTTGGTGCAGCACGTCATCACTCCACTGCTCCCGACCGGGATAGACACGTCCGGCTACCGTCTGCTGGCCAACCCGACCGAGCGTTTCGAGCTAGGCGGCCCGCGGGCCGACACGGGGCTCACGGGACGCAAGATCATCGTCGACACCTACGGCGGATGGGCCCGGCACGGTGGCGGCGCATTCTCGGGCAAGGACCCCTCGAAGGTGGACCGCTCGGGCGCCTACGCAGCTCGCTGGGTGGCAAAGCACGTGGTCGCGTCCGGCGCCGCGTCCCGGTGTGAGATCCAGGTCGCCTATGCGATCGGGGTTGCCCATCCGATCTCGGTGATGATCGACACCTTCGGCACGGAGATAGTCGCCCCCGACCACATCGCCAAGGCCGTCGACGAGCTTTTCGACCTCCGCCCGGCTGCGATCGTGCGGGACCTCGACCTGCGCCGGCCCATCTACCGCCAAGTGGCGGCCTACGGCCACTTCGGGAGGCCGCCCGCGGAGGCTCCCTGGGAGGCGACGCCGCGCATGGACGACCTACGCGCCACCCTCGGCCTTTAGCAGGGCGAGTCCGCCGGAGACGAAGACTTCGTACGGCGTTGCTATTCTGCCCTCTGCTTGGGACGCGACGGCTGGGGTGTGTGCATAGTCGATGAAGAGCCTCCTTTCGGCCTTGAGCTCCGTGATCAGGAACTTGACGGTCCAGTAGCCTGTGGCCCCGATGCCGTGAAAGCCCGCAATCAACGTGCCTCCAGCAAGCTTCGAGCCTTCAGGCAGCACTCTGAAGACCAACCCTGACCCTTTCTCTATGAGGTCTTTAAGCTGAATCACGTCCCGGAGGGTCGGAGGCAGTCCGCAGAATCCCGGAGAAGAGTTCGGGGAAGCCGTCGTTCTATCGCCGGGCATCGGCTTTTAATCGGGTTCGCCCATGCTCTATTGATGCACAAACAGGCGCTCGTCTTGGGGTTGCTCCTTCTGTTCATCTCAGTCATACTGACGGCCGTGTTGAACGAACTTGCATCATCATACATTGACCTTCAACCACTGGCCGTATTGACGCTGATCCTGCTCGTGGTCGGGACGGTTGCGACGGGATACTCAATCTGGGACGAGGTCGTGGGAAGGCCAAGCCAGCCAGCCAAGAGTTCCCAGTAGGGAGAGACAGGCCGATGTCGCGAGGGTTGGCATTTACGAGAAGAACAAGTGGGTAGAGCTATTAGAGAGAAGTCCGATCCCGTCAAGCGATGACGAAGACGCTCAACGAGAAACGACGAGAACTCCTTCAAACGCTGTTGATTGTGGGAGCGATGATCGGTGGGCTCACTTCTAACATGTGGGTCTCCAGCTATGGCTATACCGTTAGAATACTGCAATCCCTCATCGCATTCATCTTCCTCGCTGTCATACTCTATTCCGCATTGCTCTCGGAGACGACGAGCAAGAGCAGGCTCTACACCTTTGAGGCGTTTGCCGTGGCGGTCACTTTCTCCTTCATGCTCTGCGAAGTCGTGGCGCAGATCATAGGAAACGCCGGACAGGCGTTGCTCACCTTATTGGTTGGGACCGCGATTCTCACACTCGCTCTGGTCCATGATGGAGAGAAGAGCCCTGTCACCCGCGATGCAACCTCTGAAGGAATCGCCCACTAACGCAACACGGTTGGCGCGATTGCACTAATTTTAATACCCTATGGGCTTGGCTAGCCCGTTTAATGGAGATTAAGGTGCTGGGAGCCGCCAGGCAGGTCGGTCGCTCCGCTTTTCTGGTCACGCACAGGGACAGCAAGATCCTGCTCGACTACGGAGCCCTCACCACGAAGGTGCCGGGCTTCCCTATGCACGTCCCGCCCAAGGACATCAGGGGGATCGTGCTGAGCCACGCGCACCTGGACCATTCAGGCGCCGCGCCGCTGCACTTCCTCGGCGGGAAGATGAAGCTGCACGCAACCCCGGTCACATCCGAGCTCTCCAGCATGCTCATCCAGGACTTTATCAAAATCTCGGGCCAGTACCTGCCCTTCGAGTTCCTCGACCTCATGGCCATGAACTCGAACACAATCAACCACGGGTACATGGAGCCGTTCCAGGTGGGAGACTTCACGGTTACCTTCTACGATGCCGGGCACATCCCGGGCTCGGCCGTGATCGCCGTCGAGGCCGGATCCAAGAGACTGCTCTACACGGGCGACATCAACGGAGAGGAGACCAATCTGCTCGCCGGTTCGTGGAAGAATCTCGGGGAAGCCGATATGGTCATCACGGAGAGCACCTACGCAACGGCGGATCATCCTCACAGGTCGAAGGCGGAGACGGAGCTGGTGGAGTTCGCGAATGCGGTGGTCGAAAGGGGAGGAGTGCTGCTTGTCCCGGCCTTCTCGGTCGGGAGGGCGCAGGAGATCGCGATGACCCTTGTCAAGAGTGGCTTCAAGCACCCCGTGGCCATGGACGGGATGGCTCTGAAAGTGAACGGAATACTGCTTCGCTACCAGGACTACCTGCGCGACGCGACCTCGCTGAAGCGGATGCTAGAATCGATTGAAGAGGTGACGAGCTGGACTCAGCGCAGGAGGCTGGTGAGGAGGCCAGGCGTGATCGTCTCGCCGGCCGGAATGCTGGTTGGTGGTTCTTCGATATTCTACAATGAACACCTGTCCATGGACGAGAAGAACGGGATCGGGATAGTCAGCTTCCAAGTGCCTGGGACGCCCGGAAGGACCCTGATTGACAAGGGGCTCACTATCTACAGGGGCAAGCCTACGAAGGTGAAGGCGGAGGTGAGACGGTTCGACTTTTCCTCTCACAGCGGAAGGTCGGCCCTCTTGAGCGACTTGAAGGGCATAGGTGGGTCACCAAGATTCCTCACGGTCCACGGCGAGGAGGCTTCGTGCATAGCCTTGGCGGACGAGCTGCACGCGACGATGGGAGTTGAGGCAACCGCAGTGATGCCCGGCCAAGAATTCCAGGTTTGAGCAACGAACCTGAAGGGAAGAAGCGGATCACACCGACCAACCTGGTTCAGGCGCTCCTGATCGTAATCGCCATACAGGTCGCGGCGCTCCTGATCACGTACCAGAACCTGCCAACCTACCAGGCGACAGGGCCACCCGCCCTGCCCGGGGGCTCAGGGGCGACCGGCTCGGCGGTCAACGTTGTCATCTATGTCGGGTTCGCCTTCGCGGCTACTCTGCTCCTCTTGTGGCTGCTGAGGCGGAAGATGGTCTCCTCGTTCAGAGTTCTGATATTCACCTCGCTCGCAATTTCGGGGTTCGCCCTCACCTTCGTCACGAGCGATGGTTTCTTCTACAATTACCTCCAACCGACGGCGGAGCTCGCGGCTGACATCGCGGTGTCTCTGGCTGTCGTCACCCTGATCGGCTATACAATCTTCGTGAAGAATCGCCAGTGGCTGTCCACGATTGTTATCGCGTTCGTCGGAGCGGAAGTGGGCAGCTTCTTCGCGACCCTGCCACTCAAAACCGCGCTCCTGCTGCCAATCGCCTTTGCGGTCTACGACATCTACGCCGTTTTCAGGGGACCCCTGAAGTCCCTCATAGGGACTGGCGAGAAGGTAGCCTTGGTCGGGATGTCGATAAGGGCGGGTGAGTTCACACTCGGGCTCGGGGACGTCGTGTTCTACACCATGCTTCCGTCCATGCCTCTCGCCCAGCTCGCAGCGGGGTCCCCGT
>JBEKJM010000107.1:0-3644 GCA_050011215.1 Nitrososphaerales archaeon
GTCGGAAGAGGTTGCGGGCCCTTCACCCTGACGCCCGTCTTGTCTGCGATCTCCCTGATGCTCTTCGCTACCCTCTCGAGCTGTTCGAGGTTCGCGCTCGTGAGCTTGATTCGGGCGTACTTCGGCATCATCCTTCGTGGACAGCTTCTTGACAGGATGCTTAGGGATATACTCGAGTCAACCTACCCTCCCAAACCAGTAGTTGGGAACTGGGTCGCCGCTGCAATAGCCGGCGTGACCCCTGCCGCCTCGATGCTTATCTAAGGCCAGAAACTGCTTGGCATGAATGAATTACACCGAACCATACATCCCGACTCCCGAAGACATCATACCGAGGATGCTCGCCTTGGCCTCCGTAAAACCAAACGAGACGCTGTTCGACCTCGGCTCGGGCGACGGCAGGATGGTGATAACGGCGGCTAGAGACTTCCATGCCAGAGTGGTAGGGGTGGAGATTCGGAGGCGCCTCGTGACAGAGTGCCGCAGAAAGGTGAGGGAGATGGGGCTTTCTCATCAGGTCACGATAAGGTGTTCCAACTTCAAGGAGGTAAGCTTGCGCAGGGCCGACGTCCTTGCCACGTATCTCTCGGACTACACCCTCAACCTACTGGCGCCGAAGTTCGCGAAAGAACTGAGACCTGGCGCCAGAATCGTGAATTTTCACTACGAGATTCCAGATTGGACGCCTGCGAATCGGATAGAGGTTACACCTGCGGGTTGGAAAGAGCCTCATTCGATATACTTGTATGTGATGTAAGTTCGCTATGTCGACTCTTTAGGCTACGCAATCTCTGTCAGCAAGCCAGGACTGACTACGTTTTCGTTTATTTGATAGCCCTGAGGCCTCGCTGTTGGGGGAGAAATGAACCGTCTGGGTCCAGAAGACTACCAGAGCAACAGGCACATCCGGAAGATCCTTCAACTCGCACGTGCCTCCACCAAGGACATCTTCTATGACTTGGGGTGCGGGAAGGGCCAGCTCTGCATTGTTGCCGTCGCCGAGTTCGGTGTGAAAAGGGCGGTTGGAATAGAGATGCACAGGGGTCGGGCGGCCAAAGCTGCGAGGCGTGTTCATGAGCTTGGCATGGCCGATCGGATCGAAATCAGGAACGAGGACTTCATGGAGTCCGACTTGTACGACGCAACAATCGTGTACTCCGGCCTCAGCGAGACCGAAGAGGACATCGCCTATTTCGAGAGAGGAGTGAAGGCCGGCTGCAGGATCGTCACCCTCTTCCTCCCATTCGTCGGAGTGCTGCCCGAGGCGGTCGACTATCCCTTCTACCTCATGAAGGTGCCATTCAGGAAGACGGAGGATGTTTCCCTTTGGACCTCGGAAGTGCTCTTCAGGAAAGCCACAGCTGGAGAGCTTTACCGTGAGCTGGACTCCGACAGAGAGTACCGTTACGACAAGCGGGCATTCAAGCAAATGATGAAGGAGAGGTTTCCATAGCCACCCAGTACTGGATGTGGACTGGGACGAACACTTTTCCGACTAGAGTAAGGATGATGCCGAGCGGGGAAGCTATTCTAACACTATTTCAGAACCCGTCATCGTCCGAGTCCACTTCCCCTCCGTCCTCGTTCGAGTCCTCGTCTAAGTCTTCATCCAGTTCCTGGTCCTCTTCTGACATTTACGGCCAGCGCGATTTCATTTACTCTATAAAAACTCTCGACGGATGGGTTGTGTTGATTCTGAGGCATCGGGGAGAGGCGTTAACCGTCGCCAGTTGGTCTCCTCCGTCTAAATTCGGTCGGTGACTGGTTGGCTACTGATCTAAATTCTGCACGCCCTTCGCAAGGTGTGGATTTGCACGGTAAACCTATCGAATCCCGCCGGATTCGAACCTATAGTCGGCCTGGGTCCTACCGGGCTCGCCCTAGCCTTCTACGTCCCCACCCTTTTCAGCAGACACATAGTAGTATTCTCCCTTCTCCTTCTGCTCCCGGTCGAGCTTGCTGCCTGGCTTGTTGACCCTAGGTCTTCCAGTATTGACGTCCCGCCGGTAGGTCAGACCCACCTGCTTGAGGAACGTGTTCATTCCGTCTTCCTTGCTCAGCGGCTTGGTCGCTTCCCCGGCGACCCCCGGCTCGCCGGTGAAGACCATTAGCCTGTCGGAGACGATGTCGACTACCTGGAGGTCGTGATCTATAACGATCGCCGCTTTCCCTCTCGCCTTGACCATCCTGTTGACAGCCCTTGCCACTACGAACCTGTCCTCGACGTCGAGGAAGGCCGACGGTTCGTCCAGGGCGTACACCTCCGCCTTCTGGGCCATCGTGGCCACTATTGCGACCTTCTGGAGCTCCCCTCCACTCAGCTCCTTCATGTTCCTCGCCAGCAGCTTGTCCATCTTCAGCGGGACGGCGAGTGCGTCCTGCAGGTCGGGCTCGCCGTACCTCGTCCCAAGGGTCCCGGCGAAGAACTCGCCTACTGTTCCATCGAAGGCAGAGGTCAGGTACTGCGGCTTGTAGGCGACCGACGCGTCCACCGCAACCTTTCCCCTGGTCGGCTTCTCCTCACCGGCGACCATCCTGAGGAAGGTCGTCTTGCCCAGGGCATTGGCGCCCACCACGCCGAGGATTGTGCCGCGGTTCATCTCTCCTTCTTCGACCTTGAGCTTGAAACTTCCATACGACTTCCTCAGGTCGGTGTACCTGGCCACGACTTCTTCGCTTTCGAAGGTCTCGCCCGCCGCCTTTTGCCCGAAGGAGACTGCGTGATCCCTGAACCTGATGTTCTCCTGTGGAAGATATCCGTCGAGGAGCGAATTGATGCCGGTCCTGGATGCGTAGAGCCCAGAGACGATACCGTAGGCTCCCGGCTCGCCGTAGATTATCTGGACATAATCGGTCACGTAGTCGAGGAATGCCATGTCATGCTCGACGACTAGGACCGACTTGCCGGCATGGGCTATGCTGCCGATCAGCATGGAGACTGCGAGCCGCTGGTAGACGTCGTTGTATGACGAAGGCTCGTCGAAGAGATACAGATCGGCTTCCTTCAGGGCCGTGACCGCGACCGCGACCCTCTGCAGCTCCCCGCCGCTCAGGTCCGGGACTTTCTTGTCGAGGGTCTCTTGGATGTTGAGCGCCTCGACCACCTCGGCCATCGCATTTCTTTCGTCCATCCGTCTGAGAAGCAGCCTCGTCTCCTTCTTCCACGCCTCCGGAAGCTTGTAGACCGCCTGGGGCTTGAGCGAGACCCTGAGGTCCCCGTCGGCGATCTTCTCGAAGTGGCCCTTCATCTCGCGCCCGCTCAGATAGGAGAGGAACCTGTCCCAGGATGGTTCCCTTTCGTAGTCGCCCAGGTTCGGAACCAGCTGTCCGGCGAGTATTCTGAGGGCAGTTGACTTTCCGATCCCGTTCCGGCCGACAAGTCCGACCACGTGCCCCTTCCTAACCATCGGTATTCGGAAGAGCCTGAAGGAGTTGACCCCGTACTGGTGGACCTTCTCTGTCCTGAGTTCCTCGCTCAGGTTCAGGATGTCAATGGCGTCGAATGGGCAGACCTTAGTGCAGATCCCGCAGCCGATGCAGAGTTCTTCGGAGATGACCGCGATCCTGTTGCCCCCGAGCACGATGCACTCGTCGCCGTTGAACACCGGACCGACGTGACACTTCAAGCAGCGATCCGCCTGCAG
>JBEKJM010000108.1:0-3463 GCA_050011215.1 Nitrososphaerales archaeon
ATCCAGGCGTTCAAGAGGTCTGAGGCGTGAGGACTGAGCGGGTTCCACCCATGACAACTGTGGAACCTTCAAATGAGGCGAAGGGGCCGATTCGCTTGAGTCGACCTTGACTCAGCGAGGCTCTCCGGATGCCATGGAACCAAGCTGGAAGGGGTTCTATCGCTTCAGCGGGATATTGGCAGTCATCACCGGTATCTTGGGATTTGTCTTGATGCTAGGCGGCGCTAGTCTCTACAGCTCAGGCTACCCTAGCAACGCCACAGCGTACCTGCAGCTTGTGTCACAACACCAGGGACAGGCGTACAGGCTCTGGAGCCTCTGGATCTTCAGCGACTTCTTAGGAATCGCTCCTACCGTCGCTGCCTATCTTATCCTGCGTCACTACAACAAGACCTTTGCTCTGGTCGGAAGCCTGATTGCTGGACTGTACATCTTCTACGACATCAGCGTCACGGAGTTGAACTCTCTGGCACTCGTAAGCCTCTCGCAGGGGTACGCTAGTGCCACAACGGACGCTCTCAGGGCATCCTACGCAGCAGCAGCTACCTACGGTTATGCGGCTCTTCCCTTCCAGACGGTCCTGAGTTTCGGGATCGGCCCTGTGGGATACATGCTATGGTGTGTGCCCATGGCGAAGAGCCTCATCGGTCGGTGGATTGCCGTTTTCGGTGTCATCGTCAACGTCGTCGGGATTCTAGGGGCAGCGGCCCCCGTGACCGGCGGAGCTGGCCAAGCGAGCATCCTCAGTTGGTTCCAGTTCCTCGCTGCGCCCCTCATCGGCCTGTGGATCATCTTCGTCGGCATCAAGATCTATCGCCACAGCGCTCAGTTCGCCCAGTTGGACGTCGCGACTCCATGAACCGCGCAGACGGCCACGATATCACGCGCTAAACAGATTTCGTTAGCTTCCACTCAGTAGGGAAGGCCTAACTTTTTGAAGATCTCAGGAAAGCGTGGGTCTTCCCTCATCTTGTCGCAGAAGGGAGAATACCGAAACCATTCTACCGAGATGTTCTTCGCAGACATGGCTTTGTCGACCCATTTGAAGAACTCGTCTCTGTCGCCTAGGACCATGTAGCAATCAGCAATCCACTCCTCCTGGATCTTTGACTTTCCGACCTTCGGAATGAGTTCTTCAATACTCTGCAAAGCCTTCTCTCTTTCTCCAAACCATCCGTCCAGGAAGGTAAGATTGGCCTTCTGTACGTCTTCATCACCGGTGAGTTTGTGATGGGCTTCCTCATCGGAGTAGGCTTTCTCCTTCACGCCCTTCAACGCGAAGCATTGCGCACGACCCCAGTAGGAGTCGGCAAAGGCAGGCTCGCCCTCGATCAGCTTGTCGAGTATTGCAATCGCTTCATCTAGCCTTCCGCCTAATGCGTTCCTATTTGCTACGACAAGTGTGATTGTCGGAGATAGCGGGTCTAACTCACGGGCCCTCTCGATCTCTTCCATTGCCTCCTTCGCCCTTCCCATTTCTGCCAGAAGATTGGAGTGCCAGTGATGAGCCGAGGCATAGCTGGGGTTCAGCTCAATCGCCCTCCGGAGCTCTCGTAGAGCCTCTTCGTATTTCTCATCAAGATTCAGGTTGAGCCCTAACGAAGCGTGAGCCTCGGCGAGCGTGTCATCCAGTTCCAACGCCTTCATCGCCGCCTCCTTCGACTTGGCCAGTCCGTCAGCCCTGTCCATGAAACCCCGGTTCACGGCGACAGCGTAGGCGTCGGCCAGCCCAGAATACGCCCTCGCGTAGTCGGGGTTGATCTTGATCGCTTCTTGGAACAGCTTCAGCGATCCTAAGACCCCCTCCTTGTTCCTCTTGTTCCAAAGGGAGCGTCCCTTCAGGTAGAGAGTATATGCCTCGATGCTTTCAGCGTGCTTCCTGCCAGATTCTCGAGCCGGAGCGAGCTTCACCTTCAGCGCCTCCGCGATCTTCCCTGCTATGTCGCTCTGAATCGCGAAGATGTCGTCCAGCTCTCTGTCGTACACGTCTGACCAGACATGCGATTCGGTGGGGACGTCAATCAGTTGGGCGGATACTCGAACCCTGTTGCCAGCCTTGCGTACGCTACCTTCCAAGACCGTCCCGACCCTAAGCTCGTCGCCGATTGTAGAGAGTTTCGTTCTCTGTCCTTTGTAGTTCATCACTGACGTTCTGGCGATGACTTGCAGGCCTTGAAGCCCAGACATGGCCGTGATCAGTTCTTCCGTCATCCCGTCTGCGAAGTATTCGTCGTTTGGGTCTGGGCTCATGCTGGCGAAGGGCAGGATGGCCAAGCGATGCTTGTCATATTCTGGCTCTGGTCTCATGCCTGCCTCCCATGGTAAGTCTAACTTGTAAACGTCTATCTGGAAAGCGATGTTCTTGAGCTCTCTCGGTTGAAGCTTGACCAGCTCGTACGGAACCTTGTTTCTGACCTGGTCGTATGCCTGCTCGGAGATGCATATGCCTCCAGCCGAGGCCAGGGGCTCGATTCGTGAGGCTATGTTCACCGCGTCGCCGTACACGTCGCCGTCCCTGTGGATGACGTCCCCGACGTGCACCCCGACCCTCACCAGGACTCTCTCGGTTGCGGTCTCATTGAACTCGTGGAGAGTCTTCTGCATCTCGACGGCGCACTCTGTGGCTTCCAGGGCACTGGCGAACTCGACGAGGAAGGCGTCGCCGATCGTCTTCACCTCTCGGCCTGAGTGCTTCGAAAAGACCGGACGGACGAGCTCCCTGTGCCTTTCGAGGAGCTTCATTGCAAGGGGTTCGCTCTTCTGAGTCAGGGCCGTGTAGCCAACAATATCAGTGAACATTATCGCCGCGAGTCTCCGCTCGCTCTGGGACAAGGCTTCCATTCAGCCAAGCGAGAGTCGGATGATAAAGCCGTTGTGGGGTGGAACGAGAAGGAACGACAGAGCAGCACGTCTGGGCAGGGACCTTGCAGGAATGGGCTCTGCAACCAATCGCTGAAATAGCTAGAACCCAGCTAATCCAGACGAACGGAACCCATTCTGAGCTTATTATGACTGGGGCCGGCGGGATTCGATGGGTTTACTGTGCAAATCCACAGTTCTTAGCCAGGACTTGCTGAGAGAAAGCCATCACCTTCGCCTGCCATGCAGGTTCGGGCCCGGAGGGATTCGCTTAGTTTTCTAAGCGAATCCTAACGCTAAGAAGCCCTGTTTGCGGTCCCCGCATACGACGGGTCTGCCCGGGGGGGGGGCTTTCGACGAGATGGTGCAATGCCCCTCATGCCATGCTACGGGTTCGAATCCAGTGGGGCAGCCTGTGCCTCACCGTTTCAAATGCGGCACAAACAGAACGCGCTAGTGACTTGCGTAGTAGGCGGCTACCGCCCTGAACGATTCCTTCGGCTCCCACGGCAAATCCGGATATGTCACTCCGTGCTCGCCCATCGGACCTGCAAAACCATCCAGAACGTGGGGGTCGAGGTCCACCCCCATCATTTCCCTCGCC
>JBEKJM010000109.1:0-7271 GCA_050011215.1 Nitrososphaerales archaeon
CGAGGTGAGCTGCTTTGCGGCGTTGAACTGGTCCACCTCCCCGTCTGCCAGCGTGAGCGTGCAGGGGCAGGTCCCGGCGCCCGAGCCTGAGGAGGATGTCCTCGTCAGGGTGAAGACCGTGACGCCCCTGTAGGTCCAGGATGTCGAAGCACTGCTCGGCCAGTTGTACGCATAAGCCTGGCCGTCGTAGAGGTGGACATCATAGGTGCCGAGCCACGGGAAGTCGAGCGACCAGCCAGTGCCCAAGTCGGCTTCGGTCAGGGAGTAGGCGTCGACGTGGTAGGGGCTGTACGTTTGGGAGTTGCTGGGCTTGTACCAGCTAGAGGCCTCCGAAAAGATTCTGGTAATGCTGAGGTCCATTCCTCGTCCCGCAAGCGAGAGGTCGGTCTGGAGGACGCCGAGCAGGCCGCTCCCGGTGGAGACGTGGACCTCGAGGTTCCCGAGATAGTCCTCGTAGGGAGAGATCCCGGGCATGCTCCACGTTGGGCTGGGAGACGGGCCGTCCTGGAATCTGATAGTGCTGCCCGCGGCCCAGACCACCGAGGAGTTGCCGTGGAACTCGGGGATCGCGTCCATGTTGCTCACCGAGGCATTCTCGTCTGTGCTTATCGCGGTGGCGTTGCTCCAGGTCGCGCCCGAGTTGGATGATATGTACTCGTCGACCGTGGTCGAGTGCCCGATGTACATCACGAGGGTGGTGGAGTTGTCGGCCGAAATGCCCGTGGTCCCGCCAGAATCGGACTCGATCTTGGTCGGGGTTCCCCAGACTGGGGTGGAGGAACTGTACGGGACAGAGATGTAGCCCTGGGCGAGGGCCGTCGGGTCGTTGAACCCGATCTCCACCGTGTCGCCTATCGCAGTGTAGCCGGAACTCTCAAGGTCGTAGTGGCTGCTGCAACTTCCGCCCGTCACCGCTGACGACCCCCAGCCCGGGTTCGAGTAGAACATCACGTCGGTGCCGCAGTTGAGGTTCTGGTAGACGAGGGCCATCTTGCCTACCGTCAGGGGTACAAGCACCCCAGGGAAGGTGTTGATCAAGTTCAGAGAATCAGTCAGGGTGCATCCTGAGGCGCCACACGATGTCCCCCCCCCAGACCTCGGCGTAGGGCGTGCCATAGTCCTGCGGTATCTTGTTGATGATGGTGGGCTTGTAAGTGTCAAGCTGGAACCACAGGTCGTTGCTCGAGTCGATGATCACCTGGACGTCGGCGGGAGCGGAGTAGGCGCTGGAGTGCGAGCTCTCTGTCATGTTCCAGCTTATGGTGCTCGCGTTTGTCATGGTCCCGAAGCGGTAGTAGAAGATCTTCAGGGTGTCGCTGGCCATCCCAGTCCCGCTCACGTAGGCCACCTCGTTCCCCGAGCACGCGAAGGAGACGGCCCATGGAGATGCGTAGGAGATGGAAATCTTCGTCTCGGAGGACCAGGTGACGCCGTAGTTGGCGCTGGTCCGATACCCCTCGCTGGCCCCGTCGTAGTAGAAGACCCAGTAGAGCCCCTGGGCGAAGCAGACGTGCCCTTCGTAGCCGTCGCTGATCGGGTAGTTGGATGTGCTGGACGAGACGGTATAGGGGTCGATGAGGAAGCGGTTCCCTACGGGCCACGAAAGGGCGTTGGCGGCCGAGCTGAAGGTGGGGGAGAGCCCCTCGCTGTCTGACCAGTCGAAACCGAGGGCCTGTGTGCCGTTCCCGAGCGAACCGCGTTGGCCGCTGCTTGCAGTGGTGTTGATGGCCGGCTGGCCGAACCAGGCGGTGTACCCGGAGACCGACGTGGGTTTTGTCTTGAAGGGCAGGGAGAACGCCCCCTTCCCGACGGCGCCCCAGCTGGCGCCCCCGGACGCGACGACCCTGACCCCAGCGGGCTGGCACGCCACATAGTAGACCGAGAAGGTCAAGGTGACGTTGGCGACCGTACGGGAACCAAGGCTCAGCAGGGTGGTCTGGACCGCAGCGGTGGCATTCGATCTGAGGCTCGTCTGGGTCGATCCGAGCAGGCCCAGGACAGGTGCACCCGTTTCGAACCTGTTTCCCTTGTCGTCGGACGCAAGGAAGGTCCCGTTCTGGTAGACGGTGTAGTACTGGGTGAGGAAGGCGTCGTTGGCGGCCCCGTTGAAGGTCGAATATGGGATCTTGAGGGACGTGCTCCAGGTCCCTGCCGTGGGCAGGAGGGGCTGGGACACTGCGACTGAAGCGGGGCACTTCAAAGGTATCGGAGAATAGGAGCTCGAAGTCACGTTGCCCGGAGGAAGCGAGTGGCCGGGCGGCTGACCCACCGATGCGGGTGTCGTCACCGCAGAAGAAAGAGGAACCAGAAACGTGAAGTTCGGCAACAGCAGAAGTGGTATCAAGAGGACTGCTGCTAGGTTTCTCAGCATTCCTAACCTCCATCGGCTATGCATTTTCCGTATTTAACAAGATGAATGCATCATCACCGTCGGAATCCGCTCCTGGCGCTCGGATACCCGATGGAGGAGGCAAGGGCCTATTGGTATGGCGCGATGGGCAAGCTGCTCGGCTCCTAGCGAGCGGACCCCTCCCTACGCCCGGTGGTAGCGGTGCATACACCCACGGATTCGCCCCAGCCACTAGGCCTCGAAAGCGAGAGCCTATTCGGAAGACCTTAAGATGAAAATTGACTTGGCTGAATATAGGGGCGAGCCCGCTGACGAGAACAGCGATGGGCCGGCGCCAGCCTGAGGCAAGCCACGCGCAGACTTCGGGTCCAAACCCTTTTGAACTCGAGTCCCTCCGGGCCCGCCTCCACGACCACCTCTGATTCGAGCCCGAAATTCGGTCAAGAACAGTTGACGAATCCCTCCGGGCCCGCTTCCGTTCGGGTTCGAGTCCCTTGTCCCTCTTCGCATTTGACCCTGTCTGCTCTTTCATACCATTTCATGCTGCTGTCATTTGATATAAACGCCAATGAAACCAATGCAATTCTCGCATATGAAAGGCCCGCCCCAGAGGGAGTTTGACTTTAGGTTCGAATCCCCCGGGGCAGACTCCAGCTTCTTTGGTGAAGCTTCTTTGGTGAAGCTTCTTTGGTGAATCGGGGCTAGACTCGGGCTATTTGCGAGGTGATTGCTGCTAGGTCCGAATCCCACCCCGTCCGTTTCCGGGGCGCATTCGTTTACGCGGCGCATTCTTTGTGATAGTTCTTCTTCGTCAGGAAGCCTTTCTTCACTTCTTGCCCCGCGGCTATTTCCTTTCCACACTTCGCACATGCGACCAATGAAATCGCCTTGAATGGTGAGGATTGGATGTATCAAGACCATCTGTCAAAGGAATCAACAAGCAGAGAGACGACGTAAGAGCCCTAGCTCTTCGATCTATTACTCTCTCGCTGAGCGGACTTGTGGAGTCGGTGTAGCTCGGCAATCTTATCCTTGTATTCTTTCTTCTTCTTCTTGTTTCCTTGCACGCGCGCTTGGTCGCAGTTTCTCTTCTTCTGACGCGTAGTCGGGCAACTTCGGAAATGAAGTCGTAGCGCTATAATTATGTCTTTCAGACATGGGTTCTTGACTTAGCGGCCCGTAATTCTCGGTGTAACCGGCGGCTCATATGGCCTTCGCGACGTAGTCCTTCAGACATTGCTTCGAGCAGAATGTGAGGATTGGTTCGGTTGACATGACAGGATTGCTGACCGTGATGATTCGCTGAATCTGCCATGCTTCATCTCCTAAGGGTATCTGCTTCCCGCAATTATCACAATTCTTCAGGAATTGGTCAGATTGCATCGCCTTGCCTCTTCCGTTTGTCTGAGATTAAGATTGCGTCGAAAGGGCTCTGTCTAATCTGCGTTTGGCGAGTTCTGTAAAGTTGGCGGGACGCGGCTCAGGATTCTGTCCGTGTTAGGCGTCGGGATATGGAAGGTTAGAACGAGCAAGAGACCCTCCGTCTTCAGTGCATCTCTCAACGCCTAAGCAGGAGACTTGAGCGTCAACTGGCTTTCGAGGAGCGAGTGGCACGCTGTTCAATCGTATCTTGATGAGAAGAATGTCTGCGTTTTCGAATTGCGTTCCACTTCTTTCTGCGTGCATACGTCGTACTTCGTTATGCTCTTCTTGGAAGTATTTGACGGCGTTGAGCTCAAGGCTGGCCAGAATCCCGCCCCACACCATACGTACTGCATTCTGCCAAACCAGTAGTTGGGAACTGGGTCGCCGCGATAATGGTCGGCGTGAACCTGCCATCTCGATACTTATCTAAGGCCAGAAACTACTTGGCACGAATGAACTATACCGAACCATACATTTCGACTCCGGAAGACATCATACCGAAGATGCTCACCTTGGCCTCTGTAATGCCAGATGAGACGGTGTTCGACCTCGGCTCGGGCGACGGCAGAATGGTGATAGCAGCGGCCAAGGACTTTCATGCCAGAGTGGTAGGGGTGGAGGTTCGGAGGCGCCTCGTGAGAGAGTGTCGCAGAAGGGTGAAGAAGATGGGACTGTCCCATCAAATCATGATATCGTGTCGCAACTTCAAGAAGGTAAGCTTGAGAAAGGCTGACGTCCTTGCCATGTATCTTTCGAGCTACACTCTGAACTTGATGGCGCCCAAGTTCATGAAAGAATTGAGGCCTGGTGCCAGAATCGTAAATTTCGATTACCCGATTCCCGGTTGGAGGCCTGCGCGTGAGATAGAGGTCACGCCTGCGGGCTGGAGGAAGCCTCATCCGATATACCTGTACGTGATGTGAACCAGACCGATTCGTCAGGCGGGGCGAGCTCCAAGCATCCAAGACTTGCAGAGAAGAGTCCTCTAGGCCCATCCTCATACGTGCGTTTCATATAGAAGGTCGCGAATAGTTGCCCTTTGAGAACGGCTTCTCGAAGCCAAAACTCAGATGCCGAGAGCTGACCTGAGACCCTTGTACCTGTTTCTTATGGTTACTTCGGTCACCCCGGCAGCTTCGGCAACGTCCTTCTGCGTCTTGCCTTCGCCTTCCAGCGTGCAGGCGACGTACAGCGCCGAAGCCGCGAATCCCATCGGGTCTTTGCCAGCCGTTATCCTCATCTGCTTGGCCCTGGCCAGTATCTCCCGTGCCCTTCTCTGTGTCTTCTCGGACAGTCCTGCCCTGGACGCTATCTTGGTTACGCACTTCGATGGGTCTGCCACCGGCATCCTGATGTCCATCTCCTTGACCAAGAGCCTGTAGGACCTCGCAAGGTCCTTCTTCTTGACATTGCTCACCGCTGCCACGTCCTTCAAAGTTCTTGGGACTTCCATGTCCCTGCATGCGGCGTAGAACGACGCTGCTATGATGGACGTGATGGACCTTCCTCTCACAAGACCCCTCTCGAGCGCCTTTCTGTAGAAGTAGGCGGCCTTCTCCGTGACCGCCTCCGATACGGCGAGCTTGTCCGAGAACCTTCGCAGCTCGCTGAACGCCTGCCTTAGGTTCCTGTCCGCCGACTCGTGCACCTGGCTTCTTCGGTCCCACGTCCTCAGTCTATCGACCGTGGATTTCATGGAACCAGACAACGACCTCCCTGACGCATCCTTGTTCAGGCCTCCTATTACCGTGGCAAGGCCCATGTCGTGCATCGCTATGGAGGTGGGGCTTCCGGTCCTGCTTTTGTTGTCCTTTTCGTCGCTGGAGAAGGACTTCCATTCCGGACCCGCTTCCACGATCTTCTCCTTCATTACGAAGCCGCAACTACCGCAAAAGAGTTCGCCTCTGGGGCTATCGGTTACGATCAGCCTCTTTCCGCACTTGGGGCACCTATCCAGCATCCTCTCTGATTTCAGCAGCCTCGAAAGATTCGTATTATGAGACATTTTGCATCACAATTTCCCTTTGAGTTGAAGGCAATTGCCACGTGCCTAGGTCTTCGGTGTTGGTTCTCGTCTGTCTTAGACCAAGGGGTCTCAGAGGAGGCAAATCGAACAGGAGCGTGACAAACTGTACCATCAATTCATCTGGGCGGGAGGGGGGAGCAACGACCTTGTGTCAATCGTGGTCAATCATCTAGCTACGTCGTGACGTCAGCCTCCAGGAGGGTGGATTCCGGATTTGTTCGGTGCATCTGTGAGGAGCTCGGATCATCCTTGCTCTTCGCCATGACCAAAGGCATCATTAATGGGCATCGAGAGCGGTGTCAGTGAGCGTTATGGGAAAGAATACCGGGAGAGGAATGGAGACGAGTTCCTGCAAAGGCCTAATAAGAACGGTCGGCTGCACGACGAGTGTGTTTTCCCCGACTCCAGGTAGTGTCGGAAGCTGATGCGCATGCAGGAGCACGGGGTGAAGGTGGAGGGCGAGGAGGGTGACGTGTCTACAGCCGCCGAGGTCAGGGAGCTGCAGGAACGGTTGCGGCGACCTATAGCGGGCAAGTCACAGCGACGGAAGGCTGTACGGCGCAGGCTTACTCAGAGACTGTTGGAGCTTCAGCCCGTTTCTTAGCTGGGTTTCCCAGGGCGGGCGCTTGCTTTGTTTGCAACCAATAGAACGGGGTCCGTGTTCTGAGACTAGGCAATACCTTCCATCATACCGTGCAGACCAAGCCTCCATTTCGTGTGGATTCCCTGAGTTCCATCCTATTGTGGTTGAGTACAGATACCGCTGACTATCTGCACACACTTACTCAACTTGCCCACGCCTTTGCTCAAGGATTGCGGCTCAGGGGACTGGGTAATGAGACTCAAAGGATCGGAGGGGAACAAGGGTGTGTCGTCAAGACGCATGAGGAACGACACATCTATTCTGCGTTTGCCCTTTCTTTGCGAATCAACAAACCGGTAAGCCACTTCTTTTATAGCACGCAATTGTTCGGAAGGTCAGTGTCGTCCAAGCACTGGGAGATGAAATAACGAGTTACGGACGCGGAGGCGGTTACGGGCGATCTGGTTCTGGCGGAGGTTTTAGGTCGGAGGGACCCAAGCCGGTAGAGGTCGGCAAGGAGTACGATGTCACCATTGCCGAGACGAGCAGAAGGGGCGACGGAGTGGCCAAGATCGACGGCTTCGTCATCTTTGTCGCCGGAGGAAAGCAAGGAGAGAAGGCAAGAATCAAGGTTACTCAGGTAGGCCCAAGATTCGCCAGCGCAACGATAGTAGGCACGGCTTCTCAGGGTACGAGTTAGAACTCGTTCCCCGTAAGGGACGGAGGTTCACTCCGTCTACCCTTTTTCATTTGGGGCAATAGGGAGTGCGGGTTCTCCTATGTCGATCTAGCTCATGGAGCTAGATGGGCACTCTCCTATTCGCTCTCTCCGGAGCACTGTGGCTTTCGCAATAGCCTTGGCCCAACCTGTCAAACGCGCTCTAGGC
>JBEKJM010000110.1:0-3147 GCA_050011215.1 Nitrososphaerales archaeon
GTTGCGGAGGACGTCGAGCCCCTGGAGCACGTTTCCGAGGCTCTTGCTCATCTTCCTCCCCTGCTCGTCGAGGACGAGCCCCTGGAACAGGAAGGCCCTGTAGGGGGCCACTGGTTTCCCCGACAGGATCACGTTGAGCACGAGGAGCTGGTAGGCCCATCCTCTGGTCTGGTCAATCGCTTCAGTCAGGAACTCGACTGGTACGAGCTTCCTGTACTCGGCGTCGGTGAATGATGCGAAGGGAGCGGATCCGCTGTTGTGCCAGGTGTCCAGGACGAAGGGCTCCCTCAGCGCTCTGCCCCCGCATTTCGGGCACTTCAGAACGACCCTGTCGACCCAGGGCCTGTGAAGCTCGAAGGACGGACCGTCAGGGAGCTCTGAGGCGAGCTCGATTATCTTCTTCCTCGAGAACGCGACCACCTTCTCCTTGCAATCCTCGCAGACCCAGACAGGCAGCGGCGTCCCCCAGACTCTCTCTCTCGTGATGCACCAAGGGGGTGACTCTGCGATGAAGGAGAGGAACCTGTTCTTCGGGGGTTCGAAGAAGTACTCGACCTTCTCCGCGGCCCGCAGAAGCTGGTCTCGTATCCTGTCGACCCAGTAGAAGTACTCCCTGCGTGCGAGCCAGACCAGCCTGTGCCCCGACCTCCAGCAGACCGGGTATTCGTGCGTCAGTTTCCCCACCGATATCAGGGCTCCTCTCTCCTTTAGGCTCTCGACAACGATGGGGTCAGCGTCTCTCGCGAAGAGCCCCGCGAAACGCCCGCCGTCGGCCGTGAACTTCACCTGGTCGTCGAAGGGCGCGAAGACCGGGATTCCGCGCTTCGTGGCGACGGCGAAGTCGTCCTCGCCATTCGCCGGCGAAATGTGGACGAGGCCTGTCCCCGTTGTGGTGTCGACGAACTCCTCGGCGACGATCCTGTGGACTTTGGGCTTGAACTCGGCGCTTCGCAGTCCTGGGATCAAGTCGACCAGAGGGTGCACGTACGAGATGCCCTCCAGCTCCCTCCCCTTGGCCTTCCTTGAGACCTCGCCGAATTGTATCCCGAGCTCTCTGGAGAGGGCCTCCTTCCTTTCTGAGCCGACCACCCAAGTCTCCTCGCCAACCTTCACGAACTCGTAGTCCGAGTCGGGCTTAACGCCCACGAGCTCGTCGGTGACGACCGTGAACGGCATCGTAGTCCAGAGTGCCAGGTAGGCGCCGTCTTCGGTCCTGACTTTGTAGTATAGGCTCGGGTCCTGTAGTCGTTCGTACCCTCCCTCGACCACCTCGGCGTGGCTCAGAGCTGTTTGGCAGCTGGGGCAATACGGAACGACCTTGAAGCCTTCACCGAGGAGCCCGCGGTTCCACGCGGTCTCGAGGTACTTCCACTCTCTCTCGATGTACGAGTCCCTGTAGGTCATGTAGGCCCTCTCCTCATCGATCATCAGGCCGAGAAGGCGGTCGGCCTCGACCCAGTCGCGTTTGTACTTCTCGATGAGCCCCTTGCAGGCCTCGACGAGCTTCTCGACACCGACCTGTTTGAGGTCCTCCCACTTGTTCCCGGAAAGGCCCATCTCCTTCTCAGCCTGCAGCTCGACCGGGAGTCCCTGGGTGTCCCAGCCTCCCCTGAATACGATGTTCTCTCCTTCGAGGGTGCTGAACCTGTACCATAGGTCCTTCATCGTTCTTCCCCTGACATGGCCTATGTGCGGCTGGTTGTTGAGGGTCGGTGGTCCCTCGACGTAACCAACCGGTTTCCTTCGGGAGACGCGGCGAGATATCTGGATTCTTGTCTCAGGCCGCTCATAGAAAGCACGGACCCTAGATTCAACCTTCTTCCAATCGTAGCTTGTGCTGAGTGCGCCGTCAGGGCTAGATCTTTCCGCTATTCTTGCGACGTCAGAACGACTGGTGCGTTTTGAACTAGGTCTCTTGCCCCGCTTGGTTCCCTCGAGATGGTTCATCCCAAACCAACCCCAAGTCTCACGCTGGACTCAGAAGGACGCGACCGTACGAGCAAGAGCGAAGCAAATTGCGTAGTCGCACAGCGACAAGAGTGACTATCGGTTGACCTCGAATGCAAGGGAAACTCTAGCGGGAAGAATTTTTGAATCACCTGAATTCAATTCCAATATCCCCCTTATCCCTGCGAGCTCTCGCTCAGATTCACTTAAGCCTTTGTTTGTCAGGAAGGGTTCGGGTACCTTCTCTGGGAATTGTGGGCCGTTCCCCTCTGTCGCACACCTTCTACCGGACCTTCATATTCTAACACTGTCATGTGCCCGAGCGAAGCCTGTCGGCGAGCTGTTCGGGGAGGCCGGCCGCCCTGATCTTCGACGCTGCAGCCTCGTAGTCATACTCTACGCGAAGGTTTTCGACTCTGACCGCCGCTCCGACGACGCTGACCACTGCATATGACGCCCTTCTGTCGCCGTCCCTCGGCTGGCCGACCGAGCCCGGGTTGAAGACCGTCCCCTCTGCCCCATCACTGATGAATGGAACATGCGAGTGCCCCAGTCCCAGGAACCGGACGTGCAGCCTCTCAAGATAGTGGCCGAAGAGCTGCCGGTGCGTCGCTGGGTCGACGTACTCCCACAGCGGGTCGTCCGGGCTCCCGTGCGTAAGGTACCCCTCGGCCTCCCCGAGCCGTAGCCTGCGCTCCCTCGGGAGGGACTCAAGGAATGCGAGGTTTGAGCCCTTCAGCATCTTCGCGGTCCATTTTACGGCAATCGCAGCCCTCGCGTTGAACATCCCTGTCTCTCCAGTCACGGCCGCGTAGTCATGGTTCCCCATCACGGCCAGCACTTCCCTTTCACGCAGAACCTCGACCACCTCGTTAGGGTTCGCCCCATACCCTACCACGTCCCCAAGACAGTAGACTTGCATGCCTTCGACACGGGCGAGCACCTCCAGCAGCGCCTCGAGGTTCGAGTGGACGTCGGAGATTACCGCGATCCTCGCTGCGGAAGGCGAACTCCGTCTTTCGTCCGCCATTGGCCTAGCCAATTGTCCTCTTTCCAAGGAATGGCGGCACAAAGAACTATTCTTAATGCTGTTGTGAACTTAATTATACTTTCCACCACTTAGAGAATTTGAACCCGCTTGATATTCGAAGCTATCGATGTCTGCGTTCGCAGGTAAATGGGAAAAGCAGAACAACCAGA
>JBEKJM010000111.1:0-3040 GCA_050011215.1 Nitrososphaerales archaeon
CGCACGATGATGGTCGAGGGACACGATGACGCCTTCGCGATAGGCGACGCGACGAACATTCCGATCTCCAAGTCGGGGGTCGTCGCCCACCTGGAGTCCAAGGTGGTCGCGACAAACGTCGCATTTGAGGTGGAGGGGACGGGCAGGGTGTACGAATACAACGGCCGGATCAACTGTCCCATGGAGGTCGGCGGCAAGAGAGCCATCTTCGTGTCCGCGACCTACAAGAGGCCGCCCTCCGACCAGTCTCCCTCGCTTGTGAAGTACGCGATGAAGAGAGGTTTCGGTGCGATCTACTGGTCCGCCCTCTCAGGACGATGGGAGTGGATGATGGACGCGTACCTTGGCCGGACGAGCGAGGAGGTCGTGAAAGGGCCCCAGCAGAGCGCTCCCCCAAGCCTGACGAACAGATGAATGGGGGCTAAGACCGGAATAGACTCAAATACGGTAATCTGAGCTTTCATCCCGTTTGGAGATAAAAGAGCCCGACCGGGTCCAATCGCTGGTGCAGGGGCTGGCCGACGAGTATTCGAGGAAGATCCTGCTTTCAGCCATACCGGCCGCGAAGTCGGTCGAGGACATGAGCAGGGAGAACGACATTCCCCTCAGCACTTGCTACAGAAGGGTCCATGAGCTCCTCGACGCGCAGATACTGATAGTAGAGAAGATCATAGTCACCTCAGACGGCAAGAAATACGAACTCCTGAGGAGCGCCTACAGGGCCGTGACGGTCAGCTTTGACGGCGGCGTCATGAAGGTAGACGCGACTGTGAATGAGGACGTGGCGGAGAAGCTCAGACGTCTTTGGACGAGCATGAGAGCGGAGAAGTGATTTCCAGCGTTGAGAATGGGGGTCCATACTTTAAAGGTCGGAAGACGAGGCGAACGATGAAAGATGGATCTGATCTTCTATCTAAGCGTGGCCCAGGGGCTGATACTGATTCTCGGTGGGATCGTCGTCTTCTATGCCATGCGCGCCTATGGGAGGACGAGGAGCGGGGCGATGTTCCTGCTGGGACTTGGCTTCGCATTCGTTACCGCGGGCGCCGCGATCGCTGGAGTGATCTACAGCGTGACCGGGCACCTGGACATGGCTGAGTCTGCGCAAGCAGTAAGTCAGGTCGTGGGCTTCTTCATTATCGTGTATTCTCTGACTAGAACGAAAGACTGAACACGGGCCGTTCAGAGACACCCAGTCCTGGAGATAAGAGGAGGTTAGACAGGCGACGGAGAAGTTCAAAGGGGACGCGGTCCTGAAGGATGGTTCGCTGGTCCACGTCAGGCGAACCACGGGTGACGACCGTGAAGTGCTATCGGAGTTCTTTGGAGGCCTGTCAGAAGAATCGATTCTGTCGAGGTTCCTGAAATCCACGATCGACAAGGAGCGCCTGCTTGATGAACTTCTCGCCCCTGACAGGAGGTTCAGCCTGCTCGCGATCAGGGACGGCAAAGTCTTCGGCGAAGCAGACTATAGTTCCGGGAGCGAACCGTCAGAAATGGGGATAAGTGTCACGGATGGTTTTCACCGCAAGGGCCTCGGCTCAATCCTCCTGGCGCAACTCGCGCAAGCAGCGACCGACTCCGGAATCACAACGTTCAGCGCGGCGACCGCAGCGGAGACACACTACGCCCTGAACTTCGTGAGGAACCTGGGATTCCCGGTCCGGATGCATGCGGCCCCGGGATACGTCAGGGTGACCTTCCCGACCTCGATGCAGCCGGCCGGGCTCGCGGCGTTTGAGCGGCGTGAGGCCGATTCCGCGGTCGCGGCTGGGAAGCGCTTTCTCGAGGCGCGGAGCATCGCCGTAATCGGGGCATCCCGTGACAGGATGGCCATCGGGGGCGCGCTCTTCAGGAACATCATCGATGGCGGCTTCAACGGCCAGGTCTACCCGGTCAACAGGGAGGCGGCCATCGTGCAATCGGTCACCGCGTACAAGTCCGTCCTCGACTGCCCTGACCCGGTCGACCTCGCATTCATGGTGGTGCCGGCCAGGTTTGTAGTCTCGACCGCCAGGGAATGCGCTCAGAAGGGGGTGAAGGCCGTCGTAGTAATTTCATCGGGCTTCTCTGAGATAGGAGGAGATGGCGTCCGCCTCCAGGAGGAGCTCGTAAAGGTGTGTAGAGAGTCCGGGATGCGCCTAATCGGGCCCAACTGCATGGGCATAATCAACACGAAGCCGGGAGTCAGCCTCAACGGCCAGTTCGCACCGCCCAGGTCGATCCCGGGTAGGATCGGCTTCCTCTCTCAGTCTGGTTCCCTCGGCTACGCGATAATCGATCAGGCCAACAAGCTCGGGCTGGGCATGTCGAGTTTTATCTCCGTAGGGAACAAGGCAGACATCTCCAGCAATGATATGATCCAGTACTGGGAGAGCGACGAGGATACCGACGTAATCTTGCTCCACTTGGAGTCCTTTGGGAACCCCCGAAAGTTCGCGAGGCTCGCGAAGAGGGTGGCCAGGAAGAAGCCTATAGTAGTCGTCAAGAGCGGCCGGTCGGCCGCGGGCTTCAGGGCGACGCAGTCTCACACCGGGGCTCTGGTCGCCGCCTCGGACGTCACTGTGGAGGCGCTCTTCAGGCAGTCAGGGATCATTAGAACCGATTCGATTGAAGAGATGTTTGACGTCGCGGCCTTCCTCTCGACCCAGCCCGTCCCGAAGGGGGACAGGGTCGCGATCATAACGAACGCAGGGGGTCCGGCAATTCTGGCGGCTGACGCTTGCGAGAGCCTCGGCCTTCACGTGCCCGAGCTGTCTGGGCAGACCAGGGCCGAGCTCGCGAAGTTCCTACTGCCCATTGCCGGGACAAAGAATCCGGTCGACATGACCTCAGTCGCTCAAGCTGCGAACTACGCAAACGCGATCCACGCAGTGTCGAACGATGCGAATGTCGACGCGTTGATGGTGGTCTTCATCCCCCCAATGGCGGTCAGGACAGAGGACGTCGCAGCGGCCATAATCAAGGCGACCAGGGAGCTCAGGGGCAGGATTCCGGTCATAACGATCTTCATGGCTACGAAGGGCGTATCTGGGCAGCT
>JBEKJM010000112.1:0-2929 GCA_050011215.1 Nitrososphaerales archaeon
CCTGAAGGCGGAGAGCATTCGATGGTCAAGATGGGTTTTGAATACTTAAGGACCAATGACTGGCTCGCTCTCATCCCACCCGTGAACGGTGTGGGTTTTCCCGCTCGCAATTGATAAGGCAATCAGGAGACCCACGCTGTGAAGTCAAAGAAGGAACCAGGCCAATGGCCCGGCCCAGGCTGTAGAGTGGCTCTACCTGCCTCTGAGAGTGCAGTGCTTGTTGAAGGAGAAGTTCGAGGCGAAGGCACCCAGGATTGCCCAGCCCAGAGCCCAGGGAAACGCGATGCCTCCCAGCGTCACGAAGTCGGACACACCTAACCACCTGGCAAGCGCGAAGAGGATGACGGTCTGGACCCCTGCGCCGAAACCTCCGACAATACAATACCTGATGAATTGGGAGATCTTCATTGCCTCCCGCGCACAGGCCATGTTCTATTTGGTCAGGGCCTAGTCGCCCTTCACGTAATCGGAGAGGGACGACTGATACGCCGACAGGGTCCTGGCCGAGAAACCCATTCTGCGGAGATCGCTCGCGAACTCGGCTGCGAACCCGTGCGTCGTGTAAACCGTCTCCGGAGAGACGGCCTCCACAAGCTTGATCAGCTCGGAATAGTCGCAGTGGTCGCTTAGAGGGAACGAGTAGTCCGCGCCCAGTGAACTGCTGTATCCCCCCTTGATCGCCCAGCCGCTAAACGCAGCGAGGATGGCCCCATACCTGCTCCTGAGATGTGACATCAGGTGGCTCCTGCCGCTCGACATTGGGGCGATCATCACCCAGGGTCCGCTGGGGAGCCTGTCAGAGTCCTCCGAGGGGTTGAACCCGCGCCCGGCCTTCAGCGAGACGCCATGGTCGACGTGTATCTTATTCATAGCTGCCACGCTGTCATGGAAGAAGAGCGGCTCCCAACTGGAGAAGTAGTACGACAGGAGCTGCGCCTTGCCGAGTGGATAACCCATCAGGACGACAGGCCTCCCGCGGTCGAAGGCCGATCCTATCATACCATTCACCTCCCTGACCAGCTTCGCGGTCTGGGGGAAGACGTATTCCGGACTGCCGTAGGTCGTCTCCATTATCAGAATCCGTGCCCTTCTCGTCCTACATTTACCCAGGAAGGCCCTTTCCCTACCCGAGGCATCCCCCGTGTAGTAGACCTCGTCGGCGATCTTGATGGCGCGCGAGCCGAGTATGTGGCCCGAGTCGAGGAGCTCCACGCCCTCCACCTCCTCAGTAGTACTGCCGAGGTCGTAGCCACGAGCCCTTGCTAGGTCGCTCGTCTCCTTCGAAGCGATAATCCTCTCGTTCCGGGTCGGGTTGTGCATGTGGTCTATGTGAGCGTGAGATACGAAGGTGTAGTCCGCGTGGACCGCGGCCTTGGGGTCCAAGACGAACCGAGTCTCCCCGACGTCCACCTGAATCCCGCTGTTCGATGAGACCCTGACGCCTCCCAACTCTCCGTGCCGAAATGCGGCTTCGATTATTAAGCTGTTGAATCAAACGGTTCTGGTGCATCGTCGGGAGATTGAGGCTTAGGCGTGTTCCGCTGGTGCAACTCGGGAGATGGACTGGATTCGTTCTCACGAACCAAACCACGGATTGCAATCAGGATTGCAGAAGAAGTAGAAGATTCTGTTAACTCCGTTGCACGACTCACTCTTCGATGAAATCTTCCTCGACGAAATCAACGTCGAATTGTTTGGGATACCCTGCTCTTGTGAACTCCTCATGCTCTTTCATTATCTTCTCGAATGTTTCAACATCGCCAGCCGCCAGCCATTCTAGTTGTCTGCGTCTATACGGTTCATACCCCAGACGAAACCCTACAGCTTGGAAGGCCCCCATCTCGAAGCGCGGCCACCATTGATACTGCAATGACCTGAAGAATGAGCCAATTCTCGACCCAGAACACCATCGTTCAACTATTGGAGTAAAGCGCTCTTCGTCTAGTTTCTCGCGGGCCAACAATACCAGATACTTCAGAGAATCAACCGCTTCGACCATCGTTATTCCGTTCAGGTATAGGAACAAGGACATGGCGAACAAAGCTGTTCTCTTGTTCCCATCAACGAAAGGATGCCAAGTGGTGATTGCATAGCCGAGTGCGCTGGCTTTCCTGATCTTTCCTTTGTATTGTTCTTCACCACCGAAGACATTTCTGGGTCTCAGTGCTGCGCTTTCGAGCAGTCCCTGTTGTAGAACTCCCGACTCACCACCGTATGCGTTGACAATTGCGTCGTGCAGTCTTTTCAGACCAGAATCTGTGAAATAGAGCAAAGACAATCGGAAAAAGGGGTCTAGAGCTGGCCGAGTCTGAATAGCAGAAGAGACGACCTCTTTCTGGCCCGATTCAGCTTCTTGTTGGCTTTTTGGTTCACTTCTGTCGCAGACATGACTTGAACCAATATGATATCATCTATTATATTTTACTGATTGCCGTTCTATGTCGGTCAGCGATGCATAATTGACGATTTGGTGAACAATTGACCCAAAAAGAGGGCATTTCTCACCCTTTCAAGTTCTTTTTGATTCTTTGTTCCCATTCTTCCTGAGTGATTACGTCCTTGTTTCTCGTTTCGATGTCGCTTGCTTGATTAGCTCCTTCCACCTGATTCCTTGAAGCGGTAAGTCCTGCCCGCCACTTGAGCGGGAGTCTTCCCGTTGAGGCCCATGTGTGGGCGAATGAAGTTGCAGCGCGCGCCAGATTCCGACTTTGGCTGGTTTGGGCACAGGAAACGATGCTCCCACGGTGACCCCACGGTAGCGGGTATTGTCTTGGACCGCGCCTAAACTCGAAAGGTGGGATGCTCGCATGGGTTTAGGAGAAGAAAAGCCACGGCCAAGCTCATGTACGCAGCATTGGATCTGCATGAACGGTCGATACAGTGCGTCCTGAAGGATGACACTGGGAAGATAGTGAGGGAGTCGAAGATG
>JBEKJM010000113.1:0-2897 GCA_050011215.1 Nitrososphaerales archaeon
GGCTCGACCGGACGGAGACCAAGTCCGTGCTCGACATGTTCACACTCCAAGGATCGATTCCGGAGCCCGTACGCGTGGCGAGGCTTTTGGCTAGGGCCGCGGCGCCTAGACGATCTTCACGCCGGGATTGAGCACCCCCTTGGGGTCGAAGACCTCCCGGATCTGTTTCATTACTCCGTACGATTTCGGATACTGACGCGCCACGTATGGCGCCCTGAGCATGCCGTCGCCGTGTTCCCCAGTCATCGAGCCTCCCATCTTCCAGACCGCCTCGAAGGACTCTTCCATGATTTCCTCAAGCATCCTCCGTTCGGAAGGAAGGCTCGGGTCGAGCAGGGGGCGAGCGTGCAGGTTGGCGTCCCATGCGTGACCGTAGGAGATGTAGCCGAGGCCTCTTCTCTCGAACTGGTCCTTCAGGAGTCCTACGAGGTCGCCGAGCTTCTCGGTCGGGACCACAAGGTCCTCGACTCCGGGCACGGGACTCCTCTTCCCTTCTCTGATCTCCAGGGCCAGTGTCAGCGTCTCATTCCTGACTTCCCAGGCTTCGCGCACTTCTGAGGGACTCGTCAGAACGATTGGCTCGAACCCCCCAGCCTTCGAGCCGGCGATCGCTTCCATCCTTTCTTGCAGGAGCTCTTCGGTTCCTTCGAATTCGCAGAAGAGAAGGTATTCGCCCTCCGTGCGAGAATACCTGGCTATTCTATCCTCTTTGCCCATCTTCCTGAAGACGGACTTGTCGACGAGCTCGACCGCCGTCGGGTCATGACTCCTGAACGCGGAGACAAGGGCATCGAGTTCGTCCAGCCCGACCTCGACGATCAGGAGGATTCTCGACCCAGCCTTCACTCGGGTTGCAAACGTAATCTCCGTCAGCACACCCAGCGTCCCCTCCGAACCCACCAAGAGCTTCGGAAGGTCGCAGAGTCCGTCGTGCAGCGCCCTCTCGAGGCGGTATCCGGAGGAGTTCTTCGTGACGCGGGGCTGCTCGGCGATAATGGTCTTCCAGTTCTCCACTAGGAGCCCCGCGACCGTCCTCGTGACCCTGTCGCCAGTAAGGGCCCGTTCTATGGGGACCGCGGTCAGGTTCCGTGCCCCCTCGCCAGGGATGACCGCCCTCAGTCCCTCGACATAATCGATTGTCGAGCCGTACCTCGGCGTCCTTACGCCCGCCGAGTTATTTGCTACCATCCCTCCGACCGTGCAGCTGAGGTAGCTGGAAGGGTCGACGGGCATCCATCTCCCGGCGAGCTCCAGCAGCTTGTTCAGGTCTCCCTTCACGAGAGCCGGCTCGCATCTGACACTGCCTCCGAGGAGCATGGCAGCCATGCTCCGACCCTGGAGGAGAACCGATCCTCTCCCCACCGACTGGCTCGGTATCGAAGTGCCAGCGCCCCTCGGTGTCACTGGCACACCCGAACGCCCTGCGAGTTCAAGGACCGATTCAACTTCGGCCTCGCTGTCGGCCACGTAGCCCACAGTAGGCCTGATCTTGATGATGCCGGAGTCGCTGGAGAGCGATTCTAGGTCCGCATCACTGGTCAGGACCTTCAACCTTCCGAGCTTGAGGGCGTCGCTATATTCGTCTTACTCGGTCGCTATCGCTCGGCGATGGCCCTTCGGCGCATGGCGTCGCGGCAGTCACAAGGTAGGCGTGTGTCCCTGCGATGCTGTGACCGCCATTTCCGACGGGTACAGCTAGATCCCTCCATTCTAGGCTGGAAGTCTCAGGTCGGCGGCCATCTCGATCCATCTGGGGCCGACCTCCCTGACCCTCCTCGTCGCGATTTGGGTCCTTGGGGGGACTAGACCGGAGAGCTCCTCGACCAGCCTGGCCGAGGCCTCATCCTCGCTCTTGCCCAGGACGTGCCTGTAGTAGTGGATGAAGGCCCGCTTCTTGGCCATCTCCAATGCGACAGGGAGGAACCTGTCTGCTTGTGAAGGATGGGGCATGAGGACTCGGTCAAACCTGAATTCTTCCCTCGTCGGCAATTCTGCCGCGTCTCCCCTGACGACGCGGACCTTGTCCTGCACCTTGTTGAGCCGATCGTTCTCTTCGTGCAGGTCGCAGGCATACTCGTTGATCTCGCAGCTAGTGACCCTTGCCCCTGCGGTCGTCTATGGGCTTAAGCGGAGCAAACACTAGGCCGTAGTTTGACGAACTGCCTCCAGAGAGAGAAAAGCCAGGGACAGCGAAAGTGCCGAAGACGTCGGGATCGGCGCGCAGAATCTCTTCAGCTTGTCGCGCCACGTTTGTCGTGTAACTCAACGATGCTCCGGGCGGCGCTTGCACCACCACGATGAAGTAATTCTGGTCTTCCTGCGGCACGAATCCGGTCGGCACGTGTACATACATGTAGGCAGTCGCAGCCAAACCGATGAAGAACAGCAGGATCATCGCGTAGCGATAGTTCAGCACCCTGCAAATGGCTTTTCCATATGCGTTCGCGAGGGCCTGAATTCCCGCACTGACGCCATGAGCGAACTTCCTATACGCGCTCGAAAGCCATCCAATATGCGTCCAATCAAAGATCGAATATTTTTGCTCTTCACGACGCAACAGGATCGCGGCCAGAGCCGGTGACAGAGTGAGAGCGTTGAACAACGAGATGGCGATTGAAAACGCGATGGTCAAAGAGAATTGTTTGTAGAGAATTCCCGTCGTGCCGGGGAAGAATGACACCGGCACGAACACCGAAATGAGCACCAACGACGTAGCCACGACGGCGCTCGACACTTCCGCCATGGCAGCGGAAGTCGCGGCATGCGGATCGCTTCTATCTGCATCGATGTGTCGCTGGGCATTTTCAATGACTACAATCGCGTCGTCCACCACCAGTCCAGTCGCGAGGGTAATCCCGAAAAGCGTCAGCGAATTGATCGAGAAGCCGAATATCTTG
>JBEKJM010000114.1:0-2844 GCA_050011215.1 Nitrososphaerales archaeon
AATATCGCGAGCTGGGACTCCCTCTCGTGCAGGTCGATTCCTACATACAGTACACTGTTGTCCATGCCTCCCAGAGTGGCTCGTTTCTTCATTAACCCACGTCATAGGGTCAAGATGGAGAGGATGAACGGGGAAGTGAGAGACCGAGAGAAGGTGATGAGGGGCCTCAAGCGCGAGGACACGCCCATCCTCAAGGGCTATCAGCTATTCCACAACTACATCAGGCCCCACGAAGGACTCGGGGGAAGGACGCCATCCGAGATGGCGGGAATCAAGGTCGAAGGAGAGAACAAGTGGCTAACCTTAATTCAGAACGCTTCCAAACCAACTGAGTGAACCGAAGACAGGGACTTGTTCTCTCCGTTTATTTCCTCCTATTGGCGCTAACAGCCGTTGAATGGTTTTCAGCAATCGAAAGTAGTTCGTTATACCTCACCGGTGGACTTGGAATCATCTTCTTCCTGTTCCTCTTCGTGGTTCCTCTTCTCGTTGGGTCAAGACTCCGCAAATGGGCTAAATCGGGAGCCTGAGTCGTTCCCAGACCCACTCTCCAGCAACCGACGCTTAACACCGAGACGATTTGGAGCCAGCAACCGTCAAGTTAACAGAGCCTGAGAACCAAAGATTAATATCGGCTACCCAAAACGTGATGGCGGTTCCTGAGGATTCATGTTTGAGCTAGTCAACCTTGAGGACGTCGTCCGCGTTCCCCCCGACAAGTTCGGGTCGCCTCTAGAGAAGGTCGCCCTAGAGCTACTGAAGCTAAAGTACGAGAGCACAATCAACCCTGAGCACGGATACCTGATCCTGGTCACCCGCGTGGAGGTCGACAAGGTAGGCAAGATCATACCCGGGGATGGCGCAACGTATCACAGAGTCACCTTCGAGGTCCTATCATTCTTCCCGCTCAAACAGGAGCTCGTCGAGGGAGAGATAGTCGAGGTGACAGATTTCGGAGCGTTCGTGAGGATCGGGCCCGCAGACGCGCTGCTGCACCTCAGCCAGATAACGGACGACTACCTGACCAGCGACGTGAAGTCCGGGATCATCACGGCCTCCCAGAGCAAGAGGTCGCTCAAGGTCGGGAGCAAGGTGAGAGTCAGGATAACGGCAGTGAGCCTCGGACACGGGATATCGATGGGCAAGATAGGAGTGACCTGCAGACAGCCCTTCCTGGGGGCGCTCGAATGGATAGATGAAGAAGTCGGCAAGGCCCAGAAGCAGCGAAAGGTCGAAGAAAGGGCAGAGAAATAGGAAGGATAGGCTTGAAGGAACTGGCGTGCAGGAAGTGCAAGACGCTGACGACCGAAAAGGCGTGCCCCAACGACGGCTCCACTGAACTAAGCAACGAGTGGTCAGGACTCATTATCATAATCAACGCAGAGCGATCTCAGGTGGCAAAGACCCTGGGTATCGACAAGCCAGGGAGATACGCCCTGAAGGTAAGCTAGGCGGTTGCCAAAGGTCTACCGGCTTCCGGAAGGCCTCAGAGCAAGGCTGGCGAGGCCCATCGGCAGGCTCTTCTCAGCCGAGGAGGTCAGGGGTGAATCCTTCGCGGAGGTGGTCAGGAATGCGCCGATGGTTATCACCGTAGGAGACAGGGTGACCGAGACGCTCGGAGCCCAGGGTCGGGTGCCCGACCTCCAAGTGGTCGACTCCAAGGAGAACAGAAAAGAAAGGACCCCTCCTGCGGTGGCCTATACGAGGAAGATAGAGGTCGACAACCCCCCGGGGACCATCACGGAAGTCGCGATAGAAGGAATTAGGGAAGCTCTTCTGGGACGGAAGCCTGCCCGCGTAGCTGTCAACGGCGAGGAAGACCTCCTGGCAATACCGGTCATCGCCCTGGCTCCAATATCCGCTGTCGTCTTCTACGGACAGCCCGGCGAAGGGATAGTGATGGTGAGGACGGACGCCGAATCGAAATCGAGAAACAAGGCCATTCTCGCTGAAATCGGGATCCCTGAAATCCGCTGAGGCGGACTGATTTATATCCCCCGCAGAGCCGGGTTGCCTAGATTGCAATTAGTGAAGAGGTCCGACTCGAAGGTCCTCGAAAGGTCGTACGTCGAGCTGCGACTCGACGGCAAGGCAGGGAAGCTCACCAGAAAGGAGGCCATAGCAGCGGTGGCTCAGGAGTTAGGAGTGGCGTCTGAGAACATCGGCATAGTAGGACTGGACGGTCAGGCAGGGACCACCAATGTGATCGGCAGGTTCTACGTCTATGGTTCGGCGGAGGCGAAGAAGAGGGTCCACCCCAGGTACCTTGAGGAGAGGGTTCTGACAAAGGAAGAAAGAGAGAAGCTGAAACAAGAGCGGAAGAAGGCGGCGACCCCCGCCCCAGCAGCGGAGGCCAAGAAGTAGGTTTGTCGAAGCAACAGCCTGCGGCCCCGACCCCAGTTCCAGCTCCAGCTCCAGCTCCGCCGGAGGGAGCTCCGGCGGAAGAAAAGAAGCCAGAAAAGAAGGAGAAGCCGAAGGCTCCCAAGCGCAGGATACAGGTCCACAAGCTGTACAAGGTCGAAGAAGGGTCTCTGGCGCGGCTGCGGAAGGAGTGCCCGAGATGCGGGAAGGGGTACTTCATGGCGCAGCACAAGGGACGTCTTACGTGTGGTCACTGCGGGTACACCGTGTTCACCTAGAGCGACTAGAGTCTCCTGCACGGTTGGAATGTACTCGAGAACCTTGTGATACCGCGCAGGCGCGCGCCAAGCGGAGGACCAAGATTGGGATTCTCCTATGTCGCTTCCGAGCCCCTAATACGCCTGCCGTTGCTGGATGGGCACTCTCCTATCCGCTCTCTCTGGAGCACTGTGGCTTCCGTGTTAGCCTGCGGCCCAACCTTTC
>JBEKJM010000115.1:0-2842 GCA_050011215.1 Nitrososphaerales archaeon
ACGAAGAGGGTTCTTCTGGCGACAACGAGAAAGAGGCTCTCAAGAAGCTGGACCTGAAGGTAAAGGAGATAATGAGCCCGAACCCTCTGACGATTCCTGCTGATGCCACTGTCATGCAGGCGGCCAAGGCGATGGACAAGCACGACTCTTCCTGCGTCTTCGTGAAGTCGAAAGGGAAGATAGTCGGGATAATCACAGAACGGGACATCACCAGGAGGGTCGTGGGGAAGGGGGCCTCGCCCAAGCAGACGAAGGTCAAGTCCGTGATGACGTCTCGAATCGTGGTCACGTCTCCCGAAGCTAGCATCGAGGAGGCGCTCAAGGTGATGACAACGAACAAACTGAGGAGGCTGCCGGTCGTAGACAAGAAGGGAGACATGGTAGGTCTCGTGAGTACGGCGGATATAGCGAAGGCGCTCGCAGAGAAGGCGGGCTACTCAACCTCGCTGATAGCGGCGATGACGAAGGAGACCCCACCGCCGAGCGGAGTGTACGGCTGACTAATCGAGTTCTGTCGGACGAAGGTCTCTCTTGTGCTTCAGCGAAGGGGCGAGCTTGTTTCACTGCGTGAATCCTTCGCTCACTTTCTTCAAGTTCAGAACCTTCGCCACAAAGAGCCATAGGGTCTTCTGTTCGTCGTTCTGCTCAAGTCTACGTAGAACTCTCGGCCGTACGTCATCTCGTACAGCTCGGTGAGTCTGTAGAACTTCTCGGCTTCTATCTTCTCAAGGATGGGGTGTATCTCTTCTGTCGGCTCTATCTCTGTCTCTTGTACTGGCAAGGTTCTGAAACAACGCGCCCCGCGCGCGCACGCTAGGCGAGAACGGTTTTAACGCTGAATATCGATAGGTGGAAAATGTGAGTAAAGTAACCAGATGGCGAAGCAAGTTGAGCTATACAACACTCATACTAATTCTCATACTATTCGAATTAATCCTGAGCGTGATTTTTCTTTCGCTGTCATACATTTGGGGGAACCTCTATTTCAAAGGCGTTGGGGTCGGCTTGACAATTTCTTGGGTGACAATTGCCTTAGCCTATCTTATTGTAAAGAGGGCCAAAGCGACCGTCTCCTCAGCCATGACAAAAGACTAAACAATATCCCCACACACTAGGGGGGGCCAGCACTCGTGCGACCGGCGTTCCAATTAAGAAGACGATAGCGCTGCAGTTTCTAATCGGCCTGGCGTGCTTTCTCCCAGCGATGCTGTGAGGGAGCGGTCGCCCGAGATGCCTCGGGAGGTCAGGGAGATGGCTGGGTCTTTTCGATTGCCTTCATGGCTTGTCTTTCCTTGGACCTGAACAAGAGCAGAACGACGAACATGACTACCGAGAGCACGACCACGATCGTGAGAAGGTAGTTGATTGGGACTAACAGGTGTTGGGGACTGCCGACATCGAAGACGCTGAGGGCCGTGATGATCGCGATGCAGATGTCCAGGACAAGAGAGGCATAGGCTAACCTGTCGAGCGTCTTCTTGATTCTGGCTGAGTTCACGACCTATCCCTCAGGACGCTCCTCATTCTGTTCGGTTAAGATTTCCTCTCTCGGTGGATCGTCTGTCGCCGGACGCGTGGCATGCGCCTCCTGGTTTGGACCGACGGTTCTTCGCCCCCAAATGGCTTTATGCGGGAATAGTCAGAAGCGGCGACGCGGAGAACTGGCAAGGGTTGGCGCGAGTGAAGGATGTCATGTCGACAAACGTACCGAGGGTAAGGAGTTCAGACTCAGTGTTGGTGGCCGCAGAGACGATGAATCGGGCAAAGTCGACCGGCATCGCAGTCGTCGGAGAGGACGGCAAAGTCGTAGGTTTACTCACGGCGAGGCGGTTGTTGTGGGACTTCTTTGCTTTGAACAAAAAGCCAGAGGACGTGAAGGTTAGTCAGGTAATGGGCCCGTTCTACCGGATTGGCCCGAACGCATCAGCAAGGGAGGCGGCCAGGAAGATCTTGGCGCACAATGTTTCGAGGCTTGGTGTTTTCGAGAGCGATGAGTTTCTTGGCTGGGTTTCGCTCGACGACCTGACTCGGGAGCTCGGCAAGAGGCGGCTGATCAAGGCGCTGAGATCGCGTGAGGAGCCCGAGAACCCAGAGGTCCTCTGTCCAGAGTGTCGACGCGCGTTCATGAATAAGGTTACGAACGACGAGGGCGACATCCTGAGGTGGGAATGTTCCAACTGCAAGTATGCTCTTTAGAGCCTGGAACAAGTCCCCGATTCGTCTGGTGAGCGTCGCTCGCAACGCAACGGCTGGGAGGGTGCATCCCTGCGCGCGCATGACGCGACCGTAGCGCGGTCTTGCCTTCGAGATTTGTACCCATTTTCGGTCTAAATCCCCCCTGGGGCATTTGATCCGTCGGGTCTACGAAGGTGCGTCATGCTGGGGAAGTAGTTTGGGCCCGGATTTGCACAGTTTACTTGTCAAATCAGGGCGGAGGCAGAAAGAACTCTTATGCACGGCAAGAATCCTGATTCGCCGAGAGCAATCCGAAGTTGAATCGGAAAGGAGTTTGCTATGACGTGGGCCGCGTGATGATGGGAGGAAATTGGCGTCCCAAGTTTGAACCCGAAGTTATTCATCGAGAGCTAGAAATCATCAAGAACGACCTGCATTGCAATGCGGTAAGAATTTGTGGCTTGGATGTCAATCGCCTGGTGACCGCCAGCCAGGACGCCTTGGCTCAGGGGTTGGAGGTGTGGATTTCGCCGGAAATGTGGGACAGGAGCCAGGATGAGACTCTCGAGTACATCGCGAGGGCGGCGGAGCGGGCAGAGGGGCTCCGTCAACGGTGGCCCGGAAAGCTGGTCTTCAGTGTGGGCTCTGAGCTGACCCTCTTCTCTCA